>CALMPB010000155.1 GCA_937871985.1 uncultured Burkholderiaceae bacterium
TCGGCCGTGCGCATGCCCGAGTACGCACGGCCGCGCCTGTCGGAGGTGCAGCGCGAACGCCAGCAAGTGCTGGAGACCTTCGAGGCGCCGCACAACCTCTCAGTGGCGGACTACGCCAGGCTCGCGGGCAAGTCGCGCCGCTGGATCACCTACGAGATCCAGGCCGGCAACCTGCTGTCGATCCACATGGGGCATCGCGGGCAGCGAGTGCCAGACTGGCAGCTCGATCCGCTCAAGCGCAGGCTGGTCCAGTCCGTGCTGAAGCAACTGCCACGGGGCATCGACACCTGGGACATCTACCACGCACTCCTGCGCTCGTACGAGGCGCTCGGGACACGGCCGGCCATCGAAGCCGTCAACCCAACGAACCTGCACCTTGCCGCGCGGCTGGTGGCCGCACAGTGCACGCAGGCGAGCGAGCCAGTCGTGACGACCGAGTTCCCTGAGCCGGTCCGGCAAAGCGTGCAGCGGCTGGTGCGCGAAGCCGTCGCTGCCGATGCCGCCGAAGCGACAGCCGGAGATTGATCAAGCCAGGGTCGCGCCGAGGTTCGGTCAGGCGCTTGCCTGGAGCGCTTGGAAAAACGGCTCCAGGTGGGTGCTGTCCGTACTACGACGGCTCAGGAAGTACGTGGTGAGCGTCAGCGCGCCCTCTTGCAAGGGACGCTGGACAACGCCAAGGGAACGATGACCCTCGATGCGGGCGGCGGGTGCGAGGCAGACGCCGTAGCCGGCGGCCACCAAGGTCATCATCAACCCGAACGATGTGGCCGTCGTGACGGCCGAGGGAACGACGCCGGCCGCCGTCAGCAGTGAGTCGATCTGCCCGCAGTAGCCCACACAGCCGCGCCCATCCAGGGCGATCCAAGGGTGGTCGGCCGCCTGCTCCAGGGACACTGACGCAAAGGCCAGCAAGGGGTGATGGGCCGACACGGCCAATGCCAGCGCGTCGCGCCAGACGGGGCGGACATCGATGCCTTCAGGTGCTGCGGGCGACTGGCAGAGGCCTGCCTCGAAGGCCCCCGTGAGCAGTCCTCGATGCAGATCCTCCAGGCGTTCTTCATGAAGGCGAATGGGGTGGTTCGGATGGCGCCGGCGATGTTCCGCCATCGGCACCGACAACCGGGGATAGGCCAGGCAGTCCGACAGGGCAATGTTCAAGGGATCGGGAGCGATCATCGTGTCACCTGCACAACGCCGACACTGGAAAAAACCGGGCGCGACCGGTCGATGAGATAAGTTTAACGTGGTTTAGATTCGCTTTGCGCGTGACGCTTCTGTTGATGCAGAAGCGATCGGTGCAACGCGGGAGACCCGCAGGGACAAGAACCTATGAAAGCGAGCCAGCGCGTGCTTTCGGCGTTGCCGTGCGCGAGGCACGGACTGCGCAGGGGCTTGCCCAGGAGGTGCTCGCGGAACAGGCGGGCATCGCCCGGTCGCACATGGGCAAGATCGAGCGCGGCGAGCACATGCCCACGCTGGTGTTGATCCTGCGGATCGCGAAGGGGCTGGGGTGCTCGGCCGCGACGCTGATGGCCGCGACCGAGGCGCAACTGTCCGAGGAAGAGAGCGGCACCGAATAGCCATGCCGTCGTGGCGGTGAGGTGTCAACAACGTTCTTGTACGTCAAGGCTGTGACTTGCCAGGTGTTCATTGCCACCTCGCATTTGACACGCGGCCTTTTTCGTAACATCATTTGTTTCATGAAAAGAGACAGCCGCCTCTCGTCTGTCCTGCATGCGCTGCTGCACATGGCCGAGCAGGATGGACCCGTTACCTCGGAAACCTTGGCGCTGTGCCTGGGAACCAACCCGGTCGTCGTTCGACGCACGATGGGATACCTGCGGCAAGCGGGAATCGTCACCTCCGAACGAGGCCACGCAGGAGGATGGCGTATCCACGCCGACCTTGGCAGCGTCACCCTGCGTCAGTTGCACGAAGCCCTGGGAGAGCCGGCGACGTTTGCCATCGGCAACCGCAACGAGACACCGGAGTGTCTGGTCGAGCAGACGGTCAATGCGGCACTCGAAGGCACGTTTGCCGAAGCCGAGGCGCTGCTGCTCACGCGGTTTTCGGAAATCACCCTTGCCGATCTGGCCTCTGACTTCGCACGCCGGCATGCGGCCTTACGACACTCAAGGAATAAATCATGAATCACGACGTGATCGTCGTCGGCGGAAGCTACTCAGGCATGGCCGCGACCCTGCAACTGGTGCGCGCACGCAGGTCAGTGCTGGTGATCGATGCGGGCCAGCGGCGCAACCGCTTCGCCAGCCATTCACACGGATTTCTCGGCCAGGATGGTGTGCCGCCAGGTGAAATTGCTGCAAACGCACGCCGCCAGCTCGAGGCCTATCCAACGCTGACCTGGCTTGAAGGTCGGGTGGAAGCGGTCGCCGGGCAGGCGGACGAATTCACCGTCACGACGGCCGATGGCGAGTCGCACCTGGGGCGACGCATTCTATTGGCGACGGGGGTGACCGACCAGCTTCCAGCCATCGACGGACTCGCGCAACGCTGGGGGAAGACGGTTTTTCACTGCCCGTACTGCCATGGCTATGAACTTGGACAGGGACGCATCGGCATCGTCGGTGCCAGCCCGATGTCCATCCATCAGGCTGAGCTGCTGACGGATTGGGGGGATGTCACCTTGCTCGTCAACGGTGCATTGGAACTCAACGAGGAAATCAGGTCCACTTTGGAACGCCGAGGCGTGGTCATCGACGAGGCCCGCATCGACAGGATCGAGGGACATGCCGACGTGACGATGGTGGATGGGAGGCGACTGAGCTTTGCGGGCCTGTTTGTTGTAACGCGAACCGCCCCCTCCAGCCCTTTGGCCGAGACAATCGGTTGTGCACTGGAAGAAACGCCCATGGGCATCCAGATCCGCACGAATGCCGAGAGCAAGACCTCGGTGCCTGGGGTCTTTGCCTGCGGCGACGCGGCACGGTTTCCTCATTCGGTGTCGCTGGCCGTGGGCAACGGGGCCATGACGGGATTTCACATTCACCGATCACTGCTTTGGCCCGAGACGATCGAGCCAGCGCAAGCGGAAAGCCGCGCTCTATGACGTCGTTCTCCGACCCGGCGGCTGTATCGGGCTATGCGGAAAGAACCGCGAGGATCGTGCCGGGCCTGTGCGACCTGCACCGGATGGCGGGCGTGCTGCTGGCCGAACGCGCACCGGCCGACGCGCGCATCCTGGTGCTCGGCGCCGGCGGCGGGCTGGAACTGAAGGCCCTCGCTGAAATGCAGCCCGGCTGGCAGTTCGACGGCGTCGATCCTTCCGCAGAGATGCTCGAACTCGCCCGCACGATCCTGGGCCCGATGGCGCCTCACGTGCGCTTGCACGAGGGCTATATCGACAGCGCCCCCAAGGGGCCCTTCGATGGCGTGACCTGCCTGCTGACATTGCATTTCCTGCCGCCAGCCGAGCGCCTGAAGACGCTGCAGCAGATGCACCTGCGACTCAAGCCCGGTGCGCCCCTTGTCGTCGCGCATCACAGCTTTCCCGGCGAAGATCCCGGTCGGGACAGATGGCTCTCGCGCAATGCGGTGTTCGCGGCTATTTCCGGCGTACCCGTGCGTCAAGCCGAAGGCAGCATCGCGGCGATCAAGGAACGGCTGCCCGTGCTTTCGCCCGTGCAGGATGTCGATCTGCTCCGCGAGGCTGGATTCACGGACATCGACCTTTTCTATTGCGCGTTCACCTTCAAGGGTTGGGTCGCCCATCGAGCATGAGGGGGTATCGACGATGCAAGACATAGGGTCGGCAGGTGCGCTGCCCGTGTGTGGCGAGGAGACTCCTAGCCGCGCGCCAGGGACAGGTAGGGGTTGTCCGGCGGGACTTCCGCGAACAATGCCGAAGGCACCGCCAACAGATAGCCGTGCAACCGCCGCGACTTGCGCGGTCCTGTGACATCGCAGGTCCAGATGTTCAGGCCGCTGTCCTGTTTGCGGTGCAGCCCCAGCTTCTCGAAGCGCTTCTGCACCCATTGCCAGTCGTGCAGATCGTCCTGTCGGGCCAGCGCCTGGATCTCCGGATGTTCCTGCACGTATCGCTGGAAGACGCCGGGGCTGACCAGGTACGCCGTGCCATCGACGGTATGCACCAGTGCCTTCGCATCGTTGATGATGAGCTTGCGCGACTCGATGCCTTGCCTGAGCCAGGCGATGAAGGCTTCCCCGGACGGCGTGGCCTTCGCGGGAGCCGGCATCGTGGCAGGACCGGTCAGCGCCGAATGGGTCACTGTCACAGTTGCTCCGGCGGATGGTGACGGCGGTTCCGCGCCGGCGGACGATGCACCGGCGGTGGCTGCGCCGGATGCATCGAGCATCGACAGCAGATCGGAGACCGGGTCCGCGAGCCTGGCCGGGGAATCCGCCACCCCAGGGGGCGGTGAGGTGGCCGGGATGCCGTCGGAGCCCGGCGCTGCCTCATCGCCAGGGAGGGGCTCTTCCGTCGTGACCGTGCCGGCGAACGGTGCGGGACGCTCGCCCGACTCCCAGATCAAGGCCGGCGACAGGCGCAGGAAGGTAAAGCTGTGCGACCAGCCGGTGCCGCTCGTGACGGTCGCCCGCCAGATCGCCTTCCCATCCGGGGCGGGCTGCACGATGCCATGGTCCTGGAGCACCGAGAAGACGGCGGTGTTGTTCGATGGGATGCCTCCGATGCCCTGCGACAGGAGATGCGCGCGCAGTTTGTCGCTGACCGTCTTGCTGACGAGCCAGAGTGCGTCCTGGGTCAGCCATCCATCCGACGGGCCGCCGGGCTGGTTCAGCTTGAACTCCTCGCGCAGCAGGTAGCGCAGGCCATCCAGCAGCTTGCGCTGCAGCGCATGCTTCGGCGCCGCCATGGCCCTGGCCGGATCACCGCCGAGCGCCAGGGCCACCGATGCCTGGTCGGCCTTGACGACCAGCTCGCCCAGCGTGCCGGCATGCTCGTACTGGCCCGCCAGGACGTAGAGCAGCGCCGACCATAGATCGTGGTAGTCGCTCAGCCAGTCGAGGATGCCGGCATCGAGCACACGGGTGTAGAGCAGCCCAGTGGCGGCGCCATGCAGCCGGTACTCGCGATCCGTCCGGTAACGAAAGCGGTACGGTTGCCGCAGCGGCCCGTGCCAGGGGTGCCAGACCAGGCCATCGGCCTGCTCGACGTGCAGGTCGACCGCGATCTTGCCAATGTCGTGCAGCAGCGCGGCGTAGGCGGTGCCGGCGGTCCAGGCCTCGGCTTGCGCGGCTTGGGCCTCGGGCGAGGCGCCGGCCGGAAGCAAGTGGGACTGCCTCAGCTTGAGCGCGTAGGCCACGATCTCCAGGCCGTGGTCCAGCATGCCGCCCGGCCAGGCATGGTGATGCGCCTCCGAGGCCGGGAACTGCTGGACCAGCTCGGCGTAGCGCTCCAGTGGCGCCAGGTACAGCGAGCGGAACTGCCGACGCGACAGCGAGGTGCGCTGCCAGATGTGTTCCAGCAATCGCTGCCGGCGCGGCTCCGCCAGCAGCGATGTGGCCGACTGCGGCCGGGTCAACCCTTTGGCAGGCTCGACGGGAGGCGGCGCCGCGGCGTTGGCCAGCGGCACCCATTTGCGCTGGAACAGCGAAAGCATGGCGACATCCTGGTGATGGGCTGGCCGGAGGAGCCTTTTGGCCTTTTCGGGTAGGGCCTTTCCCGTTGAGGCCATTCCCTTGCCCCTTCCCCAGCCCTTTGGCCTTCGACAAGCCCTTTGGTATAGGGGCAGTTGGCTTCGTGTGCCGCAATCAATGCGGAGCCCGTGCGCTCCAGGATCGGACGGAACAAGCACTGTGTTTTCACCGGATCAGGCAGTTTCAACCGGCGCTGAAAGCACGGCAGGTCCTGAAATCCATGCGCCCGGAGGCATGCTTGTCGGGAATGAAGTAAGGAAGTAAGATTTCCTTTGAAACTTACGGAGGCTTCCCATGCTTGCCAAGCTCACTTCGAAAAACCAGATCACGCTGCCCAAGGCGGCCGTGTCCGGCGTGGATGCGGCGGAGTACTTCGACGTGACCGTCGAGGGCGGCCGGATCATCCTGACGCCGGTGCGGGTTCAGAAGGCCCAGGCCGTGCGCGAGAAGCTGGAGCAACTCGGGATCACCGAGCAGGACGTCGAGGATGCCGTGGCCTGGGCGCGGCGCTGATGCGCAGGGTCGTGCTCGACACCAACATCGTGCTGTCGGCGCTGGTCTTCAATGCAGGACGCCTGGCCTGGATACGCCATGCCTGGCAGCAACAGCAGTTGCAGCCGCTGGTCTGCCGGGAGACGGCCAGTGAACTCCTGCGCGTCCTGGCCTATCCCAAGTTCAAGCTGTCGACCTTGGAACAGCAGGAGTTGCTGGCGGACTTCCTGCCCTACGCCGATGTGGTGGAACTGCCGATGCCATGGCCCGACCTGCCGGCCTGCCGCGACGAGAAGGACCAGGTGTTCCTGGTGCTCGCGCATGTCGGCAAGGCGGATGCGTTGATCACAGGCGATGCGGACATTCTCGCCATGCGAGAGGACTTTCCCGGCTTGATCATGACCGCCGAAGCATTCGCGGCGCGGCAGGCATGAAGGAGACCGGCACGGCCTTGCCCAGCGATCGTGGAACGACCATGAGGTAACCGACCATGAAGCACACCGCAGGCATGACCACCGCAGCGCGGCTGGGCCGCTGGCTGGGCGGCGTATGGCGCGGTTGGCTGCGCGCCGAGCGTCGGATGCATCGATGGCTGATGGCGCAGGCGCTGCCGGCGGGCGGTGCAGCGGTGCTGATCTGGGTGATCAAGCTGGCGGTCCTCGGGGTGTTGCTGTACGTCGCATTCTGGGTGGCGCTGATACTGGTCGCTCTCGTTGTGGCAGCCAGGATGGCGGAGCAGACGCCGGGGGGCGACGACGATTTTGACCTGCAATTTCCTGCGAGTCTGGATGAACTACGTCAAACGCCTGGCTATGATCCAAACCTTTACAACGACACCTCTCACGTGATGTACAGCGAAGAAGATTGAAGCCGTTCATCGCTGAGTCATTTCAGCTTCCTCGACATGACGCCTGGCCCCTTGCCGCCCGCGTTGCCCGCGTCTTTGGTGCCTGCCGAGAAAGCATTTGCGACAGTTCCGGCCCTAATCCCAGCCCAAGTCAATGCGCCAATCCAGAATGCCGGGAGCACTAGGAACATCGTCGCCATCACGAAGTTCAACAGCATGTCTCCGAAGGTGTTGTTGAGGCCCACCAGCGGATCGAAGTTCGTGTGCGGCCGGTTCCAGCCCCACCCCCAGCCGTAGAGCGCATCCAGGATCGTCGAGTCGATCCAGCGGGCGAGCTGAAACCAGAATTCGGTGAAGAACAGCGCGAACTGCACCACGCTCACCGTGACCATGGTCTTGAGGTCATAGGTGCCGATTAGCAGCACCAGCGGGATGCAGATGACCAGCGCCATCTTGAGCAGGGACAGCACCATCGGCAGCGCCTGCCGCACCACGTCCATCGCCGGGAAATAGCCCAGTGATCCGACGGTCAGCCCCACGTCGCTGGCGGCACGAGTGACGATGTTGGGCAGCGTCATGTCGATCTGGCCACCGTAGTCCGTGTAGACCGCCCCCTGGTTGAGCTTCTGCTGGCGAGGGCTTGCGATAGCGCGGATCACCGAGTCGTTGACCTCGGCCTGGCTCAGGAAGCCTGCCCAGCCCGCCAATCGCGTCAGCAGGTTGGGATCGACCTGGGCCAGCAGTCTTGCCCGCAGGCCATGGCCGCCGTCGGACCACCACTGCCGGCAGGTCGGGTAGCCGCCCCCGCCGGGCACCTGGGCCAGCCCAGCGTCGCGCGTGGCGTCGAACGGCCAAGCATCGCGCGGTGTCCTGGAGCGGTAGCTGTCGTAGAAGCCGGCGGTGCCGACGAAGTAGCTGGAGCCGATCCAGGTGACGTCGTGCATCTGCTCCTCGCTCAGGCTGGGCCGGGTCATGAACAGCTTGGCGCGGGCGGGGCCATAGCAGTCGCGGGTAAAGTCGCTGACCTCCTGGGCCAGCACCGGATCGTCGATGCGGGTCGCGTCGATGTCCATGCGGATCTGCCGCAGGTCGGTGCCGCAGGGAATGGCCGCGACCGAGGCGCCGGTGATAGCGCGCGAGATCGCGTGCATGGCGAACCACCACACCGGCACCTTCGCCGACTGGTTGTTGATCGTGCTGAACGATTGCGACCAGCCGGTATCGGTCGGCTCCGGGACGCTTACCTGACATTGGGTCGAACGCGACCGGTCGTAGCGGATGGTGTTGAGATCGACGTCGATGAAGGGGATGCCCGCGAACATGATCACCACGATGGCGACGAAGACGCGGTTCTCGATGCGAGCCGAGGACAGCACGCCCTTGTTGCCTTCGTCCGCGCCTTCCGCGCGGGCCTTCAACCATTCCTGGATGACGATCGCCAGGAACGGGACGGCGAACATGCCGCTGGCGACCAGCACCGACCAGATGCCGTTGTGGACTACCCAGGACACCAGTGTCAGGTAGTACTCCAGGTAGTCGGTGGTGAACAGCGTCATGGCGAACCTCGCGCTACCGTGCCTGCATCAGCAGGCTGGCTTCCAGCGCGATCACGGCGACGATGGACGCAACCTCCGCGCGCAGCAGTCGCTGCCCGGCAGCGCGCTCCGGTTCCCGCGTGCGCAGGCGACGGCGCATCCAGAGCCAACCCCAGGCAGTGATGGCGTAGAGCAACAACCGCCAGACCAGGAAGGCCCCGGATTGCGCCGCCATCCAGCGCTGCCAGCCCTCGATGCTGCCCGCGATGCGGATGCCGACCACATTGACGGCGATCGCGGCGATCAGTAGCGACACCGCCCACACCAGCACCAGGATGGCACGCCGGCTGGACAGCCAGCGCAGGCACCGCCCCACGGTATTCATGGATGGCTTCCGCCGGACGGCGGCCGCTGCAGTTCATCGACCCGATTGCGTACCGGGTCACCCTCGTAGATGCCACGCGCACCGGCGGCGCGGGTGCTGTGGCGCTGGATGATCGCCATTGGCGAGTTGCTGGCCAGTTCGCGGCGCAGTTCCAGCTCTGCCTTCAGGTTGTGAATCTCGCGATCGAGGATGTCGCTTTCGTGGGTGACGGCCTTCTGGGCCAGTTCGTTGGCGGCCACGTTGGGCTCCTTGCGCCCGGTCAGCAGCGTGCGTTGCAGCAGCAGCGCCTTCTCCAGCACGCTGGCCAGCGCGACCTCCGAGGCCAGGCGCCGAGCCAGGATGTCCTGGTCCGTCTCGTCGCGAAGGGCCTCGATCACCCCACGGGTGATGGGCAGCGACGCGCTGCTCGCAGCCTGCAGGTTCTGCGCCGTGGTTGGACGGCTGCCGGCGACCAGTTCCTGCAGGGCCTGCAGCTTGTCCTCGTATTCCTCCTGGATCAGCGGGGTCAGGCCAACGCCCGGCGTGGTGACGGTCTTGGTGCATGCATCGCAGGTGCGCTGTTCCTGCTCGCCCAGCACGCGAACGGCCCAGGCCGCGGCGGCATCGGGCGAACTCCAGGTCTGGCATGCCAGGTTGCCGCCGCAACTGGCTTGCGGAATCGAACTGGCATCGCCGACGCCACGGCCGTTGAGCAGGTTGTAGCCGGCGCGGGTCACGTCGCCGACCACGCGCACCGGACGTTGGCCCGCGCCGCCGGCGTTGTCTCCGCCGACCCACGGTACGCCATTGTTGCCACGGTTCGCCTCGGCGTCGTCGATCGCCGAGACCGCATCGGTGCTCGCGACGGCCTGCTTCAGCGCCATGCCTTCGGCGAGTTGGTCCCAGCCGAGCTGCCCACCCGCCATGTCGGCCATGCGGTTGGCGATGGCACGGCAGGTCAGCTTGCTGCGATCGAAATCCAGCCTGGCTTGCAGCACCCCATTGGTCAGCAGGTTATACAGCCCTGGATCGGCGCGCTGGATGATCAGCGCGGGCAGCGACGCCACGGCAGCGGTGGCGTTCTGGATCACCGAGGACATGATGGCCTGGAAGCCGTTGGTGATGCCGTTCAACTGGTTCTGCAGCGTGGTGGTGATGCTCATGTCGCCACAGATCAGGTTGCTGTTCCAGCCGACGCCAACACCGATGGAGTGCATGTTGGCCGCACCGCTCATGGATACCGCGCGGCCGCCCCCAATGCTGTAGAGCACGTCGTCGCCGATCACGCTGCCCTGATGCTGGACGCCGTACTCGTTGACGCTGGTCTGCGCCCCGGCGCCGGCGCAGCTCAGCGCTGCGACAACGGCCAATGCGGTGCACAGGAATCGACGGGCGCTCGGCGGTGGAGTCGTCATGGCATCGGGCCTCACAGGAAATCGACGCTGCCGAGGAACACCTGGCCGCGGCGCTGGCAGCAGCTATAGGGACGCCACAATGCCCAGGCGTAGTCGCCTTGCCGGGCCTGCGCCTTGGCATTGCCGTGGGGGAATACCGCGCAACTGCTGGACAGTGTGGGGGTCAGCTCCTGCCACTTGCCCGTGGCGGCATCGGTTTCCATCAGGGCGGCGGCCGGCCAGTAGCCATCGCGCGAACTGGCGAGCAAGGGCTGGTACACGTGAATCTGGTTGCGGCGCGTCACGATGTCACCCGCGCGCTGGGCAACCACGGCCGCGGCCTTGTGGTCATCCACCTGGTGCAGGAAGCCGCCGCGCGGATAGACGTTGCCCCAAAGATTCAGGCCCGTGCGCGTGCCGATCTCGCGCCGCCCGGGAATCAGTGCTTCCGGATACAGCGCCTCGGGGATGTTGTAGCGCCATGCCAGCGTGTCGAGCGTGCTCAGCAGATAGGGCATGAAGGCGGTGCCGGCGCCCTCGCAGGTGTAGCCGAAGGCGCTGGCGAACTGGCTGAACACATGGCCACCGGGATGGCCGATGACGTCGGCGTTCTTGAACTTCGCCAGGTTGTTCTCGTGATCCTCGTTGGTGGTGCCGTCGCCACCGGCCTTCGCGGTCGGGTTCGGCAGGCTCATCGCCCGCACCTCGACCCAAGGGTTCTCGCCGGTGTTCGAGTAGCTCGACACCACGGCATCCGGGATGTAGTGGCGCACCTTGACCGAGGTGCGTACGGTGCATCCCGTCCAGGTGCAATAGAGCCAATAGCAGATGCCGGTGACGCGGTATTCCAGGCAATCCGGCGACAGGGTGGAGGCCACGATGGTGGCGGTGTTCAGTGCAAAGGACGATGCGGAACACCCCAGCAGCAGCGCTGCGATGGCCAACCGCTGGCGCCGGGATGGCGCGAACGGACGCCTCGTCATGGCTGCGTCCTCCGGTATTGGTCGATGCGGGCTACCGCACGGGCCACGTCCGTCTCGCCATAGACCACGTATCGGCGATCCACCACGATGGCGGGAATCTTGGTGACGCCAAGGCTCCAGGCATCGGCAATACCCTGGTAGGCGGCGCCGATCCTTCGCTGCAGTTCTGTACCGCCCTGCTTCAGGCGTTGCCGGACGATGGCGCTGGCGCGTTCTTGATCGGCGGGCAAGTTGGCGGCCAGTTCCGCTTCGAGCACCGCGCCCGCGTCCAGGATGAGGTGTCGGTCAGCCTGGCCAAGGACCGGATGATGCGAGTCGGTAACGACCCAGACTTCCGAAGCGGCGGCGCGAGTGGCCAACGCCAGAATGGCGATGGCCGTAGCAATCCATGCTGGGCGAGCGCGAGCGGCATGAGGAACAGCGCAAGAGTCCATGGGACAACACCGGAGGGAAGCCAATCCGGTGACAGTCGAACCGAAACCCGGCTTTGACACGACAAACAAACCGGAGACCGCGCTGCCCCGTTTTCACCTTCCTTGTCTGCCCCGACTCGCTGATCCGGACCTACGCGCGTGCCATGAGCTGACTGTGTGCAGTGGATGGGTATGGGCCGATCCAGCCCCGTGGCCCAAGCTGTTCACATCGGACGCCGATGTGGCTTGATTGCTGGCCGAGATTGATATCGGCGATGACAACGGCCACGTATCTGGTTGTTGCGACTTGAGCCTAGACGATGTCCCCAGTCCTACTGGATGTCCTCGGCGGAAGGAATGCCGCGGCAGACCACACGGTCGCGGGAGGCGTTGAGCGCATAGACGTACCCGTACTGCCCTTTGCTGGCCGGGAACGCTTTGAGCTCGTGGGCGATGAGGCCAACGATCAGATCGTTGACCTGCATTGTGGACTAGTTGTGATCTCTCAGTAGGTTGTTCATCCGGGGCTCCTGGGGGCTGGTTTCGCTTCGTAACCCCCATCTTCCAGAGATGCCCTGGATGAACAACCTACTGAGAGATCACAGCTAGAGGCAGAGAAGACTAAGCCACCAGCATCACCAGCAGAACGACGCACAGCAGCGTGATGTATGCCTTGGCGTGAATGGTATCGGGAATCCGGCTAATCCACCTCGATGTGGCCCGGATACCCAGCCATGAACCAACCGCCAAGACCGCGCAAGCGCGCAAGTCGATGTAACCCGCGTGCCATGCACCCAGCGGTGCATCGTTCCACGCCAGCAGCGCATAAGTCGCCGAGCCGACCACGGCCATTGGCAGCGACAGTGGGTTGGCCGCTGCTGTCGCAGCGGTCATGCTGGCGCCGCGGCGGCGCATCAGCGGCACGGTCATCACGCTGCCGCCCACGCCCAGGAAGGCGGCGATCGCACCAATCGCCGTGCCTGCGGCAGCGGTCATCCACCGTCCCCATGGACGAATCCGCGCAGCCGTTTCCTGGGTGAAGCCCGGCCGCAGGATGCTGTCGAGGATCGTCAACCCCAGGTAGAAGATGAAGGCCCAGCGTACCCAGTCCCCGCTCAATGCCAATGCGGCAGCCGCGCCCGGTATTGCGCCCACGGCGATGTAGCCCAGTAGCGGGCGCACCTGATCCCACGGCACCGTGCCAGCTTTGTGATGGCGCATCGTCGCCAGCCCCGCACCGAAGATCATCACGCAGGTGGACGTGGCAACGGCCACGTGCATGGCGGCGTCGCCCACGGCGCTGCCGCCATGCGTAGCCAGGAGCACGGAATACAGCACGGGCACGACGACGAAGCCACCGCCGAAGCCGAACAGCACGGTCGTTATCCCGGCGAGGAAACCAAAGAACAAAAGCAGGAAGTACATGGCGGAAACCGCATCGTGAGAGGACGAAACTTCACGATAGGGTGCGCCGAATTGGCTGTCTCTCGCTGATTGGTCAATAATCCTTTTGTTTAGGCCATCCATTGCCATGCGCAACATACCGCTGGACTCCGTGGATGCCGTGGCGCGCCCCGTGCTGGCCATCGGCACCGATTACCCGCCGGGCACCTTGCTCGACACCCATACGCACCGGCGCGCCCAGGTGCTGTACGGCATGAGCGGGGTGATGGAAGTGGAAACGGACGATGGCGCATGGGCCATTCCACCGTACAGCGGCGTGTGGATTCCCGCCGGCAAACCCCACCGCGTGCGGATGCAGGGTGTGAGTACGCGCAGCCTCTACATCGAGCCGGCTGCCGCGCCGCGCCCGGCAGATCACTGCGAGGCGCTGGTCATCTCCCCTCTGCTGCACCAGTTGCTGCTGGCCTCGGCGGACATGCCCGCGCTGTACGACGAGGACGGGCGCGACGGTGCGCTGGCGCAGTTGCTGCTGCACGAAGTGCGCCAGACGCAGACGATGCCCCTGTTCGCGCCGATCCCCCAAGACCGCCAGCTTGCACGGCTGTGCAAGGCGTTCCTGAAGTCGCCCAGCATCCAGGCCACGCCGCAGATGTGGGCGCAACGGCTGCACAAGAGCCTGCGCACTTTCACCCGGTTCTTTCACCAGCAGACGGGCATGAGTTTCGGGGCATGGCGGCAGCAAGCCTGCCTGCTGGCGGCGCTGCCCCGGCTATCGGCTGGGCAGTCCGTCACGCAGGTGGCGCTGGATCTGGGCTACGACAGCCCCAGCGCGTTTTCCACCATGTTCAAACGGCGGCTCGGCAAGACGCCGATGAACTTCATCAGCGAATCCGACACGGCCGCATCTCGGTAGGGGGTTCCGTGTCCCTGTCGTGAAATACACATCGCCCAGCCGCCGCAAGCAGGCAGTGGCTGAACGTTAACCATCCGTTCCCCATGATCGCCATGTTCATCGCTACCTTTCCTTTTCGGAGGACAAGGCCTGTCCTTGGCTGCGTACGGAATTCAAGCCCGCACCGCGTTTTCTTGCCCGCGTCCTGGCGATATCGACACGGCACCAGGGACGTACCTGCCAATGCTCAGCTTCGAACCGGTCGATGGCTGCTGCATCGCGCAAGGTCATGCCGATCATGTCCAAGCCATCGACCAGCATCCGCTTCTGCCTGGGTTGCAAATCGAAGGGATATTCATCGCCCTGCGGCGTGGAAACGATTTGCTTCTCCACGTCGATGGTCAGGCGCTTTTCCTGGCCATGCGCCACGCTGTCCATCAACGCCTGGACCTGCTCCGGCGGCAAGGTGACAAGCAGCAGGCGATTGTTCATCGCATTGAAATAGAAGATCTCTCCGTAACTCGGCGCGACGACAGCATCGAACCCGGCCTGCTGCAATCCCCATACCGCGTGCTCCCGGCTCGATCCGCAGCCGAAGTTCGCCCCGCCCAACAGAATGCGCGCGCCGCGATATTCCGGACGGTTGAGCACGAAGTCCGGGCGAAGCCGCCCTTCGGTGTCGAAACGCAGGTCATGCAGCAGTCCGTCTGCCAATCCGCTCTTGTCGATCCCCAGCAGGAACTGCTTGGGCATGATCTGGTCGGTGTCCAGGTTGCCGATTGGCAATGGCGCCGCCACGCCTTTGATACGGTGCGTTTCGCTCATGCACGGAACTCCTTGCGAATGTCGACGATGCGTCCGGCGATTGCGGCAGCGGCAGCCATGGCCGGACTCATCAGATGCGTGCGGCTGCCCCGGCCCTGACGGCCCTCGAAGTTGCGATTGGTCGTGGAGGCGCACCGCTCGCCCGGCGCGAGTACGTCGTCGTTCATCGCCAGGCACATCGAACAGCCCGGTTGTCGCCATTCGAATCCCGCCTCGACCAGCACCTGCGCGGTCCCTTCGCGTTCGGCCTGGTCACGGACCAGCCCGGAGCCAGGCACCACCATCGCCCGCACGCCCGGGGCAACCTTGCGCCCCCGCACCACCCGAGCTGCCTCGCGCAGGTCCTCGATGCGGGCGTTGGTACACGAACCGATGAACACGCGGTCGATCGGAATACCTTCGATCGGCGTGCCGGGCGCCAAGCCGATGTAATCCAGTGCCTTGTGCCAAGTCGCCCTCTCGATGTCACCCGCGGCATCGCTCAACGGCGGCACGGTGCCGTCCACCGGCAGCGCCTGGTCGGGACTGGTACCCCAGGTGACATAGGGAGCGACCTCGGAAGCATCGAATCGATGCTCGGCATCGAAACGCGCCGATGCGTCCGTGCGGAGTTGCTTCCATGCCGTGTGCGCGGCCGCCAGCGCAGCGTCGTCCATATCGCAGATCCGCTCGGACACGTAGTCGGATGTGATCGCGTCAGGCGCGATCAGCGCCGCGCGGGCACCGGCTTCCACGGTCATGTTGCACAAGGTCATGCGCGCCTCGGCGGACAGTGCGGCGATAGCTTCGCCGACATACTCGACCGCATAGCCACGCGCGCCTTGTGCTCCGATCTTGGCGATGATGTGCAAGATCAGGTCCTTGGACGTCGTCCCCAGAGGCAGTCGACCATCGACCTGGATTCGCATGTCCTTGGCCACGCGGTACACCAGAGTCTGCGTGGCAAGCACATGCTCCACTTCCGACGTGCCGATCCCGAACCCGAGTGCCCCGAGGGCACCGTAGGTCGTGGTATGGCTGTCGCCGCATAACACGACCATGCCGGGACGGATCAGGCCAAGTTCCGGCGCGACGACATGCTCGATTCCTTGCATCGGATCACGCACGTCGAACAGCTCGATCCCCTGCTCAGCGCAGTTGGCGGCAAAGTTCGCCGCTTGCCGTGCGGCGGGGGCAATGTCGATCGTGCGCGCAGCAATCGGCACCGGGCGCGTGGGGATGACGTGATCGACCACGCCCATTTGCTGGTGTGGGCGCCGCACCCGCAATCCACGTTGCGCCAGTCCTGCAAAAGCCTGTGGGCTGGTGTATTCGTTCATGATGTGCAGGTCGACATATAGCAGCACGTTGTCGACATCCAGGCGTTCGACGGTGTGCGAATCGACCAGTTTTCGGTAAAGCGTCGTCGCTGGCATGGGCAGGCTCGAGGACATTCATGAAGGCAGGAAGGCGAGGACGTGATCGAGCAACACCTCGGGTGCTTCCTCCGGGATGTAGTGGCCGCAGGGCAGCGCCATACCCTTTACGCCGGGATTCCAGCGGCGCCACTCGGCCAGAGGGTCGAAGCAGCGTTCGATCACGCCATCGCGTCCCCACAATGCCAGGAAGGGACATTGGATCTGCTTGCCCGCGGCAAGATCGGCCTGATCGTGTTCGAGGTCGATACCTACCGAGGCACGGTAGTCCTCGCAGATGCCATGTGCGGTTGCCGGATCGGACAGGCAACGCAGATAGGCAGCATAGGCCTCCGGCGCGAAAGGCTTCAGGCCGGCACTGCGGGCACCGATGGTCTGCTTCAGGTAGAGATCCGGATCGGCCCGGATCAGCGTCTCCGGGAAGGGTGCCGGTCGCACGAGGAAGAACCAGTGCCAGTAGGCGCGCGCGAATTCGAATGAGGTCTGCTGGTACATCGCCAGCGTGGGTGCCACATCCAGCGTGACCAGGCGGGATACCACATCTGGATGATCCAGCGCCATCCGCGCCGCGACCCGACCACCCCGGTCATGACCGATCACCGCGAACGTCGGCAGGCCCAGCGCCTGCATTAATCGCACTTGGTCCAAGGCCATCCGACGCTTGGCATAGTTGGCGTGGTCTGGCTCGCCTGGCGGCTTCCCGCTGTCGCCATAGCCGCGCAGGTCCGCAACGACAACCGTGAATTGCCGCGCCAGCGTCGGAGCCACCTTGTGCCAGATCGCGTGTGTCTGAGGGTGTCCATGCAGCAGAAGCAGCGCCGGCCCGGTGCCGGCCATCAACGCATGAATCTTGATGCCATCGACCGTGGCGGATACGTCGGAAAAGCCTTCGAACATCCCTTGCCTCCATGTTCCGACGGCCATTCTATTCCTGCATCAGAACGGCGTTATTGAATTATATTTATTCAATTCATAACTTATAAGAACGAATTGGAGCATCATGTCCGAGTTCTCCGACATCCGCCTTTTCACCCTAGTGGCGCGCCATCGCAGCTTGGCTGCGGCCGCGCGCGAACTTGGCGTCACCCCGCCAGCGGTCAGCAAGCGCCTGGCGCATTTGGAAAAGCGGCTCGGCGTGCGCCTGACCCATCGCACGACACGACGCCTGACACTCACGCCGGAGGGCGAACGCTACCTGGCCGAGGGATCACGCCTGCTCGGGGAATTGCAGGAACTTGAGCAAGTGCTGATCCGCGGCCATGCCGAACCGGCCGGACTGCTCCGTGTCAATGCCTCATACGGTTTCGGTCGTGCGCGGGTGGCACCGGCCATTTCGGCGTTCGTTGCCCGCTATCCCGCCATACGGGTGCAACTGCAATTGACCGACCAGCCCTTGAACCTGCGCGAACACGGTTATGACATCGGCATCCGCTTCGGCGATCCCCCCAGCACCCGGATCAATGCAAGGTTGTTGCTGCGCAATCACCGTCTTTTATGCGCTTCGCCGGCCTATGTTGCCCAGAACGGTAAGCCGAACGTTCCGCACGACTTGGTGCGTCACGCCTGCTTGATCGTTCGGGAAAACGATGCGGCCTACGGCGCTTGGCATTTCCGCCGCGGAAAGTCCACCGAGACGGTCAAAGTCGACAATGTGCTATCGAGCAACGATGGCAACGCCGTGCTGCGCTGGACGCTGGACGGCCATGGCATCGCCATCCGCTCAGCATGGGAAATCGCACCCTACCTGGCCCGGGGCGAACTGATTCCATTGCTGGGGGATTGGAAGCTACCCAACGCCGACATCTACGCGACCTACCTGGAACGCAGCGAGGTGTCGTCCGCCAAAGTGCGCGCGTTTCTTGACTTCACGGCAAAATACTTGGCGACGAGTTGAAACGCCATCAAAAGGCAGCAATAAGCATTTCCAGGGGAGGAGTCATCGTGACGCCAAAGGCGATCACGCACTCGAGAGGCCGATGCCAGGCGGATCACACATCGGCACTGTTGCAATGCTCCATCGCCAACGCCGATTCCACCATTCCCGGCAGCAGACTGCGCTGGGCGAGATCGCGCTTGAGCCCTCGCCGAGGTTGCGCCGCCAGAGTCCAGCAACAGCCGCGGCAGCGGACTTCAGTGCTTCATTTGTGATGCGCACAATCTCGTTGACGAACCTCATCCCGGCGCGCTTGGTCACGCATGAATGCAACCCAGCGGTCGGAGGCGAATGAGGTGTCGCTGGGGAGCGCAAACGATCACATGGCTTGACCGGCAGGTGCGACGGCGATGCAGTTGACATCGCCATTGCTACGGAATAGCATTCTAACTAACGGTCGTTAGGTATTCTCGGATCGTTATCGGTTGTTGACCGATACGAATTCACCACATGGAGAGTTCTCGAATGAGTGCGGTTGCAGGACCAGTCGATGGTGAGGCGGGATTTCCGCTGAAGATCTACGACTTCCCTCGGGGCCCTTACCCGACGCGTGTCCGGATCGCCCTAGCAGAAAAAAACCTCCAGTCACGCGTGGAGTTCGTGATGGTTGATCTCCGCAAGGGGGAGCACAAGAATCCCAGGTTCATCTCGGATAAAAACTACTCCGGAACGGTTCCGGTGCTTGAGCTTGCGGATGGAACGTGCATTGCCGAGTGCACCGCCATCACGGAGTATCTCGATGCGCTTGTCGGCGGTCCGGTTTTGACGGGCTCCACAGCGTTCGAGAGGGGAATGATTCACATGATGAGCAAGCGCGCCGAACTGGAGCTGCTTGACGCCATCAGTGTTTACTTCCACCATGGAACGCCGGGTTTGGGGCCACTGGTGGAGCAATACCAGAACAGGGAATGGGGACTCAGGCAGCGCGACAAGGCCTTGCGAGGCATGCATTATTTCGACGATGTGCTTCGCAAGCGAGCTTATGTTGCCGGCGACGCGTTCTCCATGGCCGACATTACGGTCATCGCCGGACTGATATTCGCTGATATCGTCGACTTGGCGGTACCCGCCGAATGCACGGCGCTCTTGGCATGGTACGAAAGGATGAAAATGCGCCCCAGCGTAAAGAGCCAACCCGCATTTGCTCGCAGGTAGGCCGTTCGACGTACTCGTAACCAGACGGTCGCAAGACAAGATACCGCAGTGGAGCGTCATTACACAAGTCGAGGGCGACAGCCGTGGAGAGTCAGAGAAACACGAACTCCAGTGACAAGATCTTGTCCATTGCAACACGAATCGCCCAGGCGCACGGTTACGGTGGCTTGAGCGTTCGCCGCTTGGCCGAAGAAGTCGGTGTCAAACCTGCAAGTCTTTACCATCATTTCCCGAGCAAGGCGGCTCTCGCTGCTGCAGTTGCCAGGCGATACTGGGAAAATTCGTCGACGCAATTGGAAGAACTGTTGAATCGGCTTCCGGACCCCACAGATTGCTTGCGCAGATATCCCAATATGTTCAGGAAGGCGCTGGAGAACGACAACCGCATCTGCCTGTGCAGTTTCATGACGGCTGAATACGATGACCTTCCCGAGAATGTGAGGCAAGAAGTTCGAACATTCTCTGATGTGCATATCACATGGCTGGCTAAGGTTTTGGCGAGCGCCGGGATTGTCAATCCGAACATCGCGAAAGAACGCGCGCAGGCCATCTATGCTGCAATCACAGGAGCGCAGCTGATGGCACGTGGGCGTTCCGACTTAAGTCTTTTCGATACGTTGATCACGAGCTACAGGGCAACCGGGCTTCTGCCGGCCTAGAGGCGAGGCCAGCGGACGCACCACGAAGACAAGCGCTCGACTGCTGTTTGAGCAAGGCAACCGCCACGCTACGTTTGGGGCGCGTCCAACGCCCGGCATTCTCAGGGCTGGGGCTATGCATTCCAGGGCTCAGGGGCAACCTCAAGCCGTAGTGCTCCTATGCATGAGATCCCATGGCTGCGTGTCGCCGAAGCTCATGCTCAGATGCTCGATGAAGCGGCGAACTTTCAACGACACATGCCGCTTGCTCGGATAGATGGCATGAATCGCCAAATCAGTTGTTTTGTGGTCGGCCAGCAGGACACGAAGCGCACCGCTGGCGATGGACTGCTCGAACACGAAGCTGGGGCCGTAGACCACCCCCGCCCCTGTCAGCGCTGCCGCTAGCAGCATCTGCATGTTGTTTGCAGCGAGCCGGATCGCACCATCAATGTGATGGGTCTGGCCGTTAGCATCCGTGACGCTCCAGTCTCCGGCTGAAACCGCCTGGGAGAAAGCAAGCCGAGGTGCCTGGCGGAGCTGTTCGACGGTTTTCGGCTCGCCATGTCGTGCCAAAAAGGATGGCGCTGCGCAGAACATCATGCGACACGAGGCGAGCCGCCGAGCAACGAGATCGGAGTCTTGCAGACGGCCGATGCGGATAGCAATGTCGATGCCATCTGCCAGTAGATCGACATAGCGATCGCTCAGCGTGGTCTCGATCGAGACATCGGGGTATTCAGCCAGATAATTCGATACAACGCGACCAAGATGCAGTGCCCCAAAGGTTGTCGGCGCAGCCACGCGCAACATTCCACGCACACTCTGTTGCGCGTCCTGGGCTTCGCGATTCGCGTCCTCGTACTCTTCCAGTAAGCGCTTGCATCGCGTGTAGTAGGACCGCCCTACATCTGTTAGCGTCAACTTGCGCGTACTGCGTTGAAGCAACCGAACTTTCAACTGTCCCTCGATCGCGGAAACGTGCTTGCCCGCCATCGAGGGTGACAGGCCAAACCGTCGAGCGGCGCTTACCAAGCTGCCTTCTTCGACTGCGGAGACGAACACC
This sequence comes from uncultured Burkholderiaceae bacterium, assembly GCA_937871985.1. The sequence continues at coordinate 20,997 of CALMPB010000155.1, forward strand.
GCCATGCTGAGCAATCTATCCATACCACCTCATTCGATATCCTGATTATCAGGTGGTAATAAATCTAGGCCAATTATCGGCCGAACGGAATGGGTCTAGCCTAGCACTGTAGCCAGCCGATCCCCGGTGGGCTTTAGCAAAAGGATGTTCCAATGAAGGTCGAATCGAACGGCATAGAGATCCATGTCGAGGAACAAGGGCAAGGCGATCCGTCACTCGTTTTTCTGCATTACTGGGGCGGCTCGTCTCGCACTTGGAAGCATGTCTGCTCCAGGCTGGCGCCGAACTTCCATACGCTTGCTCTCGATCATCGCGGCTGGGGTCAATCCGACGCGCCTTCGATGGGCTACGGGCTGGCAGACCTTGCAGCCGATGCGGAGGGCGTGATCGCAGCGCTGCACCCGAAGCGCTACGTTCTGATCGGTCACTCTATGGGAGGCAAGGTTGCTCAGCTTATGGCGTCGCGGCGGCCTGTCGGACTGGTCGGGCTGGTTCTCGTCGCTCCTTCACCGCCATCGCCAATGATCTTGCCGAAAGAGGCACGCGAAATGATGGCAGGAGCCTACGCAAATCGCGAAACAGTGGAGGCGACTATCGACAACGTGCTGACGGCCCTCCCACTGTCAGCGGAGGATCGCGAACAAGTGATCGCGGACAGCTTGCGTGGCGCGCCAGCGGCCAAGCTAGCTTGGCCCAGAGCGACCAGCTTGGAAGACATCACTGGACAGGTAGGTGCCATCGACGTACCTACGCTTGTTATTGCAGGCGAGCGGGATCGCGTGGATTCGCCCGAGGTACTGAGGAAAGAATTACTTCCCCGCGTATCGCAAGCCGTCATGACCGTAGTACCAGATGCAGGGCATTTGCCTATGTTAGAAACACCGGATGCATTGACTCCATTGATTGAGAATTTCTGCCGTTCACTGCGAGGGAAGGGGTGAAGCGGACATCGCGGCGGTGCGCAATCGAAGCGCCTCGCAGCTAATACGCGGCGAAAAGCTCGCCCCCCGAAGGGCGTTGCACGGACGTGGGCGGCGCAGTTCGTGCACTGGTACAACCACGAGCACCTGCACAGCGGGCTGCGCTTCGTGGCCCCGGCCGTTCGCCATGCCGGTCAGGATGAGGTCCAGTTGCAGGCACGCAGATGGGTATACGAGCTTGCCCGCCAGCGTCATCCGCAGCGCAGGACCGGACCGACCCGCAACTGGAGCCGCGTTGGCGCCGTCACCCTTAATCCCGACCGCGATGCGGGCGCGCCGAGGCAAAGCCGACAGCATGACAAGTAACCGATTAGCTGCATGAGATCAGGCGACAACTACCTTGACACGCACCGAGAGCACGCCGGCAACGGCGTGTTCTTACCCGAAGGCAAAGTCAGGTCCTGAGCGAAAGTCCGTATCGCTACCACACTGGATCAGTGCAACGCTTTTTCGCCCGGGCGCAGTGTCAAGACACGCACGCCGCTCTCGGTGACGGCAACGGTATGCTCGAACTGAGCCGACAGTTGCCCGTCGCGCGTGACGACCGTCCAGCCGTCGTCCTCAGTTCGAATGGCACGTCGTCCTTGGTTCACCATCGGCTCTATGGTGAAAACCATGCCTTCGCGCAGTACTAGCCCCGTTCGCGGCTTGCCCCAATGCAACACCTGCGGCGGCTCGTGCATCTCCCGGCCGATGCCGTGCCCGCAGTATTCCCTAACGATTGAATAGCCATTCCTGCGGGCATGCCGCTCGATGGCGTGGCCCACGTCACCGAGCGTAGCGCCCGGGTGGACGGCCTGGATGCCTTTCCACATCGCCTCATAAGCTACTTGCACGAGCCGCCGCGCCGGCTGCGACACCTCGCCCACCAGATAGGTCTTGCTGGAATCGGCGATGTAGCCGTTCTTTTCCAGCGTGATGTCGAAATTGACGATGTCTCCGTTTTGCAGGACGTCCTCGGCGGAAGGAACGCCGTGGCAGACCACATGGTTGCGGGAGGCGTTTAGCGCGTAGGCGTAACCGTATTGCCCTTTGCTGGCCGGACGTGCGTTGAGTTCATGGACGATGAGGTCATCGACCAGATCGTTGACCTGCATCGTGGACATGCCGATCAGGTTCAGCCGATCAAGATGGCTGAACACCTGCGCCAAAAGCTGGCCTGACTCTGCCATCAGCGCAATTTCTTCTGGCCGCTTGGTCATGCCGCCCCCATCTTGATGGGTTGTGCCACAACGCCCGCGGCCCGCAGTTCACGGGCAACGATATCGTTGAAGCTTTGCGTTGGATTCATTTCGCACAGCATGCCGATCCTGATCCAGAAGGCTGCCTGTGCGTTGATCGACCGGCACGATACTGCGCTGGCCTTGCGCAGTTGGTCATGCAGATCGTCGTCGATGTTCACGATACCCATGTGTCTAGTTGTATATGAAACATATATGAATCATATGGTCATCTTGGCCGTAGCGCAAGTGAACTGCGCTGACGTGACCAAGTCGACGCCATGATGGTTTCCTAGGAGCCGGTAGCGCAGGCCTGACTCGGCGCGATAGCAATGGCGGGCCGAGTTCGCCGATCGGGCCATGACGGCATGGGCATCGGGAAGCTCGGCCAAGCTCCACTCTCGACCGAGGGCGTCGCCTTGACCTCGAACCTTCAGTCCCTGGCAAAAAAGGCATTCATGCCCGGCAGGTCGGACAGGTAGGTCTCGATAGCAGCGATCTTGCCATCGCGCAAGGTGCAGACCGTAGCCAGATGCTCGTCCAGTACGAGGTCATTCCGGCGTGCAGTGTTATGCAGCGAGAGCGCGACATTATCCCGGCTTACCAGAATGTGCTTGAGCTCGAAATTCAGGCCGAAGCTGGCAATTAGCTCAGCTCTGGCAACGACTGCTTCCGCACCGACCGCTGGACCAGAGATCTGATTGTCTCCGGGCAGAACCCAGGTGGCATCGTCGGTAAGAAGCTTACGGATCGCCTGCCAGTCGCGGCGGCTCAGTGCGGCATGGAACTGCTTGGCCAAAGCAAGTTTTGTTTCGTAGGTATGCATGACTATTCTCCTGTAGCGGGGTGTACAGCGAGATTGGACAGCGCCAGGGATGGATCTGTAAAATCGATATTCGATAGTAGCCAGCAATAGATTCAAGTTATGAAGAAGCGCGACATGGGTCTACTGGTGTCGTTGGATGTTCTGCTTGAAGAGGCCAACGTCACTCGTGCAGCACGACGCTTAGCCATCAGCCAGCCTGCACTCTCAGCCCAACTGGCTCGCTTGCGGCAGGTGCTTGATGATCCTTTGCTGGTGCCGGCCGAGCGCGGCCGAGGTATGCGGTTGACGCCACGCGCAGCGCAGCTGAAATCACCCCTGCATGAGTTGCTGACACGGCTTGAGGATCTTGTCGACGCGCCCTACGCTTTCGATCCCGGCACGGCCAAGCGCGATTTCACGATCGCCATCAATGACAATGCCGCGATGACGATTGGACTGGATCTCATCGAGCGCATTCGGAAGCAGTCGTATGTGGGCCTTCGATTGGCCATGCTCCAGATACCCCGGGATGAGGTCCTGGATCTCACAGCTCGCGGACGCATCGATCTGGTGATCGGCACCCGAGCCTTCATGCCCCCTGGTTTGCGCACCCATGATCTGGTCGACGACAGGTTTCAGGTGGCCCAACGCAAGGGGCATCCTCGCGGCACGGCTGCAATGACGCTGGAGCAATACTGCGCTTATGAGCATGTGCTGGTGTCTACTAATGGCAGTTATCACAGTGGGATCGATGATTTTCTTGCAGAGCTGGGGCATTATCGACACACCACGGTATCCGTGCAGTACTACACAGCGGTGCCACCGATACTTGAGCGCACGAACTGCCTGGCGACACTGCCTGAGCGCTTCCTACACCGCTTTGATCACATGATCGACCGCTTCGACCTCCCATTCGCATTTGATCCGTTCCAGCTGCAGGTCGGTTGGCATCCGCGCTTTGACGAAGATTTAGGGCATCAGTGGCTGCGTGAACAGCTGATTGCGGCGAGGCCCTTCTGACGCATGAAATGACGGGTACTCAAGGGGCTCTCGAAGCCCACGGGTAGTTGAGTTTCGCATCGGCCGAGTTTGCAGGCAGGAAACGCGTGACCCGATGGGAAGCGTTTCTGGGGCGTGTGCAGGAAATTGTGCCGGGGAAGCTGCTGGTGAGTGTGATCGAGCCGTTCCAACGGAGGGCTGTTGAGTGCCATGCAGGGCGTCGTCCCATTGGCTGGAGCGGATGCTGCTCATGGGCGCAACTACGTCCACCGCAGTCAATTCTTGCCGGAATAACAGCCGGAGGCAGTCGCGTGCAAGTTAGTCGAATTCTTAGCAGGCCGTTGAATAAGTCGAGACAGGGTCAAGAAATGGTAATTTTGAGGGTGCCTTACCCCTTGCCCACTCAAGAAAAATCGCTTGTAGGCCATTCTGAGAGGCCGAGTTTTGGCAAGGGTTCATCACTCAGGACTTTTTCAACGGCCTTTTAGGCTGACGAGTCTGCGATCGGTATGCCGCAAGCCCCTGTGCCCATAAGAAACGGAAGCAGCGCTGCCAATACATCTTCTGGCGACTCCTCCGGTTGAAGGTGGCCGCCCCGGATGGGTACGCCTTGGACGTTGTTGGCCCATCGGCACCAGATGTCGATGGGGGACGGGCCTTCCCACCCTTGTGGCCAAAGCACAAGCACGGGGCAGGACAGCTTCCTGCCTACGGCACGGTCGGCCGCATCGCAGGCGCGGTCCTCCTGCGCTGCTGCCCGATAGTCCTCGCAGATGGCGTGCCGAACATCGGGATCTTGGAACGCACGCCGATAGGCATCGAGAGCGAACGGCTCGACATTGCCCAGCCCGCCCGCCATACGGGCCAGCGCAGCATCGATGAATGCCTGCGGGTCGGCGGACAGTAGCTTTTCCGGGAGCCCGAATGGCTGGGCCAGAAAGAACCAATGGAAATTGGCGCGTCCAAATCGTTCGTCTACCAGATCCCATGCATCCAGGGTCGGAATCACGGCCAGCGAGGCGAAGTGCGTCACCTGGCCTGGATAATCGAGCGCGAGGCGGTATCCGGCGCGTGCCCCCCGGTCGTGTCCCACAACGGCAAACCGGCGGTATCCGAGCTTGGCCATCAAGGCAATCAGGGCGTCGGCCACGCGACGCTTGGTCCAGCGCGGCCGATCCGAGTCGGGCCGACTGCTACCGTAGCCGGGCAGGTCTGGTGCCACGACCGTAAACGACTGTGTCAGCCGTGGCGCGACATGACGCCATGCAAGATGGGTTTGTGGGTAGCCGTGTAGCAGCAGCACGGGCGGTCCTCCGGAGCCGCCAGTGACGCCGCAAAACGCCACGCCGCCCGCCTCGATGTGCAACTCTGAGAATCCAGCAACTGAGTTCCACGATGCAATGCCGTCGATACCCGACATCATCAACTCCGTACGGTATGGATCGCTAGCGTGAAAGAGCCATGCGAACGAAATCCGACAGGTCCCGGTTGAAGCGCTCCGGTTCTTCGAGGAACGGCGCGTGCCCTGAATCGGCATACAGCTCGCTGCGGATCTGTGGGTTGAGGCTCGTAGCCCTGGCGATGCTGGGCTTGGCCTTCACGAGCGCATCCTGAGCGCCGTAGATCAGCAGGAGCGGAACCTCGGCCTTGCTCAATCCTTTGCCTGCCTCGACCGTCATCGACTGCACGGCACGTTGCATGTCCCACGATGCCAGCGCTGCGTTGGCCAGCAGCAAGGAGAACGTGGCCGCGTCGGGCTGGCGGTGGAAGCACAGCCGCAGGAAAGCGCGCTCGCCGTCCAGATGGGTTTGCAAGTCCGAAGCGATCATGTCGCGATAGACTTCAGGGTGCGCCACGATCTGGTCGGGCTTCAGCTCGATCACTCCGCCGACATAGACGGCACCGGCGATGGCTTTGTCGCCATAGGCTGCCAGGTAGTTCGATATCACGGCACCGCCCAGCGACCATCCCACGAGCACCGGCTTGCGCGCGTGTGTCGATTCGATGATCGCGGCTAGGTCATCGGCCCAGCGGCGCCCGTCGGTGTAGGAGCTGGCCTCGGCCGGTTTGCCCGACATGCCGTGCCCACGCAGGTCGTAAGTGATCAATCGATAATGCTGGAGTCGAGGGTCCTGTAATTGCTTACTCCAGTTCAGCCGGCTGCCCAGCAGGCCATGGATGAAAATGATGGGAGAACCCTCGGGATCACCAGCTTCCTGGACGGCCAGCACCACTCCATCGGAGGCAGTGACGGTGTAATTCCGGGTTGCGGCGAACGTAGCCGGCGCGGCGGCCAGTAGCGCGAATGTTGCTATCAGTGCGCCGAATGCACCACGAAGTTTCGACAAAGACATAGACACGTACTCCTAGGTTCCTAGAACACACCTAGTCTCAAGCCTCACATTGATGTGAGTGTCAAGCGGGGAAATGGTATAGTGGGTCCATGTCCAAGCCTCAAAGCCCCATGACCATTGGCGAGCTCGCCCACAAGACAGGGGCAAGCCGGCGCTCGATTCGGCACTACGACGACAACGGACTGCTAGCTTCCGTACGCGCGGAAAACGGCTATCGGATGTTTCTCCCAGTCGCCGTCACTCAGGTCCGTCAGATCCAGAGGTTGATCGCCACAGGCTTCAGCTTGGCGGAAATCCGCGGTTTTCCCGATTGCATGCGCATGATCGAAGGCGCTGCAGCGTGTCCTGAAACGAGTGAAGTGCAACGCCGACGGCTCGCTTCCATAGAGCGGCAGATCGCGGACCTTGAACAGCGACGCGCACGGCTGCGCCAGATGCTGGTAGAAGAGGCCTAACAGGCTGTTGAAGTACACCCCATCCTCGATAGTCGATCGACATCAGTGTGAACCGCCCCGGGAATCCCGGAGACTCGTTGGTGTAAGTCACGCCGCTATAGCGAGCTCACGGGTCTGTTAATAGTAGTTCGCTTCGGCCCTCGGCCGGTGGGATGTCGCCGATCGCCCCAGCAACCGCTTGTGGTTGAACCAGTCCACCCACTCCAGTGGTGGCCAACTCGACGTCCTGCAGGTTCCGCCAGGACCACCGGTGGATGACCTCGGCCTTGTACAGGCCGTTCATCGCAGTCTTGCCGAATCATGTGTAGGCACAGATCCATTCCGGCGCACGCGCCCGCGACACCGTGGCCCCGAGGAACATGCGATAACCGTTGCCGGCACGCGCGGAGCTCAACAGGCCGTGCTCGTCGTAGTGGCGGATCAAGCGCACGCTGGCGTCGCCGCAGCACGCCAGTTCGCCGATGGAGAGGAGCGCGTGGGGCTCGCTCGGTTCATGGGGCATGGATACGCCGTTTCACCCGCTTGACTCTCACATTGGTGTGAGGGTCGAGACTATCGGCATGCAGCCAGGGGAGTCGCTCCACGGTCCGGCCACCTGCGCCGGGACTGTGGCGGCCCGTTGGCCCGACCAGACTCGTTGCGAAGCAGCATCCCCTCATTCTGGAACGTTCCGTCGCCGCGGCGCGGACCTCCCATTGCAGAGAACGACGACATGATCGAGTCCAGCCATCCCGCGCAGCCAGGCCACGCAACGCCTGCGTCCCCGCAGGAGGCGGCCTGGGGCGCCGTGTTCGCCCTGGCCCTGGGCGTGTTCGGCTTGGTCACGGCGGAGTTCCTGCCGGCCAGCCTGATGACTCCAATGGCCGCCAGTCTCGGCGTGACCGAGGGCATGGCCGGTCAGGCCGTCACCACCACCGCGGCGCTAGCCCTGGCCGCCAGCCTGGTGATCGCGGCGGCGACCCGCGGCATCGACCGGCGCTGGGTACTGCTGGTCTTCTCGGTGATGTTGATCGGCTCGAACCTGCTGGTCGCCTTCGCGCCCGGCCTCAGCGCCGTCCTGCTGGGACGGGGGCTGCTGGGCATCGCCCTGGGCGGCTTCTGGACCATGGCCGCGGCCACGGCGATGCGCCTGGTGCCGGAGCGGGACGTGCCGCGGGCGCTGTCGATCGTCTTCAGCGGCGTCTCCTTGGCCACCATCGCGGCGGCGCCGCTGGGAAGCTACCTGGGCGGCGCCGTGGGATGGCGCAACGTGTTCCTGATGACCGCGGCGATCGGCGTGCTGGCCCTGGCCTGGCAGTGGCGCGCCCTGCCCAGGATGGCGCCCAGCGGCTCGGCCAGCCTAGGCACGCTGCTGGAAGTGATGCGGCGGCCGCAAATGGCGCGCGGCATGGTGGCGGTGCTGCTGGTGTTCGTCGGCCATTTCGCCTTCTTCACCTACCTGCGGCCGTTCCTCGAGTACGTGGCCGGCGTGGGCGTGAACGGGCTGTCGGTCATCCTACTCGGCTTCGGCGTGGCCAACTTCGCGGGCACCTCGCTGGCCGGCGCACTGTTGCAGCGGAACCTACGGTTGACCCTGCTGTTGATGCCACTGGCGATGGGGCTGATGGGGCTGGCCTTCGTCGCCCTGGGCCGGGCGCCGCTGGCGGACGGACTGCTGGTGGCGCTGTGGGGCATGGCCTTCGGCGCGGTGCCGGTGGCCTGGTCCACCTGGATCACACTCACCGTGCCGGACGAGGCCGAGAGCGGCGGCGGCCTGCTGGTAGCGACAATTCAGCTGTCGATCGCGGTGGGTGCGGCAGCGGGCGGCGCAGTGTTCGACGCGAGCGGGGCGCGTGGCGTGTTTCTAGCCGCGGCGATGGTACTGCTGGTGGCCGCGCTGACCATTTTCACCGGACTGCGTACCCATCGAAGCGATAGAGGACACAGCAAGGCGGCTTGATGAGCTGGCGATAGCGCGACCGCCCAAGTTCCTGCGGTTGGCTGCCGCTTTCCGAGTGATCGGCCAACTGCTCGACGTGTCCGAAGACGCGTCCGATCGGGTTCACCCCCGATATCACGGACACTTACAAGGAGGCCGATGAAGGCCCTGAGGAGTGTTCATGTCGAAGCGAAGGAAGTTCAGTGCGGAGTTCAAGTGAGAACTCGTCCAGGCAGTTCAGCGCACAGGATTAAAGGATTTTCGATAGGCCGTTGGGCTGACTCCCACGATCCGGCCGAAATGTTCCCGCAGGGAGGTGGGGCTTCCAAAGCCCACTGCACTAGCGATGTGCTCAACGGGTAGGTTTGTCGTTTCTAGCAAAGTCTGCGCACGCCTGACACGCGCCCTTAGAAGCCACTGGAGAGGGCTAGTGTTCAGTTGTTCCTGAAACCGTCGATTCAAGGTGCGGCTACTCATCGCAGCCCGCCCAGCCATGTCCTTCAGGGTTAAATCTTGATCTAGCCGCTCTTCGATCCATTGCAGCAATGGGCTGAGATTGGAAGGTGCGCCAGGGGGATCGTAGGCGATGAACTGCGCCTGCCCGCCATCTCGTGCAAGAGGCATGACGGCACATCGTGCTGTGTCTGCTGCAACGGCATTGCCGCAGTCTTGTCGAATCATGTGTAGGCACAGATCCATTCCGGCGCACGCGCCTGCCGAGGTGAGTATCCGACCGTTGTCCACGAAAAGAACATTGGGGTCGACTGTGACCTGTGGGAAGAGATCTGCCAGAAGTTGTACACCACGCCAGTGGGTGGTGGCACGCATGCCATCTAGCAGCCCCGTGCGTGCCAGGATGAAGGCGCCACTGCACAACGATGCGATCCTCGCACCATTCTTTTCCGCTGCTCGGATGGCTTCCAGCAGGGTGTTGGGGATAGGGGAAAGGACATCGTCGAGCCCCGGAATGATGACAGTCTGGGCATTCACGGCATGGCTCAAGCCCCAGCGGATACGCATGTCGAACAACTTTGTTCGAATACGATTCGACTGGGCGCATACGAGAACCTCGTATGGGATCTTCCCCGGCGGGAGGGGCACGCGCCCGAACATCTCGCAGGCCATCGTCAGGTCAAACGGCACAACGCCATCAAACGCCAGGATGGCTACCCTGTGTGCTGTAATTTGCTTCACAGAACTCGCTCCCTTGATTGGCAAGAATCCTTCGATAGATGGCATTCTAGCCAATTGGCGAACTTCCGACATGTCGACATACTTGTGCTTCCGGCGAGAGGAAAGTCGCTGAAGACATAACCATTGAGCAAGGTCGAGGCATGCCTGCATCCATCAGGCGCCTGGATTGCCCTGACATATTGAGCCACCCAGCGGATGAGTCATGACCACAAGCGCACAGGCAGAAAAGAACTCACTCGATCAAATCAGAAGTATTGAATCCAAACAACTGAGGCGCCTGGAGAAGGCGTCGATCGTCGAGGCGACAACTCTGATCCTGCTAGTGTTCGTTGCGGCACCTCTCCGGCATTTCGGGGATTGGCCGTATGGCTCGAAGCTACTTGGACCAATACATGGGATCGCATTCTTAGCGTACCTATGGACTGCCTTACAAACTGTAGCCGGCGGCGGCTGGCATAAACGTGAAATGCTTCGATTGTTCGCAGTTGCGTTCCTGCCATTCGGCGGCTATCTCAATATCCGGTGGCTACGTGAACGGGCGAGAATATTCAACGATATCGGACAGGCCTGATGATGATTGCGGCGCTCTATCCCTATTTGGTGGCGACGCACGTGACAGCGGTGGTGTTTCTGGTAGGCGGCTTGCTTGCGCAAGAAAGGATAGTAAATGCCATTTCGCAGTCCCCACCGGAAGAACAAGCAGGGATGCTGGCTGCATTGCAGCGCTTTGATCTCCTTGTCACCACGCCTGCATTGTTGTTGACCTGGATCTTCGGGTTATCACTGGCGCTCAGCGCAGGATGGCTGTCATCACGATGGTTGCTGGTCAAGCTGGTTTTCGTCGTCGCGCTCTCGGCTTTGCATGGGTTCCGTTCCGGGCGAATACGTCATTGCATCCGAACTGGAGCAGCTATAAGAAGAATTCCCGGTGCTGACCTCGGCATCGTGATTGCGATGCTAACCATAGCTGTGTTGGCATTTGTGAAGCCGGTCTAGCACGATAGCGGAGAGTCCTTCATGTCCCCGGACGTGGCGAACCTGTCTGCCGGCACGGGCCAGCAGGACGCGGGGCGAGATTCCGGAGCGCAACGATGCTGATGCGCCATATCCGGTATTTCATCGCCGTGGCGGAGGAACTCAACTTTACCCGTGCTGCGGAGCGACTTCACATCGAACAGTCGCCTCTGTCGCGATCCATCCGCCAATTGGAGGATGATCTGGGCGTCCGGCTCTTCGAGCGTAACAGCCATGGCACCCGGCTCACCTGGGCTGGACAAGTCTTCCTCGAGGAGGCACGGCGCGTGCTGGCAGCGGTCGAGCAGGCCCGTGCCGGCGCAAGGGCCGCCGCGACCGGATACCGCGGGCTCCTGAGAATCGCGCTGTCCGACGGCATCTCGCCATCGCACTTGAGCAACCTGCTGGCTCGCTGCCGCGAAGAGTCGCCCGAGGTCGAGATTAGCCTCTTCGAAGTGACACTCGCACAGCAGTTGAAAGGCCTGAGAGAGGGCGACTACGACGCGGGGTTCGCGAAGGCGGAGCATCCGGGGGAAGGATTGCTGGCCACGCCGGCGTGGAGCGAGCCTCTGGTCGTCGCGGTGCCGGCGCGGCATCCCGCCTTGATCCATCCCGAGCTTTCCCTGATGGAGCTGCTTTCCCATCCACTGGTGCTGTGTGACCCGAACGCGTGCGCAGGATGCAGCCGGCAACTCGACAGGCTGTTGCGTGCCGCGGAATGCGAGGTCAGGATTGCCGAAAGGGTGGCGTCCCATGACCTGCTGATGGCGCTGGTGGCGGCGGGCTACGGCCTCGGGATCACCACCCGCACGCATCTGTCCCTGTGGCGGCACCCGGATGTCGTCTCGCGTCCGTTGGCCGGTGAAGTCCCCCCGTTGACGACCTACCTGTTGCGCCGGGATGCCGAAGACTCGGTGCAGTTGCGGAGCTTCGTCGAACGATTGCGAGAAACCACGATGCCTGATTCCGAAAAGGCGTAGGTAGGTGCGAGGGAGTAGGACGAGGGCCCGGACAAGACGGCAAGCTTGTTCGTTTGTCTTCATGTTGTGGCAAGCCCAATGCGGAGCATGGATAGAGACCATGATGGGTGCGCTGACCAAGCCTGTGAATGTACCGCCCGCAGCGGATACAGGGACATCACGAGCAGCACGGCCATTGCGATGTTGAAGATGCGCAGGTGGCGTCGGTCCGTGAGCCAGCGGCGCGGCGTCGTGCCGAAGGCGGCCCAGACGGCGACGCTGGGAGCATTGACAACGGCGTAGAGGACCGCGCTGGTGATCACCGCCAGCGTGCCGCCGTCGGCGGGTGCTTAGGTGGCGATGGCCCCGATGGCCATGATGGCACGTCTTGGGATCGCCTTACTGGAAGGCGGCAGCCTTCCAGAAGCCGGATGGCCGATCTGGGGGGCGGCCGTCTCCCGCAACGGTTGTGAGGTCTCGATCTGCCAGCGTCAGGGTTAAACCTCAGATTAACTTGAGGTCAAGTGAGGTGCCAGCAGCGCGAATCGGCTGTTGGCGATCGGCCACACCCTCGCCAAGTGACCTCCTCGCGTGGACCCATCGCAAGGACTGGAGAGACTGCAAACTCGGGTGCGGGTGACGACATCACCGGATGGTCGTCATTGCGGAGTGCGGGTGTCTCCGCTGAGTGCCGCGTCGGCGGCATGGGTGGGCCCTGGAGCACCCGACGCATCGCTGGCGACCAGATCGAGCGCCGACAGCAGCGCATCGCCCTCGACCAGGCCGTGCAGCAGCAGCGTTCTCCCGGTCAGGCCGTCGTCAAGCCGCACGGTGGGCGTGGCGGTGATGCCGCTGCGCAGGGCCTCGTCGGCCTGCGCGCGAACGATGGCTGCGGGGCGCTCGCTGTCCAGGCATGCCTGGATGGCGGTGGTCATGCCTGGCCAGGTCAGGTCTGCCGGCAGCCCCTGGCCATCGCCCCGGGTGTTTTGGTAGAGCCATGCGATGGCATCGAAGAAAGCCTCGTGGCCTTGCGCTTCGCCTGCGCACTCGGCCACGCGGGCCAGCCGACTCGCCTCGGGATCGTGCATTGCCAGCGGCAGGTGATGCCATCGCAGGCTGGCCTCGGGATGGGCATCGATCCAGGCCATCAGCGTCGGGTAGTAGGCCTTGCAGAACGGACACTCCAGGTCGGCGTACAGCGTCAAGGTGAAGCGCGCATCCGCTGGCCCGTGGCGCCAGGGTGGGCCGGCGGGATGTGCCTGCGCGACCTCGGGACCCGTGCGCGGCGCCGGCGCACCGGGCGTGCGGTACAGGAGCCATCCCAGCAGGCCCGCAGCCAGGATGCCAGCCACCATCCAGTGCAGCCGTGGCAGGCGCCCGGCGCGTTTGCGAATGGCCTGGGCCCGGCCCGGCAAGGTGGTTCGCTTCGAGGACATGACGCGCTCCGGTCATTTCGGCAGGGACAGCGGCGGCGATGCGATGCCACGCGCCTGGTCGATCTTCTCGGCCACCTTGAAGGCGGCATCCAGTTCGCCGATGCCGTACTGGCGCATGAGTTGGTAGCGCTCGGCCTTCTCTTCCGGTTCGGTCTGCGCAAGGGCCAGATAGAGGCTGGGCGGCACGGCGCGGAACAGCACTTCCATCGACTTGGACAGGATGACGCCTTCGCTGAACTTGCCCGCCTCCTTGCGAGCGGACAGCATCAGCGCCTTCTGCGCGGCCGACAGTTCGCGAAACCGGGCGATCTTCTCCACCTCGTCGGGCGGCATCGACAGGCAGATCCACCACTCGATCATGTTGAGCATGGGCTCGGCAGCCTTGGGCAGGTCGTCGATGTTCTGCGTCGCCAGCCAGTACCACGCACCGAGCTTGCGCCACATCTTGGTGATCTTGACCACGTAGGGTGCAAGCAGCGGGTTCCTGGTGATGATGTGGCCTTCGTCGGTGACGTTGATGATCGGCCGGCCCAGGAACTGGTCGCGCTCGGCGATGTTGTTCACCGTGTTGATCAGCGAGATGTAGGCGATGGAGAGCTGCGCGTTGTAGCCCTCGCGCGCGAAGGTGGCCAGATCCACGATGGTGATGTCCGCCTCGGGCCAGGGCGTGCCCGGACGGTCGAACATCTCGCCGTCTGCGCCCTGGCAGAGCATGTCCATCGCATCGGCCATCTCCAGCAGCCGCGCGCGCCGGGCATCCGGCAGGTTGGCGTCGCGGGCGCGTTCGCGCAGCGCGTCGCGCACGTCGCGGGTCAGCACCGTGCGCGCCTGTGCCACGCAGCGCTGAGCGGCGTCCAGGATGCACTGGCGAATCAGGCTGCGGTCGGCGCGCGTCATGCGCGCTTCCTCCTTGTCCTCGCCGCCGGTGATCATCAGCCGGGCGGTGATTTCGAGTTCGCCGAGCACGTCGCGCTGGTCATCCCCGTCGTCGGCTGGATGGGTGTCGCCGTCCTCATCCAGGGCGTCGGCGTCCAGCGTCTGCACCTGGCCCGGTGTATCCACCAGGCGCCAGGCATCGGCGAATGGCGCCAGGCTCACGCCCGCGCCGGGCGCCAGCTTCACGCGATGCACGCTCAGGCCCAGCCGAGCGGCGAAGTCACCGAACAGGCCAAAGCTGTTGCCGGCCTCGACGATGAACAACCTGGGCCGGTAGATGGCCGTGACCTGGTTGAGGATGTTGTTCAGCGTGGCGCTCTTGCCGGAGCCGGTCGGGCCGAAGAGGAACAGGTGGGCGTTCATCTGCCGGTCGAGCCGGTTCAGTGGATCGAAGGTGATCGTGCCGCCGCCCCGGTTGAAGAAGGTGATGCCCGGATGGCCGGTGCCCTGGCTGCGCCCCCACACCGGCGCCAGGTTGGCCACGTGCTGCGCGAACATCAGTTGCGTGTACCACTGCCGCTTGTCCGCCGCCGGGTCGAACAGGCAGGGCAGCCAGCGCAGGTAAGTGTTGAGCGGGGCCACCTCGTCCTCTTCGCGCACCGGCTGCAGGCCCGCATTGAGCATGACATTGACCAGTTGCAGGCCGCGGGCGTCGAGCTGCGCCATGTCGCGGCCGCGCAGGTAGAACGCCAGCGTGCCCCGGTACAGCTTGTGCGCGCTGCCGATGAGGCCGCGGGCCTGCTGCACGTCCTGGCGCGCCTGTTCGCTGGCGAGCGTCTCGCCAACCGCCTTGCGGGCCAGGTGGTTGAGGTACGCCTCCAGCACGTCCTGCGGCGTGGCGACCAGGGTCAGGCACATCACCGTGTCCTCGGGCATCTGGTCGAACAGCGCGTTCATCGCATCGCCGCCCTTGCGCGTCTCGCCGGTCACGTGTCCGGTCGCGGGCGGAGAGCGCAGGCGGTCCATGACGATGGCCCGGTGCGGCATGCCGTCGAAGAACCACAGGCCGTTGGCGACATCCGAGCGCGGCTGGCCGAAGAACAGGCGTTGCGCGAAGTCGCCGCTGGCCAGTTCGATCTCGCCCTCTTCCCGTTCCTCCGGGTAGCGGGCCAGCGCGTAGAAGCGTTCCCGGTCTTCGGCCGTGCTGCCCAGCGCGCCGGGATTCGGGTTGAACCAGCGCAGCAGCCAGTCGTGGATGTCCGCCGCGCCAAGGCGCCGGGCCTTGACGCCAGCATTCGCCAGGCCGCCGACCAGGCGGTCGCAAATCGTCGCCAGGGCCTGCTCGGGCGATTGCCCCCGCCGGGCCAATGCGGCGTCCGGGGTGCGCCGATAAACCACCATGCGCACGCGCCGGGTCTGGCCGCGCCACGGCAGGCGTGTGACCGTGGTGTCCTCGAACAGGCCGCCCGGCTTGGCGATCGCGCGCAGGTGGTGACCGAAGAAGCGCAGATAGAACTCACTGAACGCGCTGCCCTGCGCGCGTGGATGCAGGTACGCCCCCAGCGTGCGCAGGTAGTGGTCCCAATAGGCTTCGTCCTGCGCATAGAGCTGCACCACCCACGGGTTCTCGTCCAGTTCGTCAAAGGAGTCCTGCAGCGCGTTCTCCAGGGCATCGCGGGCCTGCCACAGCCAGGCGGTCTCGCGCCCTTCGGTACCGATCGGCTGCAACTCGAAGAACGCCGCCACCGATTGGCCATCTTCGAGCAGCATGCACCTCGTGGCCGGCAGGTACTCGACCCAGGGCAGCAGGTCGGCGAAGGACGGCGCCACGTCGTAGAGCGCCGCGTGGTCGGCCCGCGTCGCGGGTCGCCGATGGTGCCGCCCAGGGGCGGCGCCAGGTGCCGCGATGCCGTGCGCGGCAAGGCGGGCGACATGCTGCGTCCAGGCGTCCGGCTCGATGTCGGCCTGGACTGGCCTGGGGGCCGGACGACGCGGCCACGGCAGTCTCCAGCCCATCAGTAGTCCTCCAGCCGCTCGCCGGGCATCGCGTACTGCACGCGCTGGTAGAGCGGGAAGACGGTGCTGTAGCCGGGCACCGGTACCGGGTCGGTGCCGGCCAGGTGCGGAAAGACGTACATCACCAGATCGGGGTTCGGCAGTCGATGGAACTGTCGCTGGATCTCGTTCGCTGCCGTGCGGGTGTAGGCCGCGTTCCGGGCGGGCGCCGCGAGGGTGTCGGCGTCGGTCAGCGGGCGGCGCAGGTCCTGCCGTACGTCGAGCAGCAGGCGGCCGGCCTGGCCTCCGCTATGGCCGCCAGTCTCGTGCTGCCAGATGTCCAGCATGGTGTGCTCGCCCCGGGGCAGCAGCTTTTCCGAGCTGGTGGCACAACCCGCGAGAACGGCGGCGGCGAGCAGGACAAGGGGGCGGTCAATCCAGGTCCGACGCATGCACTTCTCCCATGAGGTGATTCACCCGGCGCCCCTTGGCGTCGTGGTCGATGGCGATCGGCTGCTCCAGGTGCACGGCCACCCTGGCGCCGGGCTGCACGTAGACCGCAGCGAAGGCCTGGCCGTAGAGCTTGTTGACCCAGTCGGCCATGTCGCGCACGCCACCGGCCAGGATGCGGCCCATGGCCTCGTTGCCCGAAATGCCGACCGTGCCCAGCGAACCGTTGTTGTTGGCGACCACGGCCACGCTGCCGTTGTCGGACTTGATGAGCGAGGCGGCGCCCGCGCCGGCCGCGGTGATCAACGCCTGCGATCCCAGGTACTGCTGGGCATTGCTGCGGCGCTCGCCCGAGACGCACGGGATGCCGTAGGGATCGCTGATCCAGCCCAGGCCATCCAGCAGACTGGTGCTGTTCTGGCTTCGACTGCGCTTGCCGTCGTCCTCCGGCACCGTGCGGATGGTGCCGTCGCTGAACACGAAGGTGATGGAACGGACCTGCCCACGCACGCACGAGAGCGTCCAGTCGCCCGAGGCCGTACCGCTCACCACCGCACCGGCCACGTCGGGAATCTCGATCCCGTTGGCCGCCAGGTTGTCGGCCCCGATCAGCACCTTGAAGGGGAACGGGTCGTTGACGGTGCCGTCGATGGGAATGCGCCCGATCAGCGCGGTCATGGCGACCGAGCCCATCAGCGTGGCATTGGCGGGCACCGTATAGACCGCCTGGGCGGTGCCGCCAACGGCTTGCGCCGTCCTGTCGCTGACGGCCTCCGCCGCAGCCGACAGCTCCGGCGAGGCCGGGCCGAAGCTGGAGGGAAAGGCGGGCAAGCGCAGGCTGCTCGAACCGCCCTTCGGATCGGGCCGGGCGTCAGCCGGTTCGATCCAGCGCATGCCGCCATCCGTGAGCGGTCCGCCGTCATGCCCGTCCAGTCCAAGGCCGATCGGCAGGTCGGCGGCATCGCCCTTGCCGGCCAGCCCGTCCAGGCGGCGCTGCAATTCCTGCATCAGTCCTTGCGTCTGCTGCCGGTCGCTGGCGGCCTGGGTTCGTTCCTGCTCCATGCGGCGGCGTTCGCTGTCGAGGGCGTTCTGGATGCGCTGGTCGATCGCACCCTCGCGGGTACGCAGGCGCTCGTTCTCCGCCTTGTGCTGGCGGTTGTCGCTCAGCGCGGCCTGCAACTCGGTGCGGAGCTGCTTGACCTGCGCGACCAGGGTAGCGACGGTATCGCGCGGGGTGTCGCCCGCGATGCCGAGCGCCTTCATTTCTTCGGGAGTGAGCTGCCCCGGGACATCCTGCTTGCCAGGTGCAGCGTCACTGCCTGAGAACAGCCTGGCACCGACGAACACCAGCAACAATGCCATCGGAATCAGCAGCCACTTCAACAGGGGATTACTCCTCATCGGACGTCCTCCCCGCAGCGGCGGCCGGCGGCAGGTTCGTGCCGGCATCGATGGGACTGAGCACCGGCATCAGCGACTCGGCCAGGCCACGGCCGCGCGTGACCAGGTAGACCACCGTGGTGTCGGTCGAAGCGCCCGCCGGCCCCAGGTCGGGATGCTGGAAGGTCGCGGCCACGAAGTCGCCTTGCAGCACCCTTGGATCGAGATCGATACGGTGAGGCGAGGTGTTGGTCAGGCGCACCGCGGTGACCCACTGGTCTTCGAGTCGCCAGGCCGCCAGCGCCCGCGCCTTGAGCGGCAGCGTCGGCAGCAGTGTGTCCAGCGCGAGCGGGCGCCGCAGCGGCACGCGCCCGATGCCGGCCACGGGCTCGACGGTGCGCAGCGGTGCGTAAAGGTTCTGCGCCGCGTAGCGCGTCAGGACAACGGTTATCGGCGTCTGCCGACGCCTGGCGGGTTGCGCTGCCTGGGCTGGTCCGGCGGCGGTGTCACCGCTGGCATCCTCGGCGGCGTCCTGCAGGACGATGCGTACAGGCTCCAGCGGCTGCTCGCCTTCCCGGGCGTCTGTCGCTGCGATGTCCACCAGCACGATGGCGCCGGATTCCACGTCCTGCAGTTGCAGCCGCGTCGGCGCGATGGCCTCGCTGGCGCGCAGGTAGATGGCTCCACCCGCGCTCTGCACGCGCAGCCGCTCGCCCAGGATCGGGGGCAGGCCGACACGCACGTTGCGGTCGATGAAGACCACGCGCTCCTGGCCGACGACCAGCGGGACGGCCAGCGGCAGCCGCTGCCAGCGCAGGATCTCGATGGCATGGCTGTCCGGCACCAGGCCGAAGCCAAGGGCCAGGCTCGCCACGATGGTGAAGACGTGGTGTTTCATGGGTTGCCTCCCTGCGAAAGGCCGCCGCCGGGCGTGCCGGACGGAGGCACTGCCGGCGACGGTGCCTCGATCCGCTGCGGCGCGCCGTCATAGCAGTCCAGCGCAAGGCCGAAGGGGTTGTGCTGGGGATCGACGTCCAGCCGCACCACTTTCAGCGGATAGCGCACCAGGGCCCGCTTGACCTGCTCGGCGCCGTAGTACTCGTCCGCGCTGACATCGAGCGTGACGATCCAGTCGCGGCTGGAAACCGTCTTTACCCGCATCGTGGGGTTGTCGCCAAAGCCGCGCCCCGGAATCTCGTAGATGCCGCGCACCCGCTGGCGCAATTCGCCACTGCTGCGCCGGTGCTCGTAGTCCTGGCGCAGGAAGGCCTGGCAGGCCGGTGTGAAATAGGCCGACAGCGCATGGAGGTTGCGCGGGTAGTCCTGCTCACCATCCGTCGGCCAGCGCTGGACCTGCTGCCAGACGTAGAAGGCGAACGCATAGACATTCTCGGGCGGCACATCCCACCAGGCGCGGGTGCTCCCCGAGCGCAGATCGGGGGGTACGTGGATCGTCAGTTGCCTAGGTGCACTCCACCAGCCGAAACCGAGCAGCAGCGCCACCACGAACAACGCACCTGCGCCCAGGCGCAGCGTGCGCACATGGGCCTGCAGGTGATGGACTTCGTTCCTGAAACGGCTCATGAGGCGGCTGCTCCGCGTGAGCGCCGGGTGGTCCAGTACCCCGAACGCGTGATGAGACGGTGCCCACCGAGCCAGGGCGCTGCCAGCGGATGGCGCAGCGCCAGGCGCCACTGCAGTTGCCGGTACAGCCAGGTGTCCGGGCGGCCGCGCTTCTGCCGGCGCAGGAAGCCGCCACCACCGAACACGCCAGCCGCCACGCCGGCCACGATCAGGGTCGGCACCATGGCGACGCTGTGCGTGGCCCAGGCCAGCGGCACGCCGGCGATGAACCCCGCCGCCGCGGACAGACCGGCGCAGATCCAGAGCTCGTCGGCGGTCAGGCCCCCCACCACCACGGGCTGGCGGTTCAGCCTGTGCGGCAGGAAGGTCACCAACCCGTCACGCGCGATATCGTTCAAGGCCGTCATCGCCGCTCAGAGCACGCCGGTGGCCTTGGTCAGCAGCCAGATGCCGACCACCAGCAGGATCGCACCCACGGCCACGGTGAGTCCGAACTGGCCCCAGGTGGCGCGACCGGTATGGATTTCCGAGTAGCGCGTATAGGCGTGGTAGCACACGCCGACGAACATCGAGGCGACCACCAGCAGCGCAATCAGCAGCACGATGTCGTAGCCGTAGTTCTGCAGCGTCTGCATGATGCCGCTGCCCTGGCCGCGCGAGGGGTCCTCGATGGTCGGCAGGCCCTGCGCCCGTGCCGCCAATGGCAAGCCCATCAGCGCCAGCGACGCGAGGATGGTGGTGGCAGCGCGATGGGGAATCGAATGGGTCTTCATGGCGGTAGGGCCTTTCGTGGTGGTCAGGACAGGAGGAAATAGGTCAGCACCAGGTACATCGCGACGAAGCGCACGACGACACCCAGGAACTGGCGCTGGGACAGGCGCTGCTCGGCCCACCCGGTGTAGGCGGTACGCATCGCCCACACGCCCCACAGGAGCAGGACGGCGAACACCAGGCCGAGCACCACCGTGGCCACGGCGGCGGGGGCGAAGCCGCCATTGGCCTGGAAGGCACTGACCTGGGCGGCGTTCATTGGGGTGCCTCCTGGTCGGAGGGCGGGCTGGACTGGCGATAGTCACCGGACAGCTCGACCGGATCGCGCGGCTGGGCGCGCGGCGGCGTCAGGTAGTCCTGGATGCCCGCCCGGACGCGCTGAAGATCCTCGCGCAGGCGGGCATGGTCGAAGTGGTAGCGGGCGCGTTCCTGCGGAGCGGTATTGGCGGCGTGCTCGGCGAGGCGGTCGATCAGCTCGAGCTGGCGCGCAATTACAGCGAGTTGCTCACGCTCAGGGGTGTCGTCGGCACTGGCGGGTTGCGGGGCCGAAAGCGACACGACCAGCAGCATGGCCAGCGAAGACCATGCGGATACGCGGCGGTTGCTCGGTCCCATCGTGCCATTCCTTCCTGCTAAGGCAATGGCGTGATGGTGTGGAAGAGCGGATGTTCATGCTGCAAAGAATCAGAATCAGGGCTGTACCGGATTCCCGGTCTCCCCCCTATGTCAGCCCTGAAGCTTCACGTCATGACTGGCAACGTCCACATGCTGCGCCCAGGTGAGAGATAATGCCGTCAAGTCCGATGAAATCCGCTCAAACCAGGTTCAATCAGGTTAATTCGGCTTTTCAAGTGGGCTGATTGATGTAATATCTCAATCTTGCCCGTACTCCGCCCCACTCTGTGATGGAAGCTCATGTCATGTCGGATCGCTGGTTGTCGGTCGAGGAGATCGCAGAGTATCTCGGCGTCAGTAAGGACACCGTCTACGCATGGATCAGCAAGCGGAACATGCCGGCCCACCGTATCGGCCGGCTGTGGAAATTCAAGACCGAAGAAGTGGATGAATGGGTTTGTTCTGGAGGGGCCGCGGATGCCGAGAGTAAGGGCAAGGGATGAGGTACTGGTTTGCCATAGGTTTCGCCTACTTCGTTCAAGTTTCGAAGTGGAAGCAGGAGATGTGATGTGACAACGATTTCTTGCGTGGATTTGTTCTGCGGCGCGGGTGGGCTGACGCACGGTTTCGTCTTGGAGGGGCTGCCCGTGGTCGCCGGTATTGATCTGGACCCTGCATGCCGTTTCCCTTACGAGGCAAACAATCAAGCCCGATTTGTAGAGCGGGATATCAGCACAGTCACAACGACTGAACTGAAAGAGTTATTCGGCGACGCCGACCTGACGATTCTCGCGGGCTGTGCCCCGTGCCAACCCTTCTCGACATACGCGCAGCGGTACGAACTGGACGGGAAGGATGGCAAGTGGGGCCTGCTGTATGAGTTCGCGCGTCTCGCCAAAGGTGCCAAGCCTGATGTCATCACGATGGAAAACGTGCCCTCGGTCGCAAAGCACGAGGTGTTTCATGACTTCGTCGATACGCTGGAACGGCTCGGCTACAACGTCTGGTTCGATGTCGTCGACAGCTCCCACTATGGCGTGCCACAGATGCGGCGGCGCATGGTGCTACTGGCATCGAAGCATGGCGACATCAAGATGATCGAACCGACCCACGAGAAACCAAAGACGGTTCGGCAAGCCATCGGCCGGTTGCGCCCATTGAGCGCGGGCGAGGCGGCCCCGAGGGACAAATTGCACGTCACCTCGACGCTTTCCGAAAAAAATCTCCAGCGGATCAAAGTCTCGAAGCCCGGTGGAACTTGGCGCGATTGGCCGGATGATCTCGTTGCCGACTGTCACCGCGCCGAGAGTGGACGCACCTACCCCGGCGTGTATGGACGCATGGAGTGGGACAAACCCGCCCCGACCATGACCACGCAATGCTACGGCTTCGGCAATGGCCGTTTCGGGCACCCGGAACAGGATCGAGCCATTTCATTGCGGGAAGCAGCGATCCTCCAGAGCTTTCCACGCGACTATGCGTTCGTGCCGGATGACGGCGAAGTGAGCTTCAAGGTCTTGGGGCGACTCATCGGAAATGCGGTTCCTGTCGATCTCGGTCGTGCCATCGCGCGCAGCATCAACACGCATATCGCATCGGTCACGGCCCGATGACGAGCTGACGAGGGCCTCCGATGTCGCGCATTCAGCCCACGCCCCCCGAGACCAGTCGCCGCATGGCGAAGGTACGGCAGAAGGAAACGGATGCCGAGATCGCGCTGCGAAGAGAGCTTTACAGAAGGGGAATGCGCTACCGGGTCGACTACGAGGTTTTGAAAAAGCCTCGGCGTGTGGCTGACGTGGCATTCCCAGGGTTGAAGATCGCCGTCTTCGTCGATGGCTGTTTTTGGCATGGCTGCCCTGAGCATGCCACCTGGCCAAAGCAGAACGCCGAGTTCTGGCGGCAAAAGATCGAGATGAATCGACTCAGGGATGCCGACACGAATTCGAGACTGCTCGAAGTCGGTTGGGCGGTACTGCGATTCTGGGAGCACGAGTCACCGGTCGAAGCCACGGATACCGTCGTACAGGCGGTCGCCATCGCAAAAGCAAAGCGCTGCACATCGTCTGCTGGCGCACACAAGAAAAAGTGAACAGGAAGATGGCCGACCAAATGGAAAACTCGAACGATCAGATGCACCAGACCTACCGTGCTCGTCCCGAGCCCGGCCAGTTGGTAGAGGTTCGTCGGCGCCAGTGGGTCGTGGCGGATGTCACCTCGTCGAAACTGGAGTCGGCTTCAACCTCGCAGAACTGCGTGACGCTGTCTTCTATCGACGAGGGCGGTCTCGGCGAGGAGCTGGAAGTCATCTGGGAGATCGAACCCGGTGCACAAGTCATAGAGCGGGCGGGCCTGCCTTCCATTACCGGGCAAGATGATTCCGACACGCTCGAAGCCTTCCTGGATGCAGTGCGATGGGGCGCCGCCACCAATGCAGACCGAGGGTTTCTACAGGCACCGTTCCGCAGTGGCGTCAGCATCGAGGACTTTCAGCTCGACCCTCTGGTACGCGCCATCGATATGGCCCGCGTCAACCTGCTCATCGCTGACGACGTCGGCTTGGGCAAGACCATCGAGGCGGGGCTGGTCATTCAGGAGATGCTGCTCCGGCACCGTGCCCGCACCGTCTTGATCATCTGTCCTGCATCCCTTCAGGAGAAATGGCGCATCGAGATGCTGGAGAAGTTCGGCCTCGACTTCCGCGTGGTCGACACTGCCTACATCAAGCAGTTGCGGCGCGAACGCGGCATCCACGCCAACCCTTGGACATCTCATCCGCGCCTCATCGCCTCGATGGACTGGGTCAAGAGTGGCGAGGGGCTGCGCGCCATGCGCGATGTCCTGCCTCCCCATGCCGGCCATCCACGCAAGTTCGATCTACTGGTCGTCGACGAAGCGCACAACATCGCCCCCGCCGCCGGGGCTCACTACGCCCTTGAGAGTCAGCGGACCCGCTTCATCCGTGCGATCAGCCCGCATTTCCAGCATCGCCTGTTCCTGACCGCGACGCCGCACAACGGCTACACCGAGTCGTTCACCTCACTGCTGGAGTTGCTGGACGATCAACGCTTCGCCCGCAACATCCTCCCCGACGAGAAGCAGCTGAGCCAGGTGATGATCCGTCGCCTGAAGAGCGATCTCGTCGATGCTGACGGCAAGCCCCTGTATGCCCAGCGCAAGCTCCAGGCGCTGGCGGTCCCATACACGGATGAGGAACGGGAGATCCACCAGAAGCTGAACGATTACTGTGCCAGCCGCGAAAAGGACGCGGAGAAGACCGGCGGCACCTTCGGTACCTCATTCGTCAACCAACTGCTCAAGAAGCGCCTGTTCTCGTCGCCCGCCGCGTTCGCGTCCACGCTCGAAAAGCACATCGCTTCACTATCGAATGGCACCAAGCCCAAGGCTCGAGATGCCATGGCCGAGCGCATCCTGCGCAAAGCCATCCTGAAAGCAGACGAGGATTACGCCGACGACCAGGAAGTCGAGAATGCTCAATCGGAAGCCGTCGAGGAGGCATCACGCCGATCCCAGCCGCTGACTCACGAACAGCAACATATGCTGACGGATCTGAGGCAATGGGCGCAGCGCGCCAAGAACCAGACCGACTCCAAGGCCAGAGCTATCCTCGATTGGCTCTCAGCCAATCTGAAACCGGGAGGCCAGTGGAACGATCGCAGGGTGATCCTGTTTACCGAATACCGCACCACCCACCAGTGGATGCACGAGATCCTCGCCAGCCATGGTTTCGGTGGCGAACGACTCGGTCTGCTCCACGGAGGACTCACCCAGGATGAGCGTGAGCCCATCAAGGCAGCCTTCCAGGCATCTCCCAAGGATTCCCCCGTCCGCATCCTGCTCGCCACCGATGCGGCCTCCGAAGGTATCGACCTGCAGAACCACTGTAACTGCCTCATTCACCTGGAGATCCCGTACAACCCCAATGTGATGGAGCAGCGTAACGGTCGTATCGACCGTCACGGACAACGCGAAAAAGAGGTGCTGATCTGGCACCCTGTTGACGGCGGTGACGAAAGCCACGCCTCGGTCGGTGGCCATGGTGACGACATCCTGCGTGCGCTGCGCAAACTGGAGTCGATGCGCGCCGACATGGGCAGCGTCAATCCGGTCATCGCGCCCCAGATGTCCGGACTCATCGACGGCTCGCTGAAGGATCTGGACACCCGCCTCGCGGAGGCCAAGATTGCCAAGGCCAGGCGCTTCGTGCGCGCCGAACGCGAGCTGAAAGAGCGTGTCGCTAAGCTCCATGAACGGCTCCTCGCCACCCAGCAGGATTTTCACCTCACGCCCGATCACATCCAGATGGCGGTGAAGACTAGTCTCGCGCTGGCGGGTCGCCCCCCGTTGGAACCCGTCGCCCTCGCAGATGCGCCCCAAGGCAGCGCATTCAGGATGCCACCCCTCTCGGGATCATGGGCGCGCTGTCTGGAGGGCCTGCGTCACCCGCATACCCAGCAGATACGCCCCATCACCTTCGACCACGCCGTGGCCAAGGGGCGAGACGATGTCGTCTTGGTCCACCTGAATCATCGATTGGTGCAGATGTGCCTGCGGCTGTTGCGCGCCGAGGTCTGGGCGCAGGATGACGTGAAGAAACTCCATCGCGTCACCGTGCGCACATTGCCGGATGGCAGCATCGAGGGTCCGGCTGTGGTCGTCATCTCGCGGCTGGTCATCACCGGCGGCAACCACCATCGCCTTCACGAGGAACTGACCGTCTCGGGCGGCTATCTGCGCGATCAGTCGTTCCGGCGCGAAGAGGGCGTCACGCGTGTCCAGCAGTGGCTGGATGAGGCGCAGCCCATCACAGCGAACGATTCGCTGTTCGATGTCCTTCGGGTGCGCTTCGATCGCACTCGACCCGCCATCCTGCAGGCGGTCGATGCCCGCTCGAAGGATCGACTCAAGTTTCTGGCCAACACACTGCAGACCCGCAAGCAACGAGAGTTGGACGACATCAGTGCCGTGCTGGACGAACTCGAGAAGGCGATCCAGAGTGAACTGAAAAAGGACCAGCAGCCCGAGCAGATGTCGCTGTTCACCGAGGACGAGCGCACCCAGCTCAGGCGCGATACCGCAGCGCTGGAGGCGCGCCTCGCGCGCATTCCGGCCGAGCGCATTCAGGAGGTCCAGGCCATCGAGACCCGCTATGCCAAGCTTGATGATCGCACCTTCCCTGTTGCCGTCGTCTTCCTGGTTCCCGAGTCAGCCATGGATGGGGGTGCGGCATGAGCAATCACGACCTGCACCACGACTGGCTGGCGCTGATCGAGATCTCCGGCCCGTTCCTCGCCGTTCCCGTTCTCAAGGAGGCATTTCCCCAAGGCCTGGAAGAGCTCGACGGAATCAAGCGCAAACGGCTGCGACAGGCCTACGAGGAATGGCGTGAGGCGCTCGAGACGGATGATCCACAATTTCCCGAGCTGCACGCCGCCTGGATCGATGAGGTACTGGCGCGTGGTCTGGAACTCGATGAGGATGGCAAAGGCGACGTCCTAAAGCGCGCCGACTGGTGCGCGGCCAACCTGAGTGTCAGCCTGCCCGAGCATGGCGTGACGCTGTTCCCGGGTCTCGCCGTCATCGACGAGCAACGGGCCAACAAGCCGCTGATGCTCATCCACACCTACGGTCAGGACGTCGACCTCGATGCCACCTTGAAGTTGGATGGATGGGCCGCCACCCCGGCCGATCGCATGGTTCAGTTGTGCCGCGCCACCGGCTGCCGCCTCGGGCTGGTGACCAATGGCGAGCGCTGGATGCTGGTCGACGCCCCAGTAGGCGCCGTCACCACCTTCGCCAATTGGTACGCCCGCATCTGGAGCCAGGAGCCCATCACCCTGCAGGCCTTCGTGCACCTGCTGGGCATTCGTCGCTTTTTCGTCGATGAAGCCGAGCAACTGCCGGCACTGTTCGATCGCTCGCTGAAGTATCAGGACGAAGTCACCGACGTCCTCGGTGAGCAGGTGCGGCGCGCCGTGGAAGTGCTGATCCAGGCGCTCGACAAGGCCGACCAGGACCGCGACCGCGAGTTGCTGCGCGACGTGAAGGAGCCCGTGCTCTACGAGGCCGCGCTGACGGTGATGATGCGGCTGGTGTTCCTGCTCTCCGCCGAGGAGCGTGGCTTGCTGTTGCTCGGCGATGAACGCTACGAGGCCAACTACGCGCTCTCGACCTTGCGTATGCAATTGCGCAAGGAATCCGAGGAGATCCTCGAACGCCGCTGGGATGCCTGGTCGCGCCTGCTGGCCATCTTCCGCGCCGTGTTCGGCGGTATCGAACACGAGAACCTGCGCCTGCCCGTACTGGGTGGCTCGCTGTTCGACCCGGATCGCTTTCCTTTCCTCGAGGGCCGCGCCAAGGGCTCCGATTGGCGCATCGACACGGCCAAACCGCTGCCGATCGACAACCGCACCGTGCTGCTGTTGCTCGAGGCCATTCAGCAGTTCCAGGGTCGAACGCTGTCCTACCGAGCACTGGACGTGGAGCAGATCGGCTACGTCTACGAGGGCCTGCTGGAACGCACCGTCAAGCGCACCGCCGAGGTCACGCTGGAACTGGATGGCACCAAGAACGCCAAGGCGCCCTGGGTCAAGTTAGCCGAGTTGGAATCCGCCCGCCTCGACGGCGCCGAACGCCTGGCCGATTTGCTTCAGGAGCGCTCCGGCAGTTCCGCCAGCCGTGTGCGCAACGATCTGGCCAAGCCGGTCGACGACACACTTGCCGACCGTCTGCTGGCCGCCTGCCATGGGGATACCAGCCTTCGTAACCGCATCAAGCCCTTTGCCCATCTAGTGCGCACCGATCCATGGGGCTACCCGCTGGTCTACCCCGCTGGGGCCTTCATCGTCACCACCGGTTCCGACCGGCGCGAGACTGGCACCCACTACACGCCGAAATCGCTGACCGAGGCCATCGTTACCGAGACGTTGACGCCGATCGCCTATGTGGGACCAGCAGACGGCAAGCCGCGTGAGCAGTGGGTGTTGAAGTCGCCTGCCGAACTGCTGGACCTGAAGATCTGCGACCCAGCCATGGGCTCGGGCGCGTTCCTGGTGCAAGCCTGCCGCTGGCTGGCTGATCGCCTGGTCGAGGCCTGGTCACAGGCCGAAGGCAGCGGAGAGACGGTGAGCGTGGATGGCGAAGTGCTGGATGTGCCGGACACCAAGGAGCCGCTGCCCCGCGACACCGAGGCCCGCACTGTGATCGCCCGCCGCCTCATCGCCGAGCGCTGCCTCTACGGTGTGGACCTGAATCCCCTTGCGGTCGAACTCGCCAAGCTCTCCATCTGGCTGGTGACGCTTGCCAAGGGACGTCCCTTTGGCTTTCTCGACCACAACTTGCGTTGCGGTGACAGTCTTCTCGGCATTCACCGGCTGGATCAGATCACCGAACTCTCCATGACGCCGACTGGCAAGGGCCAGCAACGCTTGTTCGGGCAGAACATCGAGCGGGCGGTACATGAGGCGATCGAGTTGCGGCAGCGACTGCGCCAGATGCCGATTCGTGACATCCGCGACGTCGAGGCCATGGCGCGACTAGATGCCGATGCACGCCAGAAGCTCGAAGTGCCGGAGTGCATCGCCGATGCGTTCATCGGGGAGGTGTTCGCAGCGGGCGGCAGTGGGTCGGGGCTGGAGAACGCCTTGGCATCGCTGGTCGTCCAGGCCGGACAGGCAATCGACGGGGACCACGACGCGCTCGCCTTGATGCGTCGGAAGTCAGCTGCCGCACTCTCGACCGATCTGCCCGCCGACAAGACCGCGAGGCGGCCTTTCCACTGGCCGCTGGAGTTCCCGGAAGTCTTCGCGCGCGAACGCGCCGGCTTCGATGCTCTGGTGGGGAACCCCCCATTCATTACCGGTAAGAGAATTTCAACGGTACTGGGCGGAACATATCAAAACTATCTCAAGGCTACTGTCCAAGACAGCAAGGGGGCAGCCGATCTCGTAGTCTTTTTCTTCAGACGCGCATTTTCTGTAAGTAGAAACGGGGGTCTGATCGGGTTGATCGGCACAAAATCGATATCAGAAGGGGACTCTCGTATCGTTGGGTTGGCTTGGCTTCTAACGAACGGAGCGCACCTCGTTTGGGCGAAACATGAGATTAGATGGCCCGGTTCAGCCAGTGTAATTGTCAGCCTCATCGTCCTTCATCGGGGAAGGTGGACGGGACAAGTCTCCTTAAATGGAAGAGACGTCCCTGGCATTGGCAGCAATCTGATGGTGGAGTCAAAGACTGGCGTGCCTTCCGAGCCTTATGCACTGAAAAGCAATGATAGCCGGCGATCCGATGGCATCAAGATTCAAGGTGACGGCTTCATCCTCACTGAGGAGGAGCGGCGCATTTTATTGATGCAGGGACAAGAGAATGAAGCCGTAATCTCCCGATACTTGACTGGTAAGGATCTCGCGCAAAACCCGCTCTCTGAGCCATCAGATTGGATTATTAACTTTGGTCAGATGCCACGGAGTACGGCAGAGCGGTATCGGGCTGCATTCAATCACGTAGAAACCCATGTCAAACCTTACAGGGATAAGTTGACGGGTCAGATTCATGAGTCCGACTTTTGGAAGTTCTGGGACAAGCGTGAAAGCTTCTTCGCAGCAATGAGAGGACAGGGAAGAATTCTTGCTTGTCCCTCTACTGCAAAATACTTGTTAATGGTCTTTGTCGATGAGAGCCTCGTTCCTTCGCATAGCGTCAAGCTTTTCGCGTACTCGGATGATGAGAGCTTTACGACAATGCAATCTATCGTGCATGAGGTTTGGGCGCGACAGCATAGTGGGAAGCTTGGTCAAACCCTTGCGTACAACCTTTCAAGAGCGTTTGCCACTTTCCCGTGGCCTCACGAGAAACCCGCAGCCGGGTGTGGCTCGTCGCTCTTGAGATTGCGTCATGCACTCTGTGCTGAAAGGCGCATTGGCCTGACCGATCTCTACAACTTGATGCATTCTCCGTTGGAGGTGGATGCCGACGTTGAACGGCTTCGTAGTGCTCACGTCAAGATTGACCAGGAAACCATAGCGGCCTACGGCTGGGACGACCTGGACCTCGAACACGACTTCCACGAAGTGCCGTATTTGCCCGAGAACGACCGGGTGCGCTTTACCATCTCGGAGATCGCGCGTGTCGAAGTGCTGCGGCGGCTGTCGGAGTTGAACCGGCAGCGATACGAGGAAGAAGTCGCCCTAGGCTTGCACGGAAAAGCCACAAGCTCCGGGCTCAACAAACCTCGCACTGCGCGTGCTCAGAACGCGCCCGTTCAACAGCCATCATTCGACTTTGATGTCACCCCGGCCAATGAGGGCGCCTACCTCAAGGTCACCGAGCCAGGCTCCCACGACCACGCCAGCCCCTCACAGGCCATCGCTGAATACTTGAGGGCACATTCCGGCTGGCACGCCAAGTCCGACATCGTCGCCGCCATCGGCATCACCGACGGCCAGTGGAATGCTTCGATCGCCGACCTCGTAGCTCGTGGACTCGTCGAACGGCATGGAGAACGGCGCGGGGCACGCTATCGGTGGTCAGAAGAACGAACCAGACAGGATTGACTTGCAATGAAACTACGCGGACTGCGCATTCACAACTTCCGCTCGATCATCGACGCCGATATCGAGGTGCACGACTACACGATGATCGTCGGCGCGAATAACGCCGGTAAAAGCAATCTCCTCGCCGCCCTACGTGCTTTCTACGAGGACATCAAGTGGTCCAATGAGGATTTCCCGAAAACCGCCAGTGCTGACGAGGAGGCATGGGTCGAGCTGACCTACGAGCTGACCGATATCGAATGGGGCGGGTTGGCCGAGAAGTACAAGAATGGAGCCGAAGGCCAGTTTCTGACCGTACGGCGATACTTCGCCTCGAAGGATCGGGTGAAATCCAACCAGAGCAACATCTACGGCGTCTTGGCCGGAGAGCCCGAGAAAGACCTGTTTTACGGGGCGAAGAACGTCGGCACGGCGAAGGTTGGGCGATTGATTTACATCCCCGCACTGACCACGGCAGCGGATCAGATGAAGACGACCGGTCCGTCACCACTGCGGGACATGCTGAATTTCATGCTCAAACGGGTCGTCTCCGATAGCGCAGCCTACAAAGAGGTCGAGTCGGCGTTCGGCAAGCTGAACGAGGAGGCGCGCGGCGCGGATGGCTTCTTGTCGAAGATCGCCGACCCGATCAATGCGGCGATTCGGCAATGGGGCATTCGCTTCGATATGTCCGTCAACTCGATCGCGCCCGATGAGATCACCAAGAATCTGGTCAAGCACGGATTTGCCGACGCGATGTTGGGCGACACCGTCCTTGCACTGGACAGGTATGGTCACGGTTTTCAGCGATCGTTTTTGTACGAGCTAATCAAGCTCGCGCCGACGTTTGCCGAGGTCAAGAAGAGCGAGAAGAAGGAGTTCGATCCGGACTTCACACTCATTCTGTTTGAAGAGCCCGAAGCATTCCTTCATCCCGCACAGCAGGAAAACATGGCATATCACCTGCGCCGTCTCGGGGCCGGGGAAGGCCAGCAGGTTATCGTCACTAGCCACTCTCCAATCTTCGTCGGCAAAGTGGCTGATGACCTCTGCCAGATCGTCCGCATCCGGCGTGAGAACGGCGTTTCGACGCTCGGACAAATCGAGCGCAGCAAGGTTGCTAACGTTATCGGTGCCGGGCTGGATTTCAAGAAATGCATTGAAGCCTATGTCAACGATCAGGCAATACCAGATGACCAGAAGGGTGAGGCAAAGAAGCTCCTTGCCGATGCACAACCCGACGAAGAACTCGCCCATCAGGAAGAGCGCTTCCGTTATCAACTCTGGCTCGACTCGGATCGCTCCTCAATGTTCTTTGCCGATCGCGTATTGCTCGTCGAGGGAGCGACTGAGAAAGCGCTGTTCCAGTGGTTGCTGGCGCGTGACTGGCATGAGTTGACCGGTCACCGAATTGCCGTTGTCGATGTCTTGGGGAAATACAACTTTCACCGTTACATTGCCTTGCTCGAAGGATTTGGCATCCCTTACGGCCTGATGCTCGACGACGATCAAGACAAGCAGCACCACAAAGCCGTCAATGAAATGCTCAAGAACAAGACGGGGCCGCATCGCCTCGCGGAGCCGGTGTTTCTTGAGCACTGTATGGAGATTTTCCTCGGCAAGGCGCTTCCTGGGTGCAACGACCAGAAGCCGATCCAGATTCTGAAAGCGCTTGAGCAAGGCGGGATTGCCACGGAAAAGCTTGATGAACTGAACGCGCTGTTCTTGAAAGCTTTGGCGCTTTCCGCCTTCCGGCCGGAGGAGGTGCAAGCATGAAACCCAATAGCAACGCATGGATCGCCATCGATCATGGCCTCGGCACCGACCAAAGGCTTGCGCCCTACGCCCTGGTCCTGAGGGGCGAACGCTCCCTTTATCAGGCCATCGAGGAGGACGACTGGGTTCTGGTCCTGAACCGCGTTGGTAGCATCACCCGTGTCGGGCGTGTGCTGCGGGTTCGTTCCGATCTCGAAACCACCACGCTTTATTTCGACCGACTGCTATCGGTCACCGATCCCGTCTCGGTCGGTCTGACTGCACTCACGCCACCGTCTTCGGGCAGTATCGGTCGCATCCAGTGGACGGATTTCGTCGAAGCTCTGCCCAAGGCATTGCAAAGGACAATCGCCGATGTGCCGACGGTCGGGTCTGACGCCCGTTCACCCCAGCATCAGCAGGAACTCGCCTACATCCGCGAATTACTACAACTGGCCGTGATGGACGATCTGCTCGGCCCGGCGGGTGGCCCTCATGAGCGTATCGTCGACATGGGTGTGCGGGATCGCTATCTGGTGGGAAAGCTCGCTCCGCGTGAGGCGGCACAGGGCGGCATCGAAGGGCTCGAAGGGCCACTGGCGAACGACGAAGTCGAGGAGCCCACCGACCCGAAGGCGCCCGGCCAGCACGAACCCGGCGCGGAGTTCGGCACGGCGACGGGCCGTGTCGAGCCCGAATCCGATGCGGCAGACGAGATCGACGCGGCCAGCAATCAGTCGCTGGCGCCGAGCAGCCTCGGCATGACCTTTTGCGTGGATGGTGACGCCGAACGCATCGAGATCGAGGTGCGCTGGGGTCGCTATGAGCGCAGTGACGAGCACGAGATCTTTCGCACCCGCAAGAACAAGGAGACCGGTGCCGAGGAGCAAACCAAAGCGAAGGTCTGGCAGCGCATCCCCTGCGGCGGCAAGCTGGTGCTGCCGCTCAGCGAAGGCGTGATCCCCCATCAGGCGCCGGACAAGAGCTATCCCGAAGTGCGGGTGCAAGGCTCCGTGCGTGCCAAGAACGCGAATGGTGACCGCCTGGTGACCCTGTTCCTGGTCAATGCACAGGAGGAACCCGAGACCAACCGCGATTCCGCCTGGGTGTTCCAGCCGGAGCTGATCGTTCGATCGGAAGCAGAAGCCCCCAAGCGCGCCATCTTCCGCCGCCGGCCCGTACTGGATGCGGACGGCATGGACCCGGAGCGTGAATCGCTGGAGATGATCTACCGCAACCGGGTGGAGTTCGCGGTGGGTCATGGCGTCGCCGTCCATGCCGAAGCGGCGGATGACGTGACGCTGGCCACCGAGGTGCGCACCATCGTCATGCCTCAATACGAGGTGCAGGTCACCGAGACACCGGGTCTCAATCCCGCCGACCGACCGGCGATGAAGGAAATGGTGAGCAGTGGTCTGCTCGACATGCAGCGCCTCGCCACCTTGGACATCGATCCTCTGTTGGACGCCCTGAACCTGCTGACCAAGGATTACGCCGCGTGGATCGACGAGCAGCGTGCTCGAGTTGGTGTCGAAGTGTTCGGCTACGACGCGCAGGCCCGACAGGCGATGGACCGATGCCAGGAGATCCACACGCGTCTGCAGCAGGGCATCAATACGCTCAAGGCCGACGAGAGAGCGCTGGCAGCCTTCCGTTTCGCCAACCGGGCGATGGCCACGCAGCGCGTGCGTAGCCAGTACGCCCTCGAAATCCGGCGCGGTAAGGACGTCACCGTCGAGCAGTTCGACGTGCTGAAGAACCGCAGCTGGCGCCCGTTCCAGTTGGCCTTCCTGCTGCTGTCGATCCCTTCGCTGGCCGACCCGACGCACCCGGATCGCGTGCAGCCCGTCGAAGCCTATGCCGACCTGCTGTGGTTCCCCACCGGCGGCGGCAAGACCGAGGCGTACCTGGGTGTGGCCGCCTTCACCATGGCCATTCGGCGCATGCAGGGCAATCTTGGTGGTTACGACGGCTCGCGCGGTCTGGCAGTGATCATGCGTTACACCCTGCGGCTGCTGACGCTGCAGCAGTTCCAGCGTGCCACGGCACTGATCTGTGCGATGGAGGTACTGCGTCGCGAGGCGCTGGCCAAGGGTGACGAATCGCTTGGCACCGAACCCTTCACCATCGGACTGTGGGTGGGCAACAAGGTGACGCCCGGAACGACCGAGGACAGCCATCGGGCCATCGAGGACATCCGCAACCCCGGCAAGTACAACGCCGGGGCGGCGTCTCCCGCGCAACTGACCAGTTGCCCCTGGTGTGGCTCGGAAGTCGCCCCTGGGCGCGACGTAGAGGTCGACAAGGGCCGTGGACGCACCTTCGTCTACTGCGGCGACAAGAAGGGCCGCTGCGACTTCTCGAAGGGCAAATCCAGCAAGCTCCCTCACCCGGGCATCCCGGTGCTCGTCGTGGACGAGGAGATCTACCACCGTCCCCCGACGATGATGATCGCCACCGTGGACAAGTTCGCCATGATGGCGTGGCGGGGTCAGGTACGCACGCTATTCGGTCGGGTGGGCCAGGAATGCGAGCGGCACGGCCTGCTGTGGCAGGGGGCAGACTGCAATGGCAACCACCAGGCCGGTAAGGGACTTGGTGCGACCAAGGTCAAGACCATCAGCCCGATCCGTCCGCCGGACCTGATCATCCAGGACGAGTTTCATCTGATCAGCGGGCCGCTCGGCACCATGGTTGGCCTGTACGAGACGGCCGTGGACGAGCTGTGCGGCTGGAAACTCGGCGAACATATGGTCAAGCCGAAGATCATCGCGTCGACCGCGACGGTGCGTAAGGCTCGCGAGCAGGTGAACAACGTCTTCATGCGGCGAGTATCGGTGTTCCCGCCGCACGGGCTGGACGTGGAGGACAACTACTTCTCTGTCCAACGACCCATCGAGGACAAGCCGGGACGGCGCTATCTGGGCGTCTGCTCTCCTGGAAGTTCACGACCTGCGATGCTGATCCGCGTCTACACGGCATTCCTGACCGCTGCTCAGGCATTGTTCGACCGCTTCGGCGAGCCCGCAGACCCCTACATGACCATGGTCGGCTATTTCAACTCGCTGCGAGAGCTGGGGGGCATGAAGCGCTTGGCCGAGGACGATGTGCAGACGCGTTCCTACCGGGTGCAGATGAGCATGGTCGAGCGCCCCGCGCTGGCGCAACGCAGCGTCAGCAACATTCGCGAGCTGACCTCGCGGGTTTCCAGCCAGGACATTCCGAAGTACCTCGACAACCTTGAGGTGAAGTTCAAGTCCGAGTTCGATGCTGCAGCCGGCAAATACGTGACCAAGTGGCAAGAGGGCGACACCCGGGCAATCGACGTGGTGCTGGCCACCAACATGCTGTCGGTGGGGGTGGACGTCAATCGGCTGGGGCTGATGGCGGTCAATGGCCAGCCCAAGGGCACGGCGGAGTACATCCAGGCCACCAGCCGGGTGGGACGTTCTTTCCCCGGCTTGGTCTGCACCGTGCTCACCTGGGCACGGCCACGCGACCTCTCGCACTACGAGACCTTCGAGCACTACCACGCCACCTTCTACAAGCACGTCGAAGCGCAGTCGGTGACACCCTTCTCGCCGCGCGCGATGGACCGTGGCCTGACCGGCTCGCTACTGAGCCTGATGCGCCTGGAGAACGATGCGTTCAGCCCCAACGAGGGGGCAGGCAAGTTGGACAAGTCAGATCAGAGCGAGATCACCGAGGCCATCAATGTGCTCGTCAAACGGGCATGGAATGTCAGCGAGCTGTCCAGCACCAAGAGCCTGGCCGAACAGGAACTGAAGGAGCGCGCAGACGAGTGGGCCAAGGAGGTGGGCAAAGGCGGCCGCATTCTGGCCTACGAGAAGCGCGGACCCGAGAAGGACAAGACCGTTGCATTGATCAGGTCACCAGGCATCCAGGCCTGGGACAACTGGACCGTGCCCATGTCGATGCGTGAGGTGGAGCCCGGTGTGCGCTTGATCATGAATACCAGCCACATCTCGGACGACCACGATTGGAAGCCTCGTCCCGCGACGAAGGATGAGGATTGAACATGACGACGACCAATAAGACTCCAGTCGGAGAAGTCAGACCCAGCCAGTTGCTCTGGACCTACGGGCCAGGGGCATTGATCGACCTGCCGAGCCTGTCCGTCGTGACGCTCGGCATCGACCGATGGGAGAAGGACCGCTGCCAACCAATCCAGGAAGCCAGACTGCTGGCCGCCGTTCGGAAGGTGCTTGGAGCACAGGTCGAGAACCTGCGGATGCCGCCGTTCCAGAAAAGCGAGCTCGTCGATGTCTGGTCGGCCGAGGCCAACATCGGTGTTCCCGTTCGGCCGTTCCCGCGTTGGATGCGCTGCGTGAAATGCGGCCTGCTGTCCCCCTTCGATGCCGGACTGTTCGAGATCAAGGAGAACCGCTTCAGGCCCGAGCGAACCCGGTTCGTCCATAAAGGATGTCGGGGTTCGAAGGGCGATCAACCCGCCAAGGACGCCGATGCCGTACCGGCACGCTTCCTGTTGGCCTGCCGCGACGGCCACCTGGACGACTTCCCTTGGCACTACTTCGTCCACGGCGGCAACAGTTCCTGTAAGGGCACGCTGCGCTTCTTCGAGAGCGGCGCCTCGTTGCAGACCGAGAACCTGTGGGCGAAGTGCGATGCCTGTGGTGCTTCGAGGAGCATGGCACACGCCTTCGGCAAGGCCGGGAAGGAGAATTTGCCGGGGTGTCGCGGACGACATCCCCACCTCGATCACTTCGACAACGAATGCGACGAGGAGGCCCGGGCGGTT
Source organism: uncultured Burkholderiaceae bacterium (assembly GCA_937871985.1). The sequence continues at coordinate 58,091 of CALMPB010000155.1, forward strand.
CTGTTGGGCGCCACGAACAGTTGGTTCCCGATCACACTTTCGGCGCTCGCCATCCCCCAGACCAAGGACCCACTCAGTCAGCTGATCCAGGATGGCTGGGAGTTCTTCGAGGAACTGGAATCCGAAGCCGAAGTGTCGGTGACGGTGAAGACCTTGAAGAAGACCGGGGCACTGCCAGGGATCGACAAATATCCGGCGGCGGCGATCTGGTCGGCCATCGAAGCGCACCGTACCGGTGGCGGTCAGGAGGTCGTGGGTGAGGCAGACATCAAGGGGCCCGAGTGGGACGTGCTGACAGAGGCGAACCCACCCACGGACTACCCGCACTTCATGAGCAAGAAGGTCGGTACGCCACCGGCCTTTGCAAAGCACATCAGCAGAGTGCTGCTTCTGGAGCGACTGCGTGAGGTCAATGCCTTGCTCGGTTTCACTCGCGTGGAGGCGCCCGAAGAAACCGGCGACCCGAACGAACGGCCCCAGATGGCCAACCTCTCACGAAGCAAACCGGATTGGGTTCCCGCAAACCAGGTGCATGGTGAGGGTATCTTCATCCAGTTCGACGAGCAGGCACTCATCGCATGGGAAGCACTACCTGCCGTCGCGCAGGTCGACAAGATGCTCCGGGGAGGCCACAGGGGATGGCGCAATTCACGTCATCTCGATCCTGACGAGGGCTACCCCGGCATTCGCTACGCCATGCTCCACACGCTCTCGCACCTGCTGATTCGTGAGCTGGCGTTGGAGTGCGGCTACAACGCAGCGAGTATCCGCGAGCGAATCTATGCCGATACCTCGGGCGAAAGTCCGCAGGCCGGTATCCTCATCTACACGGCAGCGGCGGACTCCGATGGAACTTTGGGCGGTCTCGTCGATCTCGGCAAGCCGGAGAATCTTGGTCGCCTATTGGAGCAAGCCTTGAATCGATCGAAGATCTGCTCCTCTGACCCGCTTTGCTCCGAGCACGATCCCGAGAAAGATCGCTCACTTCATGCAGCGGCGTGCCACGCTTGTAGCCTGGTGGCCGAGACCTCCTGCGAGCGCGGCAATCGCTATCTGGATCGGTCATTGCTAGTTCCGACCCTGGAACGTATCGACGCGGCTTTCTTCAAGGGCTTGTGACATGGAGAGGCTCTTGGACGCCGTCGCAGCTGTGGTCTGTCTGGTCTCTCCTGAGAAGGTACAGGCCATAGCTAGCCGGATTCGTCGGACCGATGCCAGCAAAGCAGCCGGTGCGCTGTCGGGCGTGGTCAACACCCCCGTTGCTGCTAAGGTTGTGGATCAGCTCATCGATGCTTGGCGAGCCAGTGAGGTCAGCGCCGATGAGCTTGCATCGATGCTGCTCGCCGCCGGCCATGTTTTCACCAAGGCTACGAATCAACAATCCACCGAACTCGTGTGGACGGGACCGACGACACCCTTCGTCTCGGCTCGACGAACCGAGCAGACGCTACTGCAGGTCATCAACGCCGCTGAGCAGACCCTGTTCATCACCAGCTTCGTGGCCTACAACGTCTCGACCATCGTCAAGGCGCTGAATGCGGCAAGTGATCGCGGAGTGGTCATCTCCATGCTGCTCGAATTGTCTCAGGACCACGGCGGCAGCATCTCGTTTGACGCGATTGGCAAGATGAGCACGCTGGTCTCCGCTGCGAGGCTTTATTCCTGGCGAGACAAAGCCGCCCCGTTCTCTGACGGGCGCGTTCACGCCAAAGTCGCCGTTGCCGATGGCAAGATGTGTTTCATCACCAGCGCCAACCTGACCGGCCACGCGATGGAGCAGAACATGGAGGCCGGTGTGCTTCTCACCGGCGGGCAGATTCCCAAGCTGCTACTAGACCATTTGCAGGCGCTGGTAGACACGAAGACGGTTTCACCCGTCTGAATCGCTACTTCGAAATCCATCTGCCTGCCGAAACGAATGCGTCCTGCCGGATCAGTCCCAGACGACTTCGCAGCCGAGATATTCCCGAAGGACGATTTTCACGGTCAGCCCATTGGCTTGGCTGGTATGGAAGCGATAGTTTCCTTCTTGCACGGCCAACCATCCCTCGGTGAAAGTGTCGGTGCCCGCCACAAGCAGCCTCTGCATCGCACGGCTCCCGACTTCCGGCCAGACATCGAACGCGTCGTCATCGCTTTCGAATGCGGTGCGCTCTTTTTCCGTCATGAGCGACAGCGGCTTGAATCCGAGGCGTGATGGTTCGTGGAGTTGTGGCTCGTTGAGTTCGAATGCGGCATGACATCGAGCCAATTTGAGGATGACGCGACTCACGCGGTCGTTTTCGGCTGCCCAGACAGGGCCTTCTGCACCATCTGTGCGTGCCCGCTGCAATCGGGTCAACAGCGAGGAGTTCGCACGCAAGATACGGCCAATCTTGGCCCTGTGCAGTTTTTCGGGTGCGATGTCCCCGGCGATGACACATTCGAGCAAACAGGCCAGATATTCTTCGTCGAGTGAAAGGCCGTTGTTGCATTCACGGCACGCCGGAGCCGCCATGAGATTCTCTGGATACGGCTCATCCAAGAGAACTTTCGACGGGACGTGATCGATGGTTTCGCTTGGCCCGCCGCAATGCACGCAGAACCCATTGTTTCTGTCGTCGCCGTAGCATCGCAGCTGCTGCATCTGGCCTGCCTCCGAAGCTGTAGGTGCGAGTCGCGCCGCGTGCCTTGGGCAACCCCTGCTGATTTCAGATGGTACAGCACTCGACGAAAGCACAAGGAGAAACTAGCGGAACCGGTGAAATTAGTGCTGTGACAAGCACTTGCGGCTGATTTTGTCCGGCGAAATTAGCGACAGAATCCCCCGGTCAGTTCGCAGCCCAGCCGGTACACGCGCAACAGTGCGCCCGGCGCACCGCTGCGCGTTCGCCCCACTGAACCGGCGTGAGTGACGCTCCTGGGTGTTTCACAAGTACTTCTTGAACGTCGCCGCCGCGATGCACACCGCCACGCCGAGCAGTGCGGCGCTGGGCAACAGGATCAGCAGCGGGTTCACGCTGACCGGCAGTGCCAGGTAAGTCACCCACGGCAGCACGGCCAGCGGGATCAGGCTGGCCCTGGCGCGGTGGTAGATGAAACCAGATTCCCGCCCGGCGCCGAACTTGCGGATGTCGCGGCGAACCAGTCCATCGACCAGGCCGACGAAGGCCGCGAGCAGGAACAGCGGCAGCGTGAGCACCAAGACCAGCAGGCGGACGATGAACGTCAGAACGGTGAAGCCGGCGGCAATCAGATAGCGCTCGGTCCAGACATAGACCTGGGCGAGGTAATAACGGAAGTCTCGGTGCGCGCCTCGGCTGGGTGCAATAGCTTGCGCCGAGGCGTCGCGCGTCCAGTCCAGCAAGCCCGTCTTCACGAAAACCCACTCGTAGGTGCCCTCCACCAGCCAGCGCGCGGTGCGTCCCGGCTCCTGCACGACGGCGCTCCGGGTGAAATGGGTGGAGAGCTGGCTCAGTTCGTAGTCGAGCATGCCCTGCGCGTGGCGCCAGCCCTGGTCGGGCCAGAACAGGTGCATGCCGACGCATTCGATGACGATGGACAGCAGCAACGAGGCGACCAGCACGCCGAACAGTCGCCATGGCAGCGTGACCACGCTGGCGACCAGGCCGCGTTGGCGTGCCTGCTGTCGCTCGGTGGTCGCGGCGGGCTCTTTCACGATGGGGCCTCTTCATCCGGCGTGCCTTCTTGCACTTCCGTGGCCAGATCCGCTGGCAACGCATCGCCGTCGTGCAGCCGGGGCAGACCGTTGCCCTCCCACCATTCGCCCGCCTCGGCGTAGTGCTGGCGCATGTAGCCGGCCAGTTGCTGCAGGTCCCGGGGCATGGCTTCGTCCGGATCGGGCGCCGGCAACGGCATGCGGACCTTCCACAGGTTACCGCCTTCGATGAGGGCGAAGCACTGCCCCTTGGGCAGGCCGACCACGTGCGCGGGCTCGATGAGCGGCACGCTCGACGTGCTGATGCGGTCCTGCGCGTTGCTGGTGAAGTCGGTCGGGCCGTGGATGTCGGAACTGTCGGTGGCGCCGCTGACCAGGGTGGTGGTGTAGACCTCCACCTTCGGCAGTTGTCGTGTCAGCAGTTCTGCGGTGGCGGTCTCCCGCACCCGCAGCATGAACAGGTTGTTGAAGTTGCCGATGACCTGGCCGGCCTTGGCGCGATTGCCGATGCGCGCCTCGATGTCCGAGAGCGTCTGCGTATAGGCCGTGACCTGCATGCCTGCACCGCCACCCTTGTTGATGAGCGGGATGAACTCATCGCCCATCAGTTCGTTGAACTCGTCCGCATGGACATTGATGGCGACCTTGGCATTGCCCGATGCCCCCGGCAGTCCATCGTCGATGCCGTGCTTGTAGATGTGTCCCGCCACCGACACCAGGTCGCTGAACATGCTGTTGCCGACGGCCGCCGCCACTTCGGCGTCGGACAGCGCATCCAGTCCCACATAGACCACGGCCCGCTTCCTGATGATCTGCATCCAGTCGAAGATCGGGCGGGGGTCGGACAGGTCGGAATAGTTCGGCGCGAGCAGTTGCGCGATCTTGCCGGTGGTGAGCTTCTCCAGCAGCGGCAGCAGCGAAGCGACGATCTTGTCGAAGTAAGTGCGGTCGTAGCGCACCGCGGAGCGCAGGCCGTCGAGCACCGCGTCATAGGTTCGCGTCTGCGACAGGTACTGCTCCAGTGCGACCACCCGCTTCTCTCGCCCGACCATGTGGCGCGGGATGGTCTTGTCGTTGAGGCGTCCTTCGAACTGGACGATCACCTCCCAGGCCTTGGGCTCGGTTCGGGCGAAGAAGTGCTGGGCGTACTCGATGAACAGCGCGTCGATGTTGACGACGTGGCGCTGGATCAGCAGGTAGTCTGGCCGCTGCCCGAGTTCCACCAGGGCGCGCGCGATGATGTTGACGAAGCGCCAGGCGAACTCTCGGAACGCGGCGCTGTTGCCCTCGCCGGAAAGCTGCCCCGCAACGCGCGTGGCGACTTCCGAGATGCGCCCGAACCGGCCCACGGCGTTGTAGCGTGCCGAGATGTCGGGCCAGCCAAGGTGGAACACGTACATTTCGCCCTCGCGTCCGGCGCGCCTGGCCTCGACATACATGCGCTTGAGCAGGTCGGCATCGCCCTTGGGGTCGAAGACGATCACCACCTCGTGCTCGCCATGGACCTTGCGGCGGATGTCCTGCGTGATGAACAGTTCGGCCAGGCGCGTCTTGCCCACGCGCGTGGTGCCGAGCACCAGGGTGTGGCCCACACGCTCGCCCAGCGGCAGGGTGACGTCGGTTTCGTGCGGCTCGATGCCATGCAGGCGAGGCATGCCACCCACGGGCGGCAACGGCCGGACCGGGTTGAGGGGGCTGTCCCAGGCCAATGCCCGCGCCAGCCTGGGCAGCGGCGGCGGCGCGAACTCCAGCCGCTCCTCCAGACGGCGCGCCATACGGTAAAACGTCGTCGGTTCGGCGTAGCGCCGGAACTCGGGCTTGTAGGTCTGCGTCAGCCGATGGGTGTGTCGTTGCTCCCAGCGGAAGCCACGCCCAACGAACAGGCGGTACTGGCTCACTGGCACGTCACGGCTCGTCATCACGTAGCGTGGCAGACGACGGATGTGGCGGCGGTAGCGCAGGATGGCCCAGGCGTCGCGCAGGCGAATCGCGCCGAAGGCCAGGAAGGCCAGCGCGCTGCCGAGGCCGAGTACCGGATTCAGCGCGAGCGACCACGGTGCCACCACGCACACCACCGCGGCGCCTGCGCATACGGCAACGGTGTATAGCTCCACCGCTGGCCGCAGCAGGACTTCGATGGCATGCGGCTGGGCCATCGGGCAGTTCTCACTGTTCGATGCCGGTGGCGGTTACCAGCACCGGGTAGTGGCGCAGCCCCAGGCGCCCGGCCAGTTCGTCCCCGGACACCGGCGCCAGCATTAGCCCGGGTGCCAGGGCACGCAGTGCCGCCAGTGCCTGCGGTGTCTCGACTTGGACCACCAACCCCACGGCCCCGAGCTCGCGCAGCGCCGGGGCACGCTGGCGCAGCCAGGCATGGGAGCGCGGGTCATCACCAACCAGGAACATCGGCGTGAGCCCCGGCGCCTGGATTGCCTGGGGAGCCACATCGCCAGGGGTCAAATGGGCCGAGCGCACCGGCAGCATGGCCGCCTCGTCGGAAGGCCCTTCGGGCAGGCGTGGCATGTCGATCCTGGGAGATGGCCTGCTTCCGGTGCGCGGTTGCAGGTCCAGGGCCTGGTAGTAAGGCAGCGCGGAGGTACCGCCGCGATCCTCGACGACGATCAAGGGCGGCGTTTGCGCGAAGGCGGCTGGCACGGACACGAGCGGCAGCAAGCCGATCAGCCACGGCACAGCCGGACGGAAGATTCGAGGCTTCATGGCAGGGTTCTCCGGGTATCCGCGCCCCGCGCTGGCTCGCCCAGAACGCGGGCCAGGTGGCGTCCAACGCTTTGGCGGTAGCGCGCAGCGGGGGCGCCACCAGCGGGACGGTGGTAGCGGCCGATCGTGATCAGCCAGTCCTGGCCAGGCGCGTGCTGCTCGCGCAGGATCTGCGCGGCCAGCGCCAGGTTCCGATAGGGATCGAGCAGTTCGCAGGGGTGGTCGTAGCGGTGACGCTGGTAGCCCAGGTTGATCTGGCCCAGGCCGGCGTCGATGCGGGTGCGCGGCACGTCGCGCAATGCCTGGTGCAGGCCGGCGCAGGCCTCGGTGCGGGTGGCGAATCGATGCGATGCCCCGGCCACGTTGAGCGTCCAGGGCCAGGGCACGAGGCGGTCGTGGTACCGGGTGCCACTCTCCTGCAAGGCCACCGCGTAGAGCACCGCTGCCGGGATGCCCGCGCGCTGTGCCGCGAACTGGTAGGCCGGCGGCGGAACCTCCCCGGCCTTCGCCTGGCCGAGTGCCCAGCAAGCCAGCAGCAGGAGCGCGAGACGGGCGAAGCCTACTGTCGCTGCCATTGGCCGCCGACCTGGCGCACGACGGCGGGCAGATCGCCCTGCAGGCCAAGGGACAGCCAGCGCCCACCATCGTGGTTGAGGGTGATGTGCCGGGCGCGCACCTTCGCCGGGTCGATACGGGCCCGGCGTGCCCATTCACGGATGCGCGCGTCGTCGGCGCGACTGCCGACGACATAGACATCGAACTCGACGCCCGACGCCTGCAGCCGCTGCACGGCCTCGTCGCAGGCGGTGCAGCCGTCCTTCACGAAGATGGCGGTTCGGTCGGTGCCTGATGCGATGGCGGTGAACGCGCCGGTCGGCTTGGCACCGGGCAGGTTGACCCGCGCCATGCCCGGCGCGATCCGTTGCCAGGCGGCGTCGTAGGCACGCTGGTAGGCCAGCGTCTTCTCGACCCGCCGGGCTTCGGCCCGAACCTGCAGTTCCGCGTAGCGGCGGCGCTCCTCGTCGGAACGTGCTTCGATGCCGAGGGCCGTGAGCGGGTCGAGGCTGGGCGAGTAGACGCCCAGCGGCCCCTGCATCAACTCGCGATAGCGCGTCCATTCGTCCGTGCGCAGCCCCCAGTCCTGCGCCCGCTGTTCGTCGCTGCGAGCGATGGCCGCAGGTGCTTCACGGCTCGGTGCCGTCCTGGCCGCGGTGGTTGCGCCAGTGGGCTGCGCGAGTGCCGCCTGCATGGCGGGAGCGGCCAGCAACACGGCCATCAATGGCGGGATCAAGTAGCGCGGGACCATCGGCATGGGCCTCCCTATCGGGGCGGGATGGGCAGCCGGCGGATCTCGTCACCCTGCCGGAAGACGGCGCCATCGCGCTCGATGCCGTCCAGCCGCCAGCCGGCCTCCGACTCGCCGGCGCGCAGCAGGCGGACATCGGCCAGCCCGGTGCCACCGACAGGCATCACCGACACGAAATGCTCTCCCGCACGCAGTTCCACTCCGATCAGGCGGAATGAAGGCTCAACAGGCTTGGGTTGGGCCGTCACAGGTTGGGACGGCCGTGGTGCGGGCAGTTTGGGCTGGCGAGAGACCGGGCGGGCTTCCAGTCGCGTGACGCGGTTTTCCAATGCGTGCAGCGCATCGGTGGCGGCGTAGTGGGCCTGCGCCAGCTCGATCGCCGCCAGCCGTTGGTCCAACGCCGCGGTGTCCTGCTCGTAGCGCGCCTGCGGCAAGGCGGCGGGCTCAGTATGGCGTTGTTCGATCCGATGCGAGAGGCCATCCACTCGGGATTCGAGCAGGGACACCTGCGCGGTGGGCGCGAAGGCCTGGGTCTGTTCAGCCAGCCCGGACAAGGCCATGTGATCCACCAGCACCACCGCGCTGACGAGCAACAACCAGGTTGCGGCCGCGACCCGCAGCAGCGTCGTGCGCTGGCCCGTCGCCGAGTCCCGGATGGTCATGGCGCAACCTCCCGGATCAGCGGAGCGGGCTCAGCCGAACGGTTGATTTCCGGTGGCTTGGGCTCGTGCCGCGTACGAGCCTCCCTGAGGCTGCGGATGAAGCACACCTTCCGCTCACCGTCGTCGACCTGCAGATCCCAGGCGGGACCGGCCAGGGTCAAGAGCGCGTCGCGCAGCAGGAGCGGGCCGAGCCGGTAGTGAGCCGCCGGCAACGGCAAGGCCAGCAGATCGGCGGACTGTTCGTCGCACAGTCGGTAGCCGGAACGCAGGACGAGGTGCCGGAGGGCATCCCCGACGGTGGCGCCCAGCGTGCCGGGGATATCCACATCCACCACTTGCAGCAACAGGTCGTGCTGGGCTGCCGTCGGCGCGAGTTCGACCAGGGTGTAGCGGCCATAGCGCGTCACCGGCACGAACTCCGCCACGGCTTCGGACGCGATGTCGATGGCTTCGGATGCGGGTGCCGGAGGCACGGCGTTCGTCGTCGCGCAGCCGCTGGCCATGGCGGCCAGGAGCAAGCCGGGCAAACGGATCAGATGGCTGCGTCCGGCGATACGGAAGGGCTGGCGGGATGGGCGCATGGATCGGTGTCCTGTACAACGAGCCATCACCATCGCCGCGCCGGCCCTCTGCCGCAGCAAACAAAGCGAATCCGTCGGCTCCCGATTTGCCAGGAAAAATGCCGGCGACCATAAGGCCGCCGGCATGCAACGCATGGATCATGCCGCCACGAGCTGTCGTGCCAATGCCACCTCGACGGAATCACCGTCCTGGTTCAGGACATCGAGCCCGGACTCCGGCACGTCGCCCGACGTGCTTTGCGACACCATGATCTTCCGGGCCATCAACCCCAGGCAGGTCATCTGCGAGGAGTTGGCGTAGCCGAGGTAGATCACGCGCACCGGCTGCTTCTGGCCGATGCGCCAGGAACGCCGGGCGGCCTGCTGCAGCGAGTACACGTTGTACCCGCTCTGGAGGAACACGATGGTCGGGAACTCCAGCAGGTCCAGGCCGGTTTTCACCAGCTCGGGATTGGTGATGAGCACGTCGATGCCACGGTCCAACTGCTCGGCGATCCAGTCCTCGCGGCGGGAGGCATCCACGCTCGCGCGCAGTACCGCCACCTTGAAGCCTTCCTGCTCCAGCAGCACCTTCAGGCGCGACGTGGTGTCGCGCGTGCCGGTGTAGACCGAATAGACCAGGGTCTTGCGACCCTCTGCCTTCTCCCGCTTGCAGATCTCGATCAGCTCGCGTTCCTTGGGCATCACCTCCAGCTCGTTGAACTGAGCCGGCACGAACGCCAAGGTGTTGCGCGTGCGCGGATGCACCACGGTTTCCGAACGAAAGCAGCAGTCCGGCCAGGCCAGCAGAACGTTGAGGACCACGCCGAGCAGTGTCGTGTCGCGCTTCGCCAGGGCCTGCTTCAGCTCCTGGGTCAGGCGACCCGCCAGATCGCGGTAGGCCGCGGCCTGCGCCGTGTCCATCGCGACTTCGCGGAACTCCTCGTCGTAGGGCGGCAGCACGTTGCCACCGATGTCCTTCAGCTTGAGGAAGACGGTGAACGGCAGGACGCAACGCAGCACGCCCTTGGGACCGAAACCCGGCGCCTTGACCGTGCGTACCGATACCTTGGTGCCCTTGGCCGTCTTGTGCGCCGTGCCGGTGCTCTCGGAGTAGATGTCCTTCAAGACACCGTGATCGCGCATGAACGCCATCGCGGCCGACGTCATGCTGCCGCTCTTCGTCGGCCGGTAGCCGTCTTCGATCATTCGCCCCGGCAGGGCTCGGAACAGCAGGTGGAACAGGTCGTCGCCGTAGCCGCCCATCAGCGTGCCGGTGAGCAGCAGCGTCTTGCGCGCCTTGGCCGCCAACACCCCCATGGCCTGGCCCTGTGCGGAGCCGCCGTTCTTGTACTCGTGGGCCTCGTCGGCGATGAGCAAGTCGAACGTGCCTTGGGGAAGCTGCCTCTTGATGAACTCGGACGGCTGGTAGCCGCCCTCGCCGAAGCCGAACTCCATGTTGGCCATCGCGCGTTCCATCCGGTGGGCTTGCCGATCCGAGAAGACCAACTCGCCGCGGTCGTCCATCAGGTTGATGAACTCGTGGACGTTGTCCCCGAGCATCGACGCGAGGAAGGCGTCACCGAACTTCTGCATCAGCTTCTGCGCGGTGACTTCCCCGATGGTTGGAATACGCTTCAGTGCCTTGAGCACGGTCGAGGACTGGTCGCTGGCGGACAGGCCTCTGGGACGGATCAAGGACCACAGCGGTGCACGGCAGTGGCTGCACTTGCGGCGGGACTCCTCGGCTTCCAGTTCGACCGGGTTGATCGGCTCGCCGTCGAGATCGGTGATGACATGCCCGCAATCCGGGCAGGCCCCCACGTCGCCGTGAGGCGTGCGCCGTCGAACGAAGACAGGTTTCCAGTGGAACCCCATCCGCATCCGCACTCGGCCCAGGACGAAGAACTCCTGGCCCTGCGCCGGCACGTCCAATTGCTCGCGCAGTTTCAGCAGCTTGACCAGCGTGTCCGGGCCGTTGAGCACCCAGACCTTGGCACCGGCCACCGTCTCCTGGATCTCGCGCCGCCACTTGTAGACCAGATGGGGTGGCGAGAGCACCAGGGTGCGGCGGTAGCCTTCGGCGTTGAGCACGGCGGCCGTGGCGATGCCAACGGTCGTCTTGCCGCAGCCCATCTCGCCATTGACGATCGCGGCGCGTTCGCCGCGGTCGACCAACAGCTCGGTGACGGCATGGACCACATCGGCTTGCGCCGGGAACAGCTTGCGCTTGAGCGCGGCGAGGATCTGTTGCCGATGCACCCGCACCTGGCCGGTGTAGACCGGAGGATTGGCGCGGTTGAGCGAGTCGAGCAACTCGTCGCCGAACTCGGACACGAAGTCCTGCAAGCTGAGCGTGAGGGGTGAAGCGGCCGCTTCGAGCAGGTCGCCCTGCACAGCGGTTTCGGGAACGGTTTCGAGATCAAGGGACATGGTGATGCTCCAAGGCAATGGGGCATGCACCTCCCACACGGGGCGGTGACATGCCCCTGGGTGGGAAGAAAGACGCGGCAAAGAAACGTGTAGGTGCCGCTGGATGCGGATCAGTATTCGCTGGGCAACAGCAGTGTGGTAACGCTGCGATCCCATTCGGTGATGATCCAGAGCTTCAGGTCGCGCGTGACCTGGTAGGACGAGAACAGACGATCCTCGCCGGACTTCAGCGCGGCGTCGTTCTGCCGCCGATCGCTGTCGTCCAGGTCGCCCCAGTCGCCATGAAGATGGCGGCGCAGGTACGGCGTGGGGTTGAGCCGGCCCTGTCGGACCAGCTCGTCGACGCCGGCGGTCATGACCACCTGCCCGGGCGAAAAGCGTGCGTGCGACGCGAGGTTGAGGACTGCGAGTGCCATGGTGGTATCTCCTTCTGCAAGAAGGGGCCACGGCACCTCATCGGGGCAGCGTGACCCCGGTGGGTGGATGAAAGCGACGGCGAACCGTCAGGGAACAGCGATCAGCGGATGGTCAGCACTTCGCCCCACGTGGGCGAGCTCAGCGTCAAGTCCCATGCACGAATGACCGGCACGAACTTGTCGGTGAGGATTCGCGTCTCGGCCACGGAGCCGTCGTCGCGCTCGGTGTACTCCGTCTGGAGGGTCTTCTCCTTGTGGGTATCACCTTTGACGACGAGCACGCGCCCGCTCTTGGACGTCACCACGCCGGAGATCGCGCCTGCGGCCAAGGCCAGGGCGAGATGCCAGTGCGACAAGGCCCGCGCGGGCGGACGCAGCGATTGCTGCGCGGCGCCCAGGTGCGTATCGAGCGCCGGCCAGAGTCCTTGCAGCCGGCCGACTTCATCGGCGAACTGCTCGGGCTCCATCGTCACGCGATAGAAGTGCTCCGGCTCGGCCGGGCTGGCAGGGACGGTGTACGGCAGGAACGGCCATTCGAGCGGCAGCTCCTCGGCTTCGGCGTCACCCTGTCCGATCTGCAGCAGCAGACCGCGCACGGCCTTGGCCGATTCCGATGCCTGGTCGCGCTGACGAATCCTGCGACCGAAGATCACCACCTGCTTGAACTGCGTTTCCACCGCACGGTAGATGCGCAGGTCGGCGAAGTGGCGCGTCAGCCATCCGACCAGCTCGGCGTCGAGCACGTAGGACGGCACGATGAAGACCAGCACGCCACCGTACTGCAGCAGCGGCAGCGCGCGCTGATAGAACAGCTTTTCCAGCCGCGCACGGCCCTGACCCTGATAGCCGATGTTGCCGTTCACGTCCTTGCTCAGGTCGCCATAGGGCGGGTTGAGCCACAGCAGGCCGAAGGACTGGCGCGAGATCAGCGTGTCCATCAGGTTGCCGTGAATGCAGCGATCGACCAGTTTCCGTGCGTGGCGGGCACGCGCGGCGTCGTACTCGACGGCGAAGGCCTGGACCTGCTCGCGCCCGAGGGCGTGGGCGGCTTCAGCGATCGCCACGCCTTCGCCGGCGCAGGGATCGAGGATGGACATGGCTCCGGGAGACGGCGCCAGCGCGGACAAGGCCCGCTCCAGCGTCGGCTCGTCGGTGGGGAAGTAGCCGTTACGAATGAAGTTGCGCGCCAGGCGCGGAAACATGAGTGCCATGGATTTCTCCTGGTGATGGATGAAGGAAGGCGGGCACGCGCGGCGCGCATGCCCGTGGGGATGGCTCACGCCACACGCCGAAGCGGTGCGTTCGCGGCCAGTTCGTACTGCGTGGCGCCGAGGGTGCCGTTGCGGATCAGCTCGCCCAACGCCTTCGTCAGCGCCGGGACATCGAGGGCCAGCCGATGGCCTTCCAGCGGCCCGAGGGCCAAGGGAAGACCGGTCAGCATTCGCCGTGTCTGCAACAGCGCCAGCACGGTGTCGCGCCAGTGGTCGAGCAGTGGCAGCGGGCAGGTCTCCTGCACCAGCGTCCACAGCCGGTCGAGCCGGTGAGCGGAATCCCTGGGCAGAAGCGCCAGCGCGCTGGCGTTGGCCTTGTCTGGCTTCACGCAGCGACGATCGAACAGCCACACATTCGTCAGCGAACCGAACAGCGTTCGCCGATAGGCACGGGTGATGCGCTTTTCCAGGTTCTCGACGTTGCCGACGAAGACCGGGATGGATGCGCCCTGCTCGGTGATGACGTGGAACTGATCGAGTCCCTGTTCATCCCGGCCGAGGGTCAGGCGGGCGAGGAACTCCTGAACGGCGGTGTCGCGCGCCCAGATCGAGAGAAAGACGAGATTGCCCTGCTCGTCACCGACGCAAGCGTCGGCCATGAGGTCGGGGCATTCGTCGATGCGGTACAGCGGTTTCGCGGAAGAAGGTGCAGGCATGGTGATGTCCTCATTGGAAATGAAGGAGCAACCACAGCCCGCGGGGCCGTGCTCGCCCCGGTTGGGTGAAGGTAGATGCGTGCCGCTAGACAGCGCGCCCCGCGTGGAAGCGGTGAACCCGCTCGCGCCACTCGGGGCTTTGCACCGGCGCCATGTCGAGATAGCGCAGCGGGCACGAGTAGTAGTACGGATGCACGGACTCGTCGAGGGACTTGTAGCCCCAATCGCCGCCCGAGCTTTCCAGCAGATGGCAGCCGATGTAGCAGACGGACTCACCGGCCGCGAGGCCCATGACGCCCGCCTGCCTGGCGGTGACGCGAACCACGGTCCACAGGACGTCGCCGTCCAGTGTGTGGTCGATGACTTCGCAGCAAGCGCGTTCGGACGCCTGCGGAGCGAGCAACTCGCGGATCAACTGATCGCGCGTCTGACGAACGAAGGTCCAGCCCATGAGGGTCTCCTTGAAGAAAAGGCCGGAGCCATCCCCGTCGGGGGAGAGCCCCGGCGGGTGGCGGAATGCCGCGCAAGGCGGCGGATGGATCAGGCAGCCTTGAGGTGCCAGTCCTGGGACAACGGAGCGAACTCGTAGCCCAGCTTGTCGAGACGGTCGCGCTGCTGACGCAGCACACGACGATCCACGGTCGCATCGAGCTTCACGGTCTCGCCCAGAGGCCACAAGGCACCGAACAGCGCCGCGTCGTCTGCCTCGGCCGAGGCCGCAGCGGACACGGGGGCCGGTTCGCTGCCGAACGGCGTGGTATCGATCAGGGGATCGCGCGGACTGCGCGGCTTCGCCTTCGGCTTGGCCGGGGGCGATGCCGGCGCGGGCGTCTGCGCTTCCTCGTCGATCGGATCGACTTCCTGCGGACTCAGCCGGCGGGCTTCGTCGCGGCTCAGGGCGTCGATGTTGGATAGCGTCATCCCGCCCAGATGGGCGCGGATCTCGATGACCATGCGGCCGTTGGCGTTGTACGTGGAGGGGCGAATCTCGACGATGGCGAAATCACCGTCGTACTTGCCCTCGCGGTACTGATCGAGTTCGGCGTTCTTCACGACGAACTCGCCGATCGAGGTCGCCAGGCGGCCGACGTTGAAGTCGCCGTTTCGGCCGTGGATGGTCTTGATGGCCAGTTGGCCGGGGATGGTGATCATGAAGGTCTCCTGCTGACGAAGAGAAGGCAAGGCCCCGGGGATGGGGCCTTGCGGATCAGAACGACTCGGCAACGGCCAATGCGGGAGCATCGGCGGCGGGCTCGGAAGGCTCCGGTGCCGAGGCCTGCTGCGCAGCGGGCGCGTCGGACGTCACGGGGACTTCCGGCTCGCGCTCGTCGGTCTCGGTCGGCTTGGGTTCGGCCTTGTAGACGAGCTTGCCGTCGACCTTGATCCAACTGACGAACAGCAGGCGGGCCTTGAGGCTTACCCCCTGCTCGCCGGCACGCTTGCCCTTGGAGTAGGTGAAGGTGTCGGTCCACAGGTCGCCCAGGCGGAAGCCGATCATCACCTTCTTCTCGGCGTCGACCGCCTGAATGCAGCGGCGCACCAGGTGCTGCGCTTCCGATCCCGATACGCGCGTGTCGAAACGCACATACGAGACGTCATCGCTGGGACCGTTCAGGGCTGCGATGTCGCAGGCCAGGAACGCATCGCCTTTCTTGGGCCTCACTTCGCGGATGCGATTGAGATACCCGAGGCCGGTGATGTGCAGATCGAAGTAGGACTTTTCGGTGGAAGTGGTCATGGTGAATCTCCTGGGAACAATGAGGCGGAGACACACCCGACCCAAGGCGGGGAAGGTGTGGAACCCCCGCGTGGGTTGATGGAACAGCTTGGTGGCATCGCCATCGAGAACCGATGGCCGTTCGCGCATGGATGCCGGTGCGAACTGGTGTGATCAACGCGGTCGGAACCGCGTCGCAGCCTTGAAGATCGTGGCTGCCTGGGCATGCTGCCGGCAACGCCAGCGAACATGCGGTCAGCGTGCGGCACATGGCGGCCGCCGTCCGCCGGGAATCGGCAATGCGCCGGCACCGCGTTCCGCGAAAAAGAAGAGCCCCGACATGGGGGCTCGAATGGGTTGCGGGTTAGTCGTCGTCGTAGAGCGTCAGCCCGTCCAGCACGGGCGCGTCGGCATCGAAGATCAGCAGACGCACGTCGGCGAGCGCGGCCAGGTGGAGCACCTCGACGAGGGACTCCGGCATGCCCTTGGCCCGGTGCTCCTGCCGCAGTTCTTCGGCGGTGATGCCCTCGACATGCTGCAGGTTCGCATCCGTCCAGGGGGTGGCGATCAGCTTCACGCCGACCGCCGGGCTGTAGGGAATGCGGAAGGCCACGAACAGAAAACCGCTCGGCGTGGCGATGTCGGCCAGGTTGGCCAGATAGCGGCCGGCCTCCTCGGTGATGTGCGCCGAACTGATTTCCCAGGCACGGCTGTAGAAGCCGGTCTCGAAGCGCAGGCGCCGCACCACCTCGCGCGCCGCTTCCTCGGAGTAGGTATCGCCGACGTGCAGCGGCTGGCTGGCTTCTTCGGCCATGACGGCGTAGACGAGGTTTCGGGCGATGCCGTGGCTGGGGCACTGCGCGTCCAGTTCGGGCGGCACGTTCTGGCCTTCCGTGATCAGCGCGAAGTCGTCGCAGAAGACGCAGGCATGGCGCTCGACCTGGCTGTCCGGCAGGTGCGACTGCGAGACGTGCAGCGGCAGATAGCTCAGCGGGCAGTCGTCGTCGTAGGAAATCGCCAGCAGCCGCTGCACGGACAGGCCATCGTAGCCGCGGACGAAGGGATTGTTGGAATGGGACATGAATATCTCCAGCAAGGGATGGCCGAGGCAATCCCCTGCCGGGGATTAAACCCCAGCGGGTGGATGAAGTGGCAACCGGTCAGCCGGCCGCGGCGTCGGGCCGCCCTGGTGGCGGGCGGTGCAGGTCAGTGGAAGATGGTGATTTGGGACATGGCCGCTCCTGCGAAAAGAAGGAGGGACATGGCCCCGAACGGGGACGCATGTCCCTCGTCGGGTGGGATGAAAGGACGGTGGGTTGCCAGGCGCGGCTCACCAGCCGTTGTAGTGCAGCGTGAGGTCGGCGAGGACCTTGCGCCGCTCCAGGTCGAGGCCGCCGAGGTCGGACAGCCCCTCGAAGCCGCAACGCTTGAGCATCGCGCCGCCCTCGCGGGCGTTGTAGAAGCTCACCATCGCGGACAGGAACATGCGTTGACCGCTGCTCAGCACACCCAGTGCGTCGTTGAGCATCAGCATGTTGGGCCGCAGGTCCCACTTGGTGGTGGCACGCTGCAGACCTTCGCGTGTGCCGTCGCCGAACCATTCGGCACCGGCGATGTTCACGCCGCGCTTCCACGCCTCGAAGAAGGCTTGGGGCGCGGCGGCGAAGTGCTGTTTTTCCAGCTTGATCTGATCAAGTACCTCTTGAGGCAGAGCACGGTTCATGACGGGGGCTCCTGGTGATTGGATTCACGGGTGGAGGCGCTGCTGCCAGCGGCCCGTTTGCAGGGCGTGCTCGGCAGCGTGGTGCGAGCGGAAGAAGCTGGCCGACTCGCGCGAGACGGGACCATCCGCATCGGCGGTGCCGATGTAGTGGCCGGCTGCGCTGCACAGCACCTGCAGGGGCAGGCGCTTGCCGACGTAGGCCAGGGCCTGGTAGCCGATGGATTCGGCGCGGGCCTGTTCAGCACTCAAAGGGGCTGTTGCGAACGCGAGAGACATGTGGTTCCTCCTGGTGGTTGAAGACCGGGAGCACCACGCCCCGTCGGGAGCGGAGACCTCCCGAAAGGTTGAACATCGAAAGCACCACGCGTCGTGGCGACGCGCGTCCGCGGTGGTCGGTGCGAGGCGGACTGGATCGATCAACGCGGCGAGGCGCGTTGCAGCCTTGAAGACCGGAGCTGCCAGGGCATGGTGCTGACGACCGTCAGCGACACATGCGGAAAGGATGGAAGCGCGGCGGCGCACCGTCGCCGATCAAACGGAACCGCGCGCCGTCCGGTTTGGCCCGAGCACTGCCGGCAGCAGCAGTGCACGATCCTTCCGCCCACGACAAAGGCGCCGAAGCCCCGTAGGGCTTCGGCTGGAGAAGAATCAATCCACCTGTGGGCTGCAAGCAGGCCAGGCCGTCGTCAAAGCCATTCGCTGCGTCAGCAATCTCACCCGGCCCGTTTCGTGGCTGGAGCCGGCATCCTCTGGCGTGCATCCGCACACAAAGGGAACCCGTTGTTCCGCCGGCGGGCACCGGCACCGAATACCGTCGACCGCAAGCGGTCTCCTGGCACCTCGCAGCCTTGCGGGCCAAGGCGTCAGGAGACCGCTCGCGGATGTACGGAACAACCTGGATCAAAGGAACCGCGTTGCGCGCGATTCGACGGAGCAATGACCTTCTCGCCCTGCCAGCCGTGAGGCCTGTGCAGGACGCGCACACCGTTGCAGAAGGGAACGCGCGCTGGGGAGTCCCGCGGGGCGCGGGAGGTTTGCCCCGCCGTCGGCAAGATCCGGCGTGGCAGCGGGAGACGTGGGCGTCAGTTCGCCTTGGGGCGCCGGCGCGGTGTCCTGGAGGTGCGACCGGATGCGCCGCGCTTGCCTGCCGGGGCATCTTCGACCGGCTGCGTACCTTTGCAGTCCGGGTAGCGGCTGCACGACCAGAACGCGCCGCTCTTGCCGCTACGCTGGCGCATCGGGGCGCCGCACTGCGGGCAGTCCGGCGCGGGCGGCAGCTTGAGGTCCAGCGTGGCGCCGCGGTACTGCTGCACGAGCCGGGCGACCCAGCTCGATTGCTTGGCGATGAAGGTGTCCAGCGTCATCTGGCCGGCCTCGATCATGTCCAGTGCCTGCTCCCACACCGCCGTGGTCCCCGGGTCGGCGATGGCCGCCGGCACGGCGTCGATCAACGTGAAGGCCGCATCCGATGCACGGATGGCGCGGCCTTTCTTCAAGAGATAGCCGCGGGCCAGCAGCCCGCTGATGATGTTGGCGCGCGTCGCCTCGGTGCCGATGCCCGTGGTGTCCTTCAGCTTCTGCTTCAGGCGCGGGTCGGTCACGAGCTTGGCGACGCCCTTCATGGCCTTGACCAGCTCGCCCTGCGTGTAGGGCTTGGGCGGCAGCGTCTTCAATGCCTTCAGCTCGACCTGACCGACTTGACAGGCATCGCCAGTCTTCAACGGCGGCAACACTTGGCTTTGCTGCGCATCGTCCCGGTCCGTGTCGTCAAGGGCCGGCGCCGCCAGCACCTGGCGCCATTCGGCCACCGCGATCTGCTTGCCCACCGCCACCAGCGACTGCCCGCCGCACGTGAGCTGCGCCACCGTCCGGTCGAACTCGTGATGCGGCAGGAACTGCGCGAGGTAGTGGGCACGGATCAGCCGGTAGACGGCCAACTCCTTGTCGGTCATCGCCGAGAGATTGGCCGGCTCCAGCGTGGGGATGATGCCGTGATGTGCCGTGACCTTGCCGTCGTTCCAGGCCCGCGAACGCTGCTGGCGGTCCAGGCGGTCGATCAGCGGCCGCAGGCTGGGATCGGTCTTGACCAGGCTGTCGAGCACGGCCGGCACCTCGGCCAGCATGCTCTCGGGCAGGTAGCCCGAATCCGAGCGCGGATACGTCGTCGCCTTGTGCGTCTCGTACAGCGCCTGGGCAATGTCCAGCGTCTCCTGCACGTCGAGGCCCAACTGCTTGGAACAGACTTCCTGCAAGGTACCGAGGTCGAACGGCAGCGGCGGGCCTTCGCGCACGCGCTCGGTTTCGACCGACAGCACTTGGGCGGAGCCGGCCTTGCGCAGTCGCTCGGCGGCCTGCTGAGCCACCGGCTGTTGCAGGCAGCGGCCCGCATCGTCGCCGCTGCCTTGCGGCGGCGTCCAGCTAGCGACGAAGGACTGGCCTGCATGCGAAAGCGCAACCTCGATGGCCCAGAACGGTACGCAGACGAAGCGCGCGATCTCGCGATCACGATCGACGACCAACTTCAGCGTCGGCGTCTGCACGCGGCCCACCGACAGCACGCCGGTATAGCCGGCCTGGCGCCCCAGCAGGGTGAACAGGCGGCTCAGGTTCATCCCGATCAGCCAGTCGGCGCGCGATCGGGCGAGTGCGGAGAAATACAGCGGCAGCGTCTCGGCGGACGGCTTGAGCGCACCCAGCGCCTTGCGGATCGACGCATCGTTGAGCGCCGACAGCCACAGGCGCTGAATCGGCCCGCGGTAGCCGCACAGGTCGATGATCTCGCGGGCGATCATCTCGCCCTCGCGGTCGGCGTCGGTCGCAATCACCAGCTCGCCCGCCTTGGCGACGAGTTGCTGAACGACCTTGAATTGCGCTGCGGTCGCCGCCTTGGGCTCGACACGCCAACGCTCAGGAAGAATGGGCAGTTGCTCGATGGCCCAGCGCTTGTATTGCTCGCCGTAGCCTTCGGGTGGAACCGTCTCCACCAGATGACCGATGCACCAGGTCACGACGACGCCGGCGCCGCTGTAGCAGCCGTTGCCGCGTTGGCTGGCGCCCAGCACACGGGCGATGTCCTTGCCCTGGGACGGCTTCTCGCACAGGAACACGCGCATGAAGCCTCCTTGGAAATGTGCGGTTCATCTGATGGGCGTCAGCTTGGCGGGGCCAGGAGATGCCGGCAGCAAGGAAGCCGATTGATGCAGACACCGCTTTTTTGATCGGCAGGCGGTCCGTTGCAGCAGCCGTACGCATAGACCGCAGGAGCTGGCGCAGCAAGAGCATTGTTTCGGGAGGGCGGCTGGAACTCCGTGGACGACCTTGGAGCTATCCCCTGGGGATAGCTCGCTGGTGCATCGCGGGCGTATGACGGTTGCTACAGCCGCCCTCGGGGGAACGGCGATGGGCGAATTACTGTCCGCCGGCGGGCTTGGCGCTGAGCGCCACCGACTCGATGCGGTACGGCAGGATGCCCACGCGCCGCGCCTCGACCTTGAACGTTACGCGCTCGTTCTCGTCGGCGTCCTCCCATTCGTCGCGCACGGTGCGGCCCTCGACCAGCACCCGCATGCCTTTCTGGTACAGCGTCTTCCAGTGCTCGGCGTCGCGGTGCCACAGCTCCACGGGCGCCCAGAAGCCGCCGCGATCTTCGTACTCGCCGTCCTTCTTCGGGATCGGGTTGTCGAAGTAGACGTTCAGGCGAAGCAGCCGGCGCGGCTCGTCGTTGCCGTTCGGAAATTCGCGGTAGTCCGGCGCAGAACCGATGTTGCCCTCGCCGACGAAGTGCGTGCTCATGGTGACTCCTTGGTGGTGGGTGGAACGGAGGCGGTATGCCCGTGGACACGCCGCAGGTAAGCCGCTTCGGCCTGCGCGGCCTTGTTGGCGCATTCCAGGGCTTGGCGAGCGATGCTGTGGGTCAGGCTGATCTGCATGTTCAGCACGATGCGCTGCAGTTCCATCGCGTACAGCTCGTCGATCAGCGAGGCCGGCGTCGCGGGGTTGGCCAGCAGGGCCTCCCACAACGCCACGCCCATGGAGGAACGGTCCAGGTTGCGCCAGCGCAGGAAGGTCGTCCCTGCGCCAGTGGCTTGCTGGGCCAGCTGCACGTCGAGCAGGCTGAAGGGGTAGGCGCGCGCCTGGGGCAGCACGCGCCGCTGCGCCAGGCCAATCACGTCGTCGCGCAGCGCTGCGCACTGGCTGGCCCAGGTCTCCAGACTCCCCTTACCCTTAAAAGGCTGTAAAAGGCCTTTTAGGTAGCCTGCGTGTTCCAGCCGCTGGAAGTCCGTCTGTTCCAGCGCCACGAAGCGCGTGGAGTGGCGGATGGGGGGCGATGCGGTCATGCGCCAGTCCCCTTGTCGCCCGCTGCACCATCGGCTGCGCCGTCCGTGGGAAGCGGCGCATCGGGCTCGATGGCAGGCGCAGCAGACGGCGTGCCGGGCTTGGTTGTCCGCCGCGCGATCGGTGGCGCGAAGCGCGAGCGGCGCGTGCCTTCCAACACGTCCTGCGGCAGCTCGCCGAACTTCTCCAATGCTGCTCTCGCCGCGGCGTTCTTCGCCGCGAAGTCGTCGCGTGTCGTCCCCGAGTAGCGGTACTGCTGGGCCAGCGAGAACAGGCTGCGCAGCGCGTGCGCACCATCATTGAGCCAGCGCTCCAGGGTGCTGCGGTCGATCAGCGCCGTGTGGTGCGCCAGGATGAGTTTGCGTGCCAAGTCATCGTAGTCAGCCAGCAAGTACACCGCCATGAAGCCGAGCTGCGCGTTGACGAACAGCGGCAGCTTCACCGGCTGGACGTTCATGTTCTCGCCCAGCGACAGTGCCGGCGGCACGTCGGCCAGCGCCTGGTCCACCTGCTCGCGCAGCGCCTGCAGGCGGGTCTTGGTATCGGCCAGCTTGTCCTCGACCCTGAGCATCCACCAGTCGCTGTAGGGGTCGTCCTGCTCCGAACCCCGCTTCATCTTGTTCATCGCGCTGATGAAGCCGTTGAGACCGATGATGCCGGGGCGTCCTTCCGCTGGCACTCGGCCATGCCAGATGCGCGAGGCGTGGTGCGTGTGCAGCGTCAGCGACATCGCGCTGCGCAGCGATCCGAGATTCAGTTGCAGGGGTTCGTTTGCCATGTGGGCGACTCGCGTAGGGGAACGGAGTCGCCAGCATCGGCACCGGTCGGAAGGCCGTCAGTCAAGAAACCGTATCCAAGGCCCGCCCGGTTTGTTCGCCGGAAAGCTCCCTGTCCCAGCTATCCCCTGGGGATAGCCTCGCGGCGGGTGGCGACGCCAGGCGCCGCCTGCTGTTCCAACTGTGCAATGAAACCTTCGAACTGGCCGTCGGCGACATCGGCATGGCAGCCGGCGGCGATGTCGGCCCAGCCCATGCAGGCTGCTTCCTGTAGCGCCTTGAGTTTGGCTGCTTCAGGCTCCTTGGCATTCATGGCAAATCTCCTGTGAGGAAAACCGCCTTCACTCCCGTGCCGGCGGCCACTGCTGCGCGGCGTGCAACACGCGCAGGATGGACACCGCGCGAGCGTCTTCCATGTAGACCACCACGTAGTTCGAGCGCACGACCATTTCCCGCGTGCCGGCCACGCGGCCAGGCCGGTAGAGCTTCGGGCGCTCCGGCAGCTTCGTGGCCTTGGCCTCGATGTCGTCCTTCAACCGCTGCGCGGCATCGGGGTTGTCGTCCGAGATGTAGTCAACAATCGCCAGCAGGTCGGCGCGGGCAGCTTCGCGCCACTCAAGTACGCGCACGCCGCTTCCTGTCGATCAGGGCCTGCGCCTCGTCCATGACCTGCTGGTGCGGCACCGGCGGCCGTGTGTCGGCCAGCGCCTCCTGGACCTTCGCCCGGAACCAGGCATCGTAGGCCTCCGGATCGGCCGTGAGGCCAGCCGGCAGCGCGCCTTCCTTGACCACACGGGTCAGCAGGATGCGTACGGCGTCCGAAACGGTGAGGCCGACCCCGGCGAGCTTCTCGGCAGCATCGGCCTTGAGCTTGTCGTCCACACGGATGTGCAGCATCGAAGTCTGTGCGGCCATCGTTGCTTCTCCTGTTATGCATTAGCCCTATTTTGTATCTCAATTGAGACCTTGACAAGGGAGTGGCCGGATTGCCCGCCGGAAGGCTCCCTGTCCCAGCTATCCCCTGGGGATAGCTCGGCCGGTCACGGGTCGCGCAGGGCCGCACGCAGCCGCGCCAGGTGGGCGCGCGCCACTTCGGGGGATACCGGCGGTGCCGATGGCGCCGGTGCCGGCGCGGGTGGACGGGAAGCAGGCGGCACCGTGGCGCTGTCGCCCGCCCAGGCCTTGAACTCCCCTCGGATTGCCTTCTGGATGATGCCGAACAGGTAGCCAGCCGGGTTGCGCACCGAGCTGTTGCAGCAGCGCGCCTCCCATTCGTCCAGCACCGCCTGCCGCTGGGCTTCGTCCACCTGCCGCAAGGCCACCAGCGCGCCGGCCTGCTGTTCGTCCTTCAAGCGCAGGAAACGCTCCGGCAGCCGCAGGTTCTGCAAGGCCCTCGCGCGCGGTACTGTACGTACTTCATTTATACGATCATTACGTACTGTACGGTCCTCCTTCGGAATCCGAAGAGAGCCGTCCGGCGCGGGTTTCGGCCCTGCTTCGGATTCCGAAGACGGGCGTGCGCCATTCCGAAGCAGGGCTTCCTGGCCTTCTTCGGATTCGTGGTCCGCACCCTCCTGTGGATAACCTGGCGTCGTCCAGCCATGCCGCACCATGCGCTGCGCGAGCACCTGCAAGCGGGTCGGCAGCGTGCGGCCGCTGAGCAGCGGGTCTTCGGCAATCTCCTTGAGCGTGTTCATGCCCACGATCTGCACCGCCTTCGCCGCGTGCGTGAGCGCCTGGCTGACCAATCCGAGGTAGTCGGCATCGAGTTGCATCGCCTCGAAGGGTGACAGCGGTTCGTCGTGCAGCACGTAGAGGTTGCCTTGGATGCGGCCGGTCTTCGGGTCGCGCCGTCGTCGCACCAGGCTCAGCCAGCGCGTCAGCCGCAGCAGCGTCAGGGCGCGCGCCACGGTCTCGTGCGAGGCTTGCGCCCCGCAGGGCATCGAGGCCAGGTAGGGGCGCAATTGGTCGTAGGTGGGAAAGGCGGTCACGCCGTCGTCGTTGAGCTGCAGGCGGAACACCTGCCAGGCGTTGCGCTCCAGCGGGGTCAGGCGCCGGTCGAGGAACAGTCGGCGCGGCACGCTCTCATGGCGGTTGCCGCTGTAGAGGAATCCGTCGGCGGCCGGCGCGGTGCCCTGTGCCGGTTCCTGCGGCCCAAGGTGCCGCAGCGCCTCGTCGAACACCGCCGACAGCGCAACGGGACCTTCGCGCCGTGGTGTGCCGGACGTGGCCATGGCTACACCAGCCCCTGGTCGATCCAGTTCCGTATCGCCGACCAGATCACCGACATCGGCAGGCTCATGGCCTCGGCCAGGTCCATGGTCAGTGCCAGCATCGCCATGTCGTCGGTCAGGGCGACATGGCGCTCGGCGACGCCGGCCTTCCAGCGTTCCCACAAAGCCACGTCCTGCGCCTCGTCGAGCACCGGATGCCGACCCTTGCGCTTGGGCAGCCCGAGGATGTCGCGGCGCAGCGCCACTTCCTGATGCGTGAGGCCGTAGAACTTGCTGACCATCTCCGTGCTCGCCCCCAGGCGCAGCATGCGGTCCACCGTAGCGATCTCCCGCTCCACGTCGTGCACCTGGCTAAGCAGCCGCTTCAACACTTCCCGGTTCACCGACACCGAACACCACGACACCGTGGCATTCACCAGCATGCTCACGAGTTCGGGGTGCTTCAGCGCATCCAGTTCCTCCTCGCCGAAGCCCATGGCCTTGCAGCGGCGCAACTGGCCGTTGCGCAGGTCATGCAGGGCCTGGGCGATCACGGCCTGGTTGAGTGGGTGCGGTGCCGACATGCGGGAGCCTCCTGCGCTCAGGAATCCTGGCTCGCTACGCCGGCTTCCAGATCCAGTAGCCGGCGCGCCAGGCGCAGCAGACGGAACAGCTTCACCAGCGCAGCATCGCTCAGACGTGTAGCCGAGCCGCCGTGGCCATGGAGCAGCGCCGCCAGTTCGTCGGCCAGCCGCGCGCGGTCCAATCCGTTCGCGGCGGGTGGCGCCGCACTCAGCGCATGCAGCAGGGTCAGTACCGCCCGCGCGAACGCCGGCAGCACCTTCGCCTGGCCCACGGCCGGCGCCACGCAGACGAAGCCGATGCCGCCGACGCTGGCCTCGATGTGGTCGGCAACCGCCGCTTCCTCGCCGATTTCGCGCGCGAACTGCGCGATGTGCACGCGCAGGCGATCCGGCGCGTCCAGCCCCGGCTCGACGTACCAGACGTCCGAGATGGGATAGAGCCCGCCGACCTGTACGGGGATCGCACGCAGCGCATCGGCCTCGAAGTCGGGCAGCTTGTCGCCAAGCTGGTCGGCGACCATCCGCTGGATGGACTGCAGGCGCTCGGTGGTCGGTGCCGGTGTCACGATGTGCCCTTGCAGGCGCTCGTCGCGTGGTCCGCGCTGGTCCTCTGGCGCTTCGGGCGATGCAAGCGGTGTCGCTGCTGACGCATGCGAGACCGGCGTGGTGTCGCGCGGTACGGACGACACGGGTAGCTGCTGAGGTGCGGAGACCGGTGCGGAAGGAGCAGCAGGCACGACAGACGCCGCCGAAGGCATCGGCGCCGCCGGTTCGCTGGTCAGCGCACGCTGGCGGCTTTCGCTGTCGTTGATTTCCAGCACCAGCGTGTCGTAGTCGGCCTCCAGCAACTCGGCCATCTGGCCCACCAGTTCGTCCTGCACCCGCTGCGGCGAGAAGTCGTCCGGCTGTGTGTCGAACTGCGTCAGCACGTCCTGAAACAAGGTGGCGAAGTCCACGGCCACGGTGCGGCCCAGCGTACGCCGCTCCCAGGTGCGCTCGCACGCCTTGCGCAGCACCGCGAGCCGGTCCACCTGATGCCGGCCCAATCCGCCGTACAGCAGCGTCGGGATCGCCGGCAGCAGATAGCGCACCGCATCGTTCATGCGGCTGATGTGCGACTGCGGCACCGGATAGCCGTCGGCCGTCAGCCGCCGCGCGAGTTCGCTCTGCGACAGCGCCTGGCCGCTTTCCTGCTCGTAGAACTCGCGCGCCTTCTCGATGCCCAGGGCGCGCTCGATGAAGGTCAGCCCGCCGCGCAACTCGTTCTCGGCCAGGTGCCCGGTCAGCGCCACGATTTCGCCGCGCGCCGGCCATGGGCGGAACAGGCATGCAATGCGGAAGAAGCGTTCCTCCTTGGTTTCGCTCCACAACTCGCGCAGGATCGCCAGCCGTGTGTTGCCGCCGTTGCGAATGATGTAGTGCGCCTCGCCCGGCCGGCGCGTGATCGCGGGCGGCGCGTCCAGCCCACGCTCGCGGATCGAAGCCTTGATTTCCTCGTAGGCCGGGTTGCGCGTCACGCGTGGGTCATGTTCATAGGGGCGCAACTCGTCCAGCGTCACCACCATCGGTGTGTCGGCAATGGGGTCGGTCAAGACTGCGGCCGAAGGACCGCTGCGTTCGAAGCCCTTGGCCAGCAGCTTGGCGGCCATGTCCTGCGGCGTCGGCTCAGCCATCGCTGCTCTCCCGAGATGCCGCCGGTGCCTGTCGATCGGCGCGGCGAAGCTGCGCGCGTGCGTTGCGGCTGGCACGGTGATCGCTCGCAGTCGAACTGGTGTAGATCGCGGCGCAGCCGGGCTTGGTGAACATCAGGTGCCCGCCGCGCGTGCGTTTCACGTGCCAGCCTTCGCCCAGCGCGAACTCGATCAGCGCGCGCAGCCGCGCATGGCCGCGGGCCAGTTCATGCGCGTTCGCCATGACTGGCTCCCCCTACGCGGCCTCTGCCGGTAACGCACGCGAAGCGCTCCCGCCATGCCGGGAACAACTCGCCAGCCAGCGCACGCATCGTCTCCAACGCCGCAGGCGCAGTACGGCCCACTGGTTGCCGGTACTCGACGCGATGCACTGGCAGTCCCCGTGTTGCGGCACGTGGGTAGGCTTCGATGGCCGGGATGTCGGTGTTCAGGACCTGTATGCCAGCGTGCGCCTGGAACACTTGTCGCAGGGCCTGCTGGATCAGTCGGGCGTTCGACGAAACCGGATGCACGCGGTTGATGAGCAAGCGCAGCGGCGGTGGCTCGATGCCGAGGTGCCGATACGGAGCGATGTCCTCGATCAGTTGCAGCGTGCCGCGCCTCAGCTCACGCGCCGCCAGGATTTCCGGTGTCACCGGCGACAGCGCCAGGCTGGAGGCCAGTACCGCCATCTCCAGCAGCACACTGCGCGCTCCCTGGGTATCGATCAGCAGCAGGTCGTAGTGCGACGCCAGCGAGGGAAGCAGGTGACGCAGGCGCAGGCGCCCGTCGGGTGCATGCAGCAGCAGTGTGTTCAGTTCGCCGCGGTGGTCGTTCGACACCACCAGGTCGAGACCTGCCACAGCGGTCTGCGAAGCCAATTGCTCGATACGCTGCTCGTTGAAGGCCAGCATCTCGTAGATACCGGCAGGCGCATGCGTGCCGAGCGTGAAGTAGCTCGACAAGGTGGGCTGTACGTCCAGGTCCAGCAGCAGCACGCGCAGCCCTGCATCGGCGATGAAGCCGCCCAGGTTCGCCGCGGTGGTCGTCTTGCCGACGCCACCCTTGGTCGAAATGATGGATACCACCTGCATGGCGCGACTCCTCGTGGAAGGGATTCCGACGGAGCGCGGGCTCACGCCCGTTCCCTGAGTCGATCGGTGATCCACTGATCGATCTCCACCGAATCCCAGCCGATGGCGCGTACCCCGAGGCGCAGGGGCTTGGGAAACTTGCCCTCCTTGATCAGGTTGTAAATGTGGGCGCGCTTGAAGCCGGTCTTGGCCTCGACTTCCGCGCGGCGCAGGATGCGGTGTTCGTTCGGCGTCGCGGTGGCGATGGTCTGGGCAGTCACGAGGGGCACTCCTTGGCGCTGTGTAGCGGCGGTGATGGACGTGCCCCGTATTCAATAGCGCGGTTCCCGCGCAGTCACCGCAAGTGCAGGCTCGGCGTCTGCACTTGCAGTCAGCGGTCCTGGGTGGCGAGATGACGCCTGGCTGCCGAAAACTTCGCCCACAGCGTTCGCTCGCTGATCCCGGATTTGTCGCCGTAGTGGGCAACCAGCGCACTGATGACCGATTCCAGCGTCTCGAAGGACGAATAGGGAACGCCATTGGGCGACTTGCCCAGCAGCAGGGTCAGAAGACCGCCAACGATGTTCAGGTAGGTGGACTCACTGCGGGCGCCCGGCACCCCGGAACGCTTCTCGCGCTCCGTGCGCGCCTGATGCTCCTGGCTGAGCGCCTGGAACTGGGCATAGAGCGCATCCCAGGCTTGCACCCTGTCGGCAAGCTGGAGCTTCAACGCCTCGCGATCCATGACCAGTGCCTGCACGGCATCGACACTGACGGCCGGATGCAGGTGACGCTCGAAGGCATCGAACAGGAAGGCCGGTCGCTGGTCGGGATAGAAACGGATCATCCAGGCCTTCAGATCGACGTGGCGAATTGTGAGGCTGGGGTCATCGAGCAAGGCGGGGTCGTTGCTCGTGATGCCGTCCTTGCCGTAGGGAAGGTCGAGATGCACCAGTGCGTCGTAGATCCGTTCCGCGTTCAAGCGAAGCTGTGGCCAGCGTGCCAGTTCGGGGTGCTCCGGCAAGCGGTTCATCCCCTTGGTGACATCGAGGATGCGGCGCTCGAAACGCGACAGTCCCGCCCACTGGATGGCCGCCTCGATCGGACGGTAGAAGACCTTGGCTTGGACGTCGGATGAAGGTGGCTTTCGCATGGCTGCTCCCTGGTAACCGGATTCAGGACATCTGTTTCCCTCGTTGATTGGAATCGCTGCCGGGACGCGCCTTCACGGCGCGAGACGGTGGCGGCTTTGCTTGTGGGAAAGGCCGGAATGACGGATGTTCACCAGAGCAGCCGCCTGTCGATATGGCGCTTGTCCACCAGCACCGAGCCTCTGCGTGGCGGTATGCTTCAATGGGTTGACTGCCCATGGCGGGATGGCTCGATAACGAGGTTTTGCTACAGACGCCATCGCGGCGAAAGACGGATTCGGTCTTCTTGCGTTCGAGTCTGGGCGTTACCGGCGTGCAAGACAGCGACGGTCTATCAGCAGACGCAGTGTGGGCGGAAACAGGTGTGGCGATGCCGCCTCGACGGAGTGCGGCGAGGTTTCGGGCAAGACGCGGGAGGTCTGCCTCTAGATCGACAAAGCATGACAGTCCGGTTCCGCACTCATGGGAAGGAGCGATTGGGTAGTTCCGACGACAGGACTGAGCGATGACGAGGGGATTGCCTGTCGGGTCTCATTGGACATTGGTGGCCTGATCGTCATGCAGCGATCAGACAGCGCGATGGCGCAGCGCGGTCCCCAGAACTGCAAGCGGGGTAGCAGCGGACCGACAGAAGCCAGCCTTTTCATGGCCTACTAATTCCAAACTTGGGCTTGTTGACTAGACCATACTTATGCATTCAAATTTGAATGCTTATTACTGAATTAAATTCATATTTGCGGCTTAATTCATGTCCTCTTCCGGTCAGAAGCGCTCTGGAGCGCAGGTGGCGATGCCGCAGCCCGTCGCGCGTGCGCTGCGCCGCCTGGGGCAGGACATCTCGGCGGCGCGGCGCATGCGCCGCCTGAGCCAGGAAGACCTGGCGCAGCGCATCGGCACGTCCCTGAGCACCGTCAGGCGCATGGAAGATGGCTATCCCGGCACCGCGCTGCACACCTTCCTGCGCGCGCTGCACGTGCTGGGCCGGCTCGATGACCTGTCAAGGGCGATGACCCTGGAGAAGGACGCCCTTGGCATGGAACTGGTGCGGGAATTGTTGCCACAGCGGGTGCGCAGCGTTTCCCGCAGGCAAGGGCAGCCGGCTGGGCGAACGTCGGGAGCCGGCGATGGTGGCGCGAGCGGGAGTGTCGACGTAATGGAAGGCTTTTGACGGCGCCTTCTCCTCAGCTTGCGTCCCCCTGATCCAGCCGCATTGAGCCAGTCCCCTGGAATGGATGTCAACCATGGTGTAAACTGGCAACTGAAGTGTCAACCGAGAAGATGGAGCGGCCTGTGAGCGAACGAATGTCCAATGCGCCGGTGTACTACGCGCTGGCACAGGCGCATTTCAATCCGGTGGCGGCCATGGTCAAGTATGTCGACCAAATACAAGATCGACTGCGTCGTGAAGGGTACCCCTTGTTCGAGCCGCAGCAGGTCACTCACTTGGTCGTGTCCGGGCCAGGCCAAGCACAACAAGCCGAACCAAAGATCCAGCAAACGGTATCCTGGCTCCTGACCAGGAGTGATCGATCTGCGGGCTTCATCCTGTCCCCTTCGACAATCACGTTTCATACGACGCATTACGACACCCACAAGACATTCATTCCGGAATTACTGCGTGGGTTGGATGCCGTGCATGATGCGGTCAGCCTTGACCACGTGGGGCGGCTTGGGTTGCGCTATCTGGATGCGGTGGTGCCATCAGACGGAGAGTCCGTTGAACAGTACCTTGTCGGTGGCGTCCATGGGGTGGGATTCGACGCGGTTCGCCGACACGCAATGAGTGAGTCCGTGTTTTCAACCGATGTTGGTCCACTCGTTCCCGTCGGAACCTTGGTTGCAAGGGTATACAGAGCAACGGCGCAGCTTGGTTTCCCTCCCGATATGCTGCCGAACGGGCTGGCACTGAATCCGCGTTTCGCCATGTCCACGCCACGTGAGCATGGTGTGCTCGATACCGACCATTTCTGCGAAGGTCGCATGCCTATCGATCTCGGCAAGCTCGAAGAACAACTGCGCTCGCTGCATGTCCCAATCAAGTCCGTGTTCAAGGCGACCACCACGGATCACGCGCGCCGGGCATGGGCGTAACGCTGGAGACCCCCACATGTACACCGAGACATTCCCGACAATCAGGACTTCGCCGTCGATCGTACCCGTTCGAGTCGCGGCCACGGCTGCCTTCGCCCTGATGGGGATCACGCAGTTGGTTGGCGGTACTGGCAGCGTGTTCGATGTGACCCGGGCGGGGGAATGGCGCAGGCTGGTGGAGGCGCGGACTCCCATTCACGTCGAAATCGAGGTGGATGGCGAGGAGGCAGTTCGTCCCGATCTGCGAAGCGCTTCGGAGCATCTGGCCAACATCCGTGAGGTGCTCAATCCAGCAATCGCTGATCTCGCCGGGACCTTTGGTGTTTCCCGGCAAGCGATCTACAAATGGCTGGGGGGGGAGTCGACGCCAGAAGCGGACAACTTCGCTCGGATACAGGCACTCAGCCAAGTGGCCGACGCCTTTCGCGAAGCAGGCGTCAAACGGGCGCCAATGATGCTGAAGATGAAGGCGTTTGACGGCAGGTCTCTCCTGGATCTCATCGCTGCAAACCAGACTGTCATGGAGCATGTCCAAACGCTGATTTCAGAGGCTCAGGCCATGGATGCGGCATACGAAAGGTCGGGACTGGCCAAGAGCAAGGCCGCGCCAACGGATGATTGGCGTTCCGCTGCTTCCATTCCTGGCTATCCCGAGCAGTGATTCGGGGATCGCGCGATGCTGGACCGGGAGACGTCATGGCGGCAGGGAGATCTGCTGACCAGCGATGGATCGCTGCAACTGGGATTGGTCGAGTCACTGGAGGATGGCCGCTTCGCTGTCGTGATCTCCCACGACTGTGACATTCCTCACCCGCACGAACCCTGTATTGAGGTCATCGTGGCGGACTTGATCGGCGATGCCCGTGAGGATCCGCAACTGTCCCATGCCAAGAACCCCCGGCGGCTGCATCTTGCGTATGACAAGGCGGATGGAGGATCAATGGTGCTGGAGTTGCGGCATGCGGAGAAAAGGTCCATCCCGAGAGTCGAGTTTGGCCGGGGCGCGTCTCGGTTTCTTGAAGCGTCGCTTTCGGATGAATCGAAGCGCACCCTGAAGCAATGGCTGGCGGCACGCTATGGCCGGCCCGCGTTCCCCAACGCCTTCGAGAACCGGCTTGCGAAGCGTGTCGGCAAGAGGGACGTCAAGAGCCGGATCGCCCGCATCCTCGCTCCCGAAGCCAGACATCTGGTGGGATTGTTCTTCGATCTGGGCGAGCAGCGGGGCATCGAGGCTTCGGATGGTGAACCCTATGCGTTGTCCATATCGGTGGCCTATGACGCCATCGAAGGTGGGCCAGGTGCGCGTGAGTCCGCCGAGAGCGTAGTGCGACAATTGCGAGCGCTTTTCATCGAAGCGTACGGCCCTCCCGATGCGGCAACGGAAATCGCCCTCGACGCCTGTGAGCCCGTCCCGGATACACACATGACCCTCGCCGACCTTCGGCGTGTGGATCAATGGCGACTTGAGTACCTCAGCCTGCATGACGATGAGCATGGCGACTTCCTGCCGGACGGCGTTGCCCCTGCGTGAGACGTGAGGTGGCTGGATGAGCCTGGGATAGGCTGGGGAGTGTTGCACTGGTACAGGGCAGTGTCTGACGGCTCTGGGTGAGCCAATGCGGCAGCAACGGCCGCGCCGAGTTGCCGAGGGCTCGCTACAGGTACATAATCTGGCCTGATTCCGTAGCGCGAACGGAATAAACCCGTTATCAATCAACGATTTGAGTGCGGCGTGATGTTCCCATCGCCCGCTCCAGAATTCATCGAAGAAGCCGTCCTCGCGACGGCTTTTTTGTTTTCCGGC
Source organism: uncultured Burkholderiaceae bacterium (assembly GCA_937871985.1). The sequence continues at coordinate 90,908 of CALMPB010000155.1, forward strand.
GCCACTCACAACTCGCGCGTCCCGCTCCCCCTAGCGAATCCCACAACCCCTATCCGGGTATTTGAACAGTCAGTCAAAAATACCCTATAGTCTCGCCATCAAGGGATGTCTCCTACGCATCGCCTTTTGCATTCCCGCCAGTTCAATGAGGCCCATCGCCATGAGCGGACGACCGAGAGAATTCGACGACGCAGCCGTCATCGACGCCGCCATGGACGTCTTCTGGACATATGGCTATGAAGGCACGTCGGCGCAGGCGCTCGTCGAATGCACCGGGCTCGGACGCGGCAGCCTCTACAACGCCTTCGGCAGCAAGCTCAACCTCTACCACGAAGCTCTGGAGCGCTATCAGTCGCTCGGGCTTCAAACGCAAGCCGACATTCTGAACGGCCCCGGGCTCGTCAAGGATCGGCTTCGTATCCTCATGCAGAAAGGGATCGACGAAGATCTCGACCCCGAAAAGCAACGCGGCTGCATGAGCCTATTCGCCGCACTCGAACGCGGTGCGAAAGACCCCAAAGTCCGCCAGATCAGTCAGGCTTACTTCAATCGCATCGAACAAGTACTCGTGCATCTGATCGCCGTCGGACAGCACAACGGCGAACTCACCGCCGAACGCTCGCCCGTGGTCGTCGCACGCACGTTCCTGTCGAGCTACTACGGTCTGCGGGCACTCGGACGTACGGTCTGCGATCGCACCTTCCTCGAAAGCATCATGGAAGGCACGCTCGCCCAGCTCTGACCCTCCGACGCGCTCACCAGGCACAACCCCAAGCACCCGACAACTTTGCCCGCCCCCCCTCGCGGGATTCCCCCCTCACCCCCAAATATGGAATGATCGTTAAAAATATGTCACAAAAATCTGCCATGCCACCCGTCGTCTATCTATTAGGGCTCACGGTATTTGCGATGACCACGGCGGAATTCATGGTCGCCGGCATGATGCCCGCGCTCGCCAACGCCATGCAGGTCGGTATCGGCGACATCGGCAACCTGATCTCGCTTTACGCCCTGGGCATGACCATCGGTGGGCCGGTGCTGACCGCCCTGCTGCTCGCGCTGCGCACGCCGCACAAGCGAGCCCTCATCTGGCTGCTGACGATCAATGTCGCAGGGGGTGTCCTGGCTGCCGTGTCGACGCGTTATGAAGTGATGGCGCTCGCGCGAATCATCATGGGCGTGGCCAGTTCGGCGACGTTCGGCGTTGCGCTCACGCTCTGTGCCGATCTCGTTGCGCCGTCGGTGCGTGGCCGCGCGGCCTCGTTCGTTCTCGGTGGCCTGATGTTTTCGCCCGTGGTCGGCGTACCGCTCACGGCCTACATCGAGCAACACTACGGCTGGCGCGCCAGCTTCTGGCTCGTCGCCTTGCTGGCCGCGCTGTGCACGGTGGCCGTGGCGCTCTGGGCTCCCGCAAGCAAACAGCAGGATCGCGAGACCGTCAGGCTCGCCGCCGAATTCCGTTCGCTGCTGAATCGTCCGCTGTGGGCGGCGTTCGCCACCAGTGGGCTAATCATCGGCGCGACGTTCGCTGCGTTCAGCTATTTCTCACCGATCTTCATGAATGTCGCCGGGGTATCGGCCGCAGCGATCCCGAATCTGCTCGCGATGTACGGTATCGCCAACATCATCGGTAACGCCGTTATCGGACGCCTCGCCGACCGCCACACGTTGACAGTGTTGGTTGGCGGTTTGTCAGTGCTTGCACTCGCGCTGATCAGCTTCGCGCTTTGGGCCGACCTCACGCCTGTCGGTATCGCCGCGTTTGCCGCCATTGGTCTGACGGGTGTGTCGCTCAATCCTGCAATGGTGGCCCGCGTGATGCGTGCCGCAGCACCCGGCCCGCTCGTCAATACGATGCATACCTCGGTGATTACCGCCGGACTCGCCTTCGGCACATGGGCCGGGGGTGCCGCGATCGACGCGGGTTACAGCATGCGCGCGCCACTGTGGATCGGGGCTGCAATGGCAGCCCTCGGTCTCGCCAGTCTGTTGCCCTACCTTCGCTCGGGTCTCGCTCAAGCCCCCGACACTGCGTGCCCCGCGTCCTGACCCATCTCACATGAAAAGGTCGGCCACATCGGAGAAGAATTTAGCCACCGGTGCGGCCCGGCTTGCCCACGTACCCACCGTTACCAGCCCATCGCAAAGAAGTCCCCAGCCCATGTCACACCTCCAGTCGTTGTTCAGTTAGATTTCACTCGTCGCGTTACATCAGGAGACTGGCCATGTCCGACAGGAATTTGGCCACCGGTTCAGCCCGGCTCGCCCACGTACCCACCGTCACCAGCCCGTCGCAGAGAAGTCCCCAGCCCATGTCACACCTCCAGTCGTTGTCTTTGCTTCGTGGTTTCGCGTTTGCCGCGAGTTGGGTCAAAGATAAACCTCGGGATGGGTCCTGAAAACTGAGATAAATCACAGTCGGGGTCCGCGACGGGGGACGAGAGAGATGACGCGCTCCGACACGATTGCCGCATGGCGCCCGGCGCGATCGGCATGACCGCGACCACGCGTCGTATCCTCGTTGTATCCCCGTCGTTTCGCCGTCAGCGCGCCTGTCAAGCCCCGGCCCAGGGCTCGGGTGGCGGCCAAGCGGCGCGCGCAGTGTAAACTGCTGGGTTTTCGACCCCCTCAGTGGAATGGTGCAAGTGCCACGGCGTCCCGTTATCAGCGCCCCCACCCTCATACGCTCTCTAGCCCGTCTCAGCACGTTCGCGCCGCCCGAGGCTGCGCCGTCGCTGTCGGACCGCATGAGCCAGTGGGTCGGCTGGACCGACGCCATCGCCCTGTCGTCGGCGCTCAAAGCCACGCCGCCTGCCGGCACGCGGGCGGCTGCGCACGCGCCGGCAAGCGAACTGGCGCGCGTGCGCGCGGAACTCGCGGCAGCCATCGCCCGCGATTGTGGTCTCGCCGCCGCGCCCGGCGGGCAGATCCGCGCGTTAAGCGCCGCCGAGCGGCAACGAGCCGCGTCCTTCGCGGAGTTCGCGGCCTATCGGCAGCGCTACGCGACATCGCAGCAGACCATGGACACGGCGATCAGCGCCTTGCGCACCCGCCTGCGCGGGCAGTTGGCCGCGCTGTCGTCAGACGCCGCGCGGCTCGCCAGCGTTGACGCCGTCATGGAACGCGTTATGGGCGCACGTGAGCGCACACTGCTCGCCAGCGTGCCGAATCTGCTCGAAGGACACTTCGTGCGACTGCGCGACACGGAACAGGCGGCGATGGCCGCCCCGCGCGTGCCCGGCGCCCCGCCGCTGCCGCCGGCCGGCACCTGGCTCGACACCTTCCACCGGGACATGCAAAGCATTTTGCTTGCCGAACTGGATATACGCCTGGAACCGATCGAAGGGCTGATTGCCGCCCTCACCTCGGTACCTCCCGGCGAAAACGTTAGTGAACCCGGACAACATGACTCGTTACCTCGTTGATCTCGTTGCCTTTGTCGCAGGTCTCGCCGTCGTCGGCTGGATCGCCGTCGGCTATGCAGGTACCAATAACCTCGCACTGGCCGTTGCTCTGCTGATTGCCGCCGTCTATCTCTTCGGCGCCCTCGAACTCAAACGCTTCCATCAGGCGACGAACGCCCTCGCCAACGCCATCTCCGGCCTGAACGCGCCGCCCACGTCGCTGCCCTCGTGGCTCGACACCCTCCCGGCGGGTCTGCGCACCGCCGTGCGCCTGCGCGTTGAAGGCGAACGCGTCGGCCTGCCCGGCCCGGCGCTCACGCCGTACCTCGTCGGCCTGCTCGTGCTTCTGGGTATGCTCGGCACCTTCCTCGGCATGGCCGCCACGCTGCGCGGCACCGGTCTCGCGCTCGAAGGCGCGACCGATCTCGAAGCCATTCGCGCCTCGCTGGCGTCTCCGGTGAAGGGGCTTGGCTTCGCGTTCGGCACGTCGGTCGCCGGCGTTGCCACCTCGGCCATGCTCGGCTTGCTGGCCGCACTGGCCCGCAAGCAACGCGCACAAGTCGTGCAATCGCTCGACGCCCGCATCGTCACAACGCTGCGCGGCTTCTCGCAACAACACCAGCGCGAAACCACGCTGCAATTGCTCCAGCAACAGGCCACGGTCATGCCCGCACTCGTGGACCGTTTGCAGGACATGATGGCGGCGATGGAGCGTCAGAGTCAGGCACTTGGCGAGCGGCTCGTTGCCAATCAGGACGCACTGCACGCGAAGACCGATGCGTCCTACGCGCAATTGACCAGCGCCATGCAGCAGTACCTGAAAGACAGCGTGGCGACGACCGCGAGCGCCGCAGGCGCTGCCATTCGTCCGGAAGTCGAAGCAACGATGGCGAGCCTCGCGCGCGAAACGGCGTCGTGGCATCAGACCGTTTCCGGCGCGATGCAGGATCGAATGGACGGCCTGTCCGATCGCTTCGAAGCCACCACGGCGCGCGTGGCAAACGTCTGGAAAGATTCGCTCGACGCCCAGTTGCGCGCCAATGAATTGCTCGCGACCGATCTGCGCGCCGCGCTGAGCGAGTTCACACAGACGTTCGATGCGCGCTCGTCGCGACTGGTCGACGATGTCGCCTCGCGACTCGAAACCGTCACCGGACACGTCAGCAGCGCCCATGCCGGTGTTGCTCAAACGTGGGAAACGTCGCTGGCCGCACAGCAGCGCACCAACGACTCGCTCGCCAAGGAACTCGGCAGCGCGCTCTCCCAGTTCACGCAAACCTTCGAGAGCCGCTCGGCCAAACTCGTCGACGAGGTCGCCACGCGTCTCGAAACGGCGACGGGGCAAGTCAGCGCCTCGCACGCCGGCGTCGCGCAAACGTGGGAAGCCTCGCTCGCGGCACAGCAACAGACCAACGACGCGCTCGCCAAGGATCTTGGCGCGACGCTCGCGCAATTTGCCCAGACTTTCGAGACCCGTTCGGCCGGCCTGCTCGCCGACGTCACCACGCGCCTCGATAACGCCACGGGTAGCATCGCGACCGCACAGACCACCGTGGCGCAAGCCTGGGAGCAAGCGCTCGCCCAGCAGCAGCGCTCGCACAACGCCCTCACGCAGGATCTCGGCACTGCGCTGGAACGCTTCGCGCAAACGTTCGAATTGCGCTCCGGCACGTTGCTGGCCGACGTTGCGGCCAAGCTCGACGCCGCCAGCGGCAATGTCGCCGGCGCGCATGAGCGCGTTGCGCAAGCGTGGGATCAGTCGATCGCCCTGCAACAGCAAGCCAACGCCGCGCTGAACACCGAACTTGCCGCCGCACTCACTCGCTTCTCCGAGACTTTCGAGCAGCGCTCGGCGCACCTGATCGATGGCGTCAGCCAGCGCACCGAAGGCGCAATGCAAAGCGTGTCGGAGACGGCCGCTGTGGTGTCGGGCGAATGGAAGCACGCCCTCACGGCACAGCAGTCTGCGAACGAAGCGCTCGCGCGCGATCTTGCCAGCGCACTCGCGCGCTTTGCCGACACCTTCGAGACGCGGGCTTCGCAACTGTTGCAGAGCGTTTCGGCGCAGATGGACTCGACGTCTGAAAACGTCGCACAGACGTGGCGCGACGCCATTGCAGAACACGCGCGCACGAGCGAGCGCCTGGCCGACGGCAATCAGCAACTCGTGGCGGCAACGACCCACGCCTTCACGGAACACAGCGCGTCGCTGCTGCAAGCGTTGAACGCCGCCAACGCCGCTCATCACGACGCCACCGCCGAGCGAGAAACGCAACGTCTGTCCGCCTGGACGGAAACGCTCGAAGGCACGCTCGCCACGCTGCGCTCGGAATGGCAGCAGGTCGGCGCGCAAACCGCCAGCCAGCAGCAAGCCATTTGCGACACGCTCGCCCGCACGGCGCTGGAAATGTCGGAGCAAACGCGTGCCAATGCCAGCGACACGATTGCCGAGATTTCGCGTCTCGTGCAAACCGCGTCCGAAGCGCCGAAGGCCGCTGCCGAGATCATCGGTGAACTGCGTCAGAAGCTCTCGGACAGCATGGTGCGCGACAACGCCATGCTCGAAGAGCGCTCGCGTTTGCTCGATACCCTCGGCACGCTGCTCGACACCGTCAAGCATGCCGGTAACGAGCAACGTGCCGCCGTGGACGAGCTGGTCACAACCTCTGCACAGTTGCTGGAACGCGCCGGCGCGAATCTGGGCGACGCCATCGCCGCGCAGACCGAGAAGCTCACCGCCGCGTCGGCGCAGGTCGCCGGTAGCGCCGTGGAAATTGCGAGTCTGGGCGACGCCTTCGGGGCCGCCGTGCAATCGTTCGGTGAATCGAACACGCAACTGCTCGAACATCTGCAACGCATTGAAGCGGCGCTCGATAAATCGATGGCGCGCAGCGACGAGCAGCTTGGCTATTACGTTGCGCAGGCGCGCGAGGTGGTCGAGCTGAGTGTGATGTCGCAAAAACAGATCCTCGAAAACCTTCAGGATCTGGCACAAACACGGGCACAACCGGGTAGCGTGGCAGCATGAGAGAAGACTTCGACGCGGATATCGCTGACAGTGGCGACGTCGGTGCCGCAGCGCCGACGTGGGCTGTCTTCGGTGATCTGATGTCGGTGATGCTCGGCGCGTTTGTCCTCATCATGCTGGGCGTGATCGGCGTGCAGATCGAACTGTCTGCCAAGCTGGAGCGCGAAGTAAAGGAGCGACGCGCCGAAACGCAACGCCGTCAGACGCTTGAGCAAGCGCTGGCAGGACCGCTCGCCGGTGGCCGCGTCACGCTCGTGAACGGACGCATCGGCATTAGCGGCAACGTGCTCTTCGCGCTGAATTCGGACCAATTGCAGCCGCAGGGACGTGAAGTCCTGCGCAGTCTGGCCGGCCCGCTGAGCGCCTATCTTCGCGCGAGCGACGAGATTCTCATGGTCAGCGGCTTCACCGACGATCAACAGGTGCGTGAGACGAATCGGCGATTCGCGGATAACTGGGAGCTGTCGGCTCAGCGCGCACTCACCGTCACGCGGGAATTGATTGCCGCAGGCGTGCCCCCATCGTCGATCTTCTCGGCGGCCTTCGGTGCAGAGCAACCCGTTACGTCGAACGCCGACGAGAGCGGCCGTGCAAAGAACCGGCGCGTGGAAATCGCGCCGATGCCGCGCAGCAGCGCCAGCAACGCGGGCAAGCCCCATGCGTGACGCGATGAGCAACGAGAGCGTCAATATCACCGCCAACACCGCTAACACCGCTAACGCCGCTGGCACCCATAGCGCCAAAGTGGCCGAAGCGACCGAAGCGGCAGATTCGGGTATCGCGATGGTGGCGGCAGTTACGCCTGCTCAAGAGGCATCCGACGCCTTGACCGAGCAACTTGCAGCGTGGCGAGCGCAAGGGATCGACAAGCGCAACCCTGCGCGTTTTCATCGCATCGAAGCACTGGCGCTGCGCAGCCGTGCCTATACGGGCGACGTTCGTCGGGTGCTCGATGCGCGATTGAAGACGCTCATCGATGAATTCAGTCAGTTTCATGCCAACCCGCCGGCAACGTCTTCCGATGAAGGCCGTCAGACCTCGATGCGATCACCGTCGCCGCTCGCCTCACTGACTGGCGAGATGACGCAGCGTGTTGGCGGGGGAGAGCGCCCCGTACCGGCGACAACGCCTCGCAAAGCACGAGCCGCGGCGCCGAGCCAGGCGTCACAAACGCGCGAGAGCGTGCAACCTCCCAGCGGGTCGTCGGCTTCGCCGGCACGGCCGGTTGCAGTGCCGCCGCCGATACCGGTGCCCGTCACGCCGACCGTCATCTCCACCGGCGACGCCTTCGAAGACCTCGATGTCCTCGAATACTTCCGCGAAACGTGGTCGAAGCTCAGCACCGACGGCAATCTTCGTCAGTCGCTCGCTCAGGTACCCGAAAACGCCGGACCGCTCAACTCAAGCCATCTGGTACACCGCGCGCTCTCGCTCATGCACGACGTCTCGCCCGATTATCTGCGTCACTTCCTGCGTCACGCAGACGCCCTCTCCTGGCTCGAAGACATGGAAACGACCGGCGTGCTCGGCAATAAGCCCGCTGCCCGCGCGGCCGCCGCCGCCAAGCCGTCACGCGCAAAAGCTCGCTAACGCCTAGCGCCGGCTTGCGGCGATCGTCGGCATGCAGCGCAAGGTCGTCGCCCAGAACACCAGCGCAGCCAGGCTCACCCCCGCACCAAGCACGCACACGCCAGTCCAGCCGAAAGCCGCGTAGGTCGCTGTCGCCGCGACCGCCCCCAAGCCGCTGCCCGTGGCATAGAACAGCATGTAGGCGCCCACGAGACGACTCGGCGCATCGTCGCGCGCGGCAAAGATCAGACTCTGATTCGTGACGTGAATCGCTTGCCCTGCAAGGTCGAGCAACAACACACCGGCGACGAGCCAGCCCAGGGACACATGCAATCCGGCCAGCAGCAGCCACGAAACCATCAGCAATACGAGTGCGATGCCAGTCGTGCGTTGCGCCCATCCACGGTCTGCCCAATACCCCGCTCGCGCCGCCGCCAGCGCCCCTGCTGCGCCCACGAGCCCGAACGCACCAATGCGCGTATGCGAGAAATGAAACGGCGCGGCGGAGAGCGGCAATACCAACGCGCTCCAGAAAATGCTGAACGCCATGAACATCAGTAACGCGATCGTGCCGCGAATCTGCAATGTGCGCTCTTCGCACAAGAGACGGAACATCGATGTCAGCAACACGGCATAGCGCTGTCGCGTGCCCGTGACCGTCTGACGCGGCAATGCCCGCCACAGCACCGCGCCGAGCACCAACAT
>CALMPB010000156.1 GCA_937871985.1 uncultured Burkholderiaceae bacterium
TTCGCCACCCTATATATGAGGGCGGATCGGGGCAAAAACAATAGAGACAATAGAGGGCCCCCACGCTGCGCCGCTATGCGGCTGGCTGCCCCCCGAGGGGGCGCTTTTTGCCTTGGGGCGGCCCGGCGGCAAAAATGGGGCCCCCACGCTGCGCCGCTATGCGGCTTGCTGCCCCCCAAGGGGGCGCTTTTTGCCTTGGGGCGGCCCGGCGGCAAAAATGGGCCCCCCACGCTGCGCCGCTACGCGGCTTGCTGCCCCCCACTCCACCCGGCCCGGCAGGCTTGCGGGTTACGCCACGGTCAAGCATTTTAGGCTCAGTTGCAGTATTCTAGTGAGTTATCCAGTTAATTCGCGCGCTTGAATACACCAATCAAATCCGCGGCAATCGAATCCGCCGATAGGCGCCACCCGCACCCTCATCACCACAGAAGTCATTGCTCTTTTTCAGGAACAGGCAACATGAGCGTTACCCCCCACCCCTACACCTTTTCGCAACGCGCGCAAAAAATCACCAGTTCGGCCATTCGCGAGATTCTGAAAGTCACCGAACGGCCCGAAATCATTTCATTCGCGGGCGGCCTGCCCGCGCCCAAGGGGTTTCCGGTAGACGCCATCAATACCGCCTTCGACAACGTCCTTAATCAAAACGGGCGATCCGCGCTGCAATACGGGCCCACGGAAGGCTATGCGCCCTTGCGCGCCTGGGTGGCGCAAGACCTCGCGCGCGTCGGCGCCAACGATGTCTCGCCCGAAGAAGTGCTTATCGTCTCGGGTTCGCAACAGGCCCTGGACATGCTGGGCAAGCTGTTCATCGATCCGGGCAGCAAGGTTCTGGTCGAGTCGCCCAGCTATCTGGGCGCGCTGCAGTCCTTTTCCTTGTTCGAACCCACCTACCAGGCCGTGCCCACCGACCTGGGCGGCTTGATCCCCGAAGGCCTGACCGACGAACGCGTCCAGGACGCGCGCTTCATCTATGCCCTGCCCAACTTCCAGAACCCCACCGGCACCACGCTTAACCTGGAACGCCGCAAGGCGCTGGTGCAGCGCTGCGCGCAAGCCAATGTGCCCATCATCGAAGACGACCCCTACGGCGACCTGCGCTACGCGGGAGAAGACCTGCCCGGCCTGCTCGGCCTGGGCCGCGCCGCCGGCGCCACCGTCATCCGGCTGGGCACGTTCTCGAAGGTGCTGGCTCCGGGCCTGCGCCTGGGCTACATTGTGGCGCCGCAGCCCATCATCGCCAAGCTGGTGCAAATAAAACAGGCCACCGACCTGCACACCGCCACGCTGACTCAAATGGCCGTCTACGAAACCATCAAAAGCGGTTTCCTGAAAACGCACCTGCCCGCCGTGCGCGAACTTTACAAGCAGCAGTGCGGCTATATGCTAAAGGCCATGCAAGAGTTCTTCCCCGCCGGCGTCACCTGGACGAAGCCTGAAGGCGGCATGTTCCTGTGGGTCACCCTGCCGGCCCACATCGACTCCAACGAGCTGCTGCAGCGCGCCATCCAGAGCAAGGTGGCCTTCGTCCCCGGCGAGCCTTTTTACGCCGGCGTCACGCCGCAAACCAATACGTTGCGCCTCAGCTTCGTCACCGTGCCCGAAGAAAAGATCCGTGAAGGCATTGCCACGCTTGGCCGCCTCATCGCCGAAAGCGGAACAGGCCTGAAAGCCGCCTAAAATAGCGGCTTGGCCACACCGCAAGCGAGGACAGCCGTGACTACGCCATTGCCGCCCGGCAATCCCCACCCCGCCTCCGGCGAACCCGGCCCGAAGAATGCCCCGGATAGCTCCGGGCAGCCGGACACCCCCGATTACGCCCATCGCGCCAACAGCGCCGATCTTTCGGACATGCGGCCCGACGACTGGGTCGAGCACTGGCTGCCGCGGTCATGGGGACCCTACGCCAGGCTGTGCCGGCTGGACCGCCCGGTGGGAACCTGGCTTACGCTATTGCCCTGCCTGGCCGCGCTGGTGCAGGCCGCCGACGGCTGGCCCACGCTGTTCCGACTGATTATTTTTTCGGTGGGCGCTTTGCTGATGCGCGGCATAGGCTGCACGCTCAACGATATCTTCGACCGCGACATCGACAGCAAGGTGGAACGCACGCGCTTTCGCCCGCTTACCAGCGGCCAGCTCACCCTGAAGAACGCCCTGTATTTCCTGCTGGGCCAGTTCATCGTGTGCGGCCTGCTGCTGTTCGCCATCAACGAGTACAGCCGCTGGCTGGCCGTGCTGCTGGTGCCCATCGTCGTCATCTACCCGCTATGCAAACGCTTTACCTATTGGCCGCAAGTGGTGCTTGGCATCGGCTTCAACTGGGGCATGCTGATGGCCTGGTCCGACACGCAGAACACCGTCCCGCTGGCCGCTGTGGCCATGTGGGTGGGCGCCGTGCTATGGCAAGTGGGGTACGACTCCATTTACGCCTACGTCGACGTGCACGACGACTTGCGCCTAGGCGTACGCTCCACGGCCATGCGCTTCGCCCAGAACGGCAAGGCCTGGATCAGCGGCTTTTATGCGGCCACCATAGTCCTCTGGGTCTATGGCGGCGCGGCCATCGGCATGGGCTGGGCCTATTTTTTGGTGATCGCCATCATTGCCGGCCATTTCATCTGGCAAATGAGCGTGTTCAGCCTTGAACGGCCGGATCGCAATTTCATGCTGTTCCGCGCCAATATGCAGGTCGGCGTCCTGCTTATTGTTGCGGCACTGGCAGGCAGCCTGATTTAATATCTGCTCACAAACAATCAGGCACCAAGGTCAACCACATGCCCAGCTTCATCGAGGTCGTCGCCACCGCGCTTTTCGTCGTCGCCATCATCCACACCTTTTCCGTGCCGGTCTTTGCCCGCCTGGCCAATCGCAATGGCCCTCACGCGGGCTTGTGGCACATGCTGGCCGAGGTGGAAGTCGTGTTCGGCGTTTGGGCCTTTGTTCTGATTATCGTCATAGCGCTGCTTGCGGGCACGGACAAAGCGGTCGGCTACCTGGACAGCCGCAACTTCACGGAGCCCGCCTTTGTCTTTGCCATCATGGTGGTGTCGGCCAGCCGGCCCATCATCGAGCTGGTGAACGCCATCGTACGCGTGCTGGCCCGCATCACCCCCATGCGCGAGGAACTGGCCACGTTCTTCATCACGCTTTCCATCGTCCCCCTGGCGGGCTCCTTCATCACCGAACCGGCCGCCATGACCCTGGCGGCCCTGATGCTGCGCGACGCCTACTTCCGCCGGCCGGGTCAGGCCGGCTTCAAGTACATGACGCTGGGCGTGCTGTTCGTCAACATTTCCATTGGCGGCGTGCTTACGGCCTACGCCGCCCCGCCGGTGCTCATGGTGGCGCACACCTTTGGCTGGGATACGGCCTTCATGGCCACCCACTTCGGCTGGCGTGCAGTGGCGGCGGTATTCATCAATGCCGGCGTGCTTACGCTGGTGTGCCGCAAACATTTGCTGAGCGGACGAATAGGCGGCGAACCCGACACTCGCTCGCCGGTTCCCCCAGCCGTCATCCTCATCCACCTGGCCTGCCTGGTGGGCATCGTGCTGGGCGCGCACCATCCGGCGGTATTCCTGGCCATCCTGCTGATGTTCATCGGCTACGCCCATGCCTATGCACGCCACCAGAACCCTCTGCTGATCCGGGAAGGGCTGATGGTGGGCTTTTTCCTGGCAGGGCTGGTGGTGCTGGGCGGCATGCAGAAGTGGTGGCTGCAGGATCTGCTTGGCGGGCTCGAGCCGATTGTGCTGTATTGGGGCGCAACGGCGCTTACCGCGGTGACCGACAACGCGGCCCTCACGTACCTGGGGTCGCTGGTGGAAGGCACCAGCGACTTGTGGCGCTATATGCTGGTGGCCGGCGCCGTTACCGGCGGTGGCCTTACCGTGATTGCCAACGCGCCCAATCCAGCCGGGTTCTCGATTTTGAAGAACTTTTTCCCGGACGGCGCGATTTCGCCGCTGAAGCTGCTGCTGTCGGCGCTACTGCCGACAGCCGTCGCGGCCTTCATGTTCTTGCTGCCGCATAGCTTCAGTTAGCCGGTTTTTTGCCGCCGGGCCGCCCCCAAGGCAAAAAGCGCCCCCTTGGGGGCAGCAAGCCGCGTCAGCGGCGCAGCGTGGGGGTACTCTACTCCTTGCGGCGGATCAGCCTGCGCAGCCAGAACAGCAAGGTAAGGGAACAGGCCAGCCCCAATACCAGCAACAGCCCAACGATAATTTCACCGGTAGTCATGCGCTCCTCCGTTTGCCGGGAAAAAGCGGCATCATAAACGACAAAGACAACAAAGCCCGGCTATAGCGTAAAACGCCTGCCGGGCTTTGTACAGCAAGAAAAATGGCTGGCTGGCTACTTGCCTTCGCCGCCGAACAGCTTTCTTAGCTGGGCCGCATATTTGGGGCTGGTCTGGTCGATGACCTTCCAGGCGCTAGCGTCGGCCTTGGCTTCAAAAGCCTTGGCCTGCTCGGGCGGCAGGTCGATGATCTGGATGCCGCCTGCGATGAGTTTTTTCTTTTCCTCGGCGGCCAGCTCCTGGTCGTGGGCGAAGTTGGCTTCGACCTCGGCCACCTGCTTTTGCAGGAAAGCGCGTTGCTGGTCGTCGAGCTTCTTCCATTTGTCCTGGTTCATGAACAGGCTGACTTCGACGTTATAGAAACCGGGATCGATGCGGTACTTGGTTTTTTCCTGCCAGCCCAGGTCGAAAATACCCACGCTGGGCCAGCCGTAGCCGTCGACCACGCCGCGTTCGAGCGCGGTATAGACCTCGCCGGGCGGAACCTGCAGCGGCAAGGCGCCCAACGCCTGGAAGAACCCGCGATACACCGGAACGCTGCGCAGCTTCATGCCGCTGAACGAATCGTCGACCGGCTTTTTGTTGGTGTAGATGTGGTACTTGAGGCCTTCGGTTTCGCGGCCCAGCCACACCATATTGGCTTTTTCGCGATGGATTTTATCCATGAGCTCGTAGCCGCCGTTTTTACGCAGCTCGGCCATGGGCACCGAGGTAAAGCTCAGCGCCAGCGCCTCGGGCACCAGGTTGGCATGGAATACGCCAGTGGTGCTGGCCAGGTCCACCACCCCCGAACGCACGGCATTGCCAATTTCAAACGGAGGCATGGTTTCGGGGCCGCCCAGCAGGTTGATTTGCACGATGCCCTTGCCTTCCGCATTGACCTTCTTGACGAACGCCTCGAAGGTGCGATCGAAGAACGAATCTTTGGAAAAGGCGCTGACGGCCTTGAGCGTGACTTCGGCGCTTTGCGCGGCAAAGCTCGCAAAACCCAGCGCGATGGCAATCCCCGCCAGGGTGAACGTTTTTTTCATGGTTGTTATCTCCTTATGGTGTAACCATTAACTGTGGCAGCCCCGTAGCCAGCCACGGCAAGAACAGAAGCGCCCCCAATACCAGCACTTCAAGAACGATGAACGGCATGACCGAACCGTAGATTTGCGTAAGCCGGATATGGCTTGGCGCAACGCTTTGCATGACCATGCAAAGCAAGCCGAAAGGCGGCGTGAGCAGGCCGATTTCCATGGCCAGCAACAGCATGACGCCCAGCCAGATGGGGTCGATGCCGGCGCTATTGGCCAAAGGCATGAAGAACGGCAGGGTGATCATCATCATGCTGACCTGGTCGATGATGCAGCCCAGGAACAGCAGAATGACCAACATTCCTACAACCAGGTAAAGCGGCGAAAGATGATATTGGCCGATCAATTGCAGCAGACCCGTGGTCGCGCCCGAAAAGCTCAGCAACTGCGAGAACGTGGTCGAAGCCACCAGCACGAACAGAATAATGACCGAGATGCGGGCAGTTTCCATGAGCGCCTTGTACAACGCCTGCCACGAGCACGCACGGTAGCAGATCATGGCAACAACCGAGGCCAAGGCGCCGATGGCGGCCGATTCGGTTGGCGAAGCCCAGCCCACCAGCATGCTGCCCACCACCGCCACGAAAATTCCGAACAACGGCAACACATCGCGCACGAAAGGCTTCCAGCGCTCCCATCCGTATTTGCGCTGCCCAGGGTCGTAGACCGGGGCAAGGCCGGGTTCCATCGTGCAGCGGATCATGACGTAGGCCACGAACAGCACCGCCAGCACCAGGCCGGGCACGATGCCGCCGATCAGCAATTGCGAGATGGAAATGCCGGCCAGGCTGCCCAGCATGACGGCCAGGGCGGACGGCGGAATCAACATGGCAATGCCGCCCACCGCCATGATGGGGCCCATGGCGATTTTGGGCTGATAGCCGCGCTTGAGCATCTCGGGCAGCAAGGTGCCGCCCATCATGGCCGTATTGGCGATGGTCGAGCCGGACAAGGTGGCGAAAATGGTGCCGCCCACCACCGACACGATGGAAAGCCGGCCGGGCAGCTTGGCGATGAGCTGCTCGATGGCCGCGATGGCGCGAAATGCCAGGCCGCTATGAAACAAAAGCTCGCCCATGAGAATGAACAGCGGGATGGGGGTCAGCGAAAAGCTATTGACCGACATGATCGAGTTGCGCACCAACTGGCCCAACCCGGCTTCGCCGCCCATGAAGACCCATGCGCCCAGCAGGTTGACCCCCAAGAATGCAAATGCCACCGGCATGCCGATAAGCATAAGCACGAACAACACGCCCAATAACAGGCTCAATGCCAATTGCCATTCCATTACGCCACCTCTACGTGTTCGGACTTGAATGCCACCGCAAGCCGGCGCACGAATTCCACGGTCAACAGAATGAACGAAATGGTCATGGGAAGAGCCAGCCACCATTCGGGGAAGATAAGAACCTTGAACACCATGCCGCCCTGCTGCATGGTGTCGAACAAGCTATAGACGCTTTGCACGGCCAGAATGGCGCACACAATCAGGCAGATGAATTCGCCGACGACATCGAACCACCATTTTCTTTTGCCGGTAAGGCCGCGCACCAGGATGTCGACGCGAATGTGGTCGTTGGCGTAAACCAGCCATGGCGACGCCAGGAACGCCGAGATCATGAGCATGTATTCAGTGACTTCCACCGACCAGGTAATGGTTGTAATGCCCAGGTTGCGCAGCAGCACGTCGGCGCAAACCAGCAACGCCATGGCCCCGAACAGTACCGCCGCAATCAATCCCGTTCCTATCATCAGCCCACGATAGGCGCGCATGCCCGCGCCTAATGCAGCCTGAGCTGTCTGCTGGTTGCCAGCCTCTTCCATAAAACCTTCCCGCTTGATTATTTATTTGAATGACAGCCGCGCCCGTCCTGTGCTCCGGGGCAACATGAAAAATCATTTTATTCTTAAACTATTTTTAAGAAACTAGGGATATTGCTAGATTTTTATGCCAAAATTTCGACTTTAGGCGGTATAAACGCATGAGCTCCCACGATGCGCTGTTCCACTCGCTTGAAGAGCAAGGCTGGGCCGTCAGCGACACCCTTGTCTCCGCAAGCTGGCGCGCAGCCTTGCTGAAGCAGGGCCAGGAGCTTTGGCACGAAGGCCATTTCCATGAGGCTGGCATAGGGCGCGAACAAAACCACCAGCAACGGCCCGATATACGCGGAGACTCGATCTGCTGGGTCGAGCCCGGTTCCCTGCCTGCCGGGCAACCATTTTTTGCATGGATGCGGGAATTGCGCCAGGAGCTGAACGCCAGGTATTACCTGGGCCTGCGCAGCCAGGAATTTCATTTCGCGCGCTACGAAGCGGGGCGCGGCTATAAAAAACACATCGACCAGCACCGCAATACCGGGCACCGGAAGATTTCCGTCGCTCTGTACCTGAACCCGCACTGGAAGCCGCTGGACGGCGGCGAGCTTTGCTTGTACCACCCGGACGACGACCACCGCGAAACGCAGCGCATACTGCCCATGCCGGGGCGATTGGTGATTTTTCGCAGCGACCTGATTCCGCATGAGGTTCTGCCATGCCGGCAGGCCCGTTGGAGCCTGACCGGCTGGCTGCGCTCGGACGAGCCGCCACTGAAATCCCTGGGCGCGGATTCCTAGCGCACGGTTGGCCACATGGCTAATTCAAGCGCCGCAGTCAGATGCGCGAATCAGCCGAACAGCGCGCTAGACGCTTAAATACGCGCGTCGGACTTCGTCGTTGGCCGCCAGCTCTTCCATGGAGGCCTGGTAGCGGATCTGGCCTTTTTCCAGCACATAGGCCCTGTCCGAGACCAGTTCGGCAAAATGCATGTTCTGCTCGGAAAGCAGAATGCTCACGCCTTGCTGCTTGAGCTCGATGATCATGTTCGCCATTTGCTCGACGATGAGCGGAGCCACGCCTTCAGAGGGCTCGTCCAGCAATACCAGATACGGATTGCCCATGAGCGCCCTGGCCACCGTGAGCATCTGCTGTTCGCCGCCGCTCATGCGCCCGCCGGGACGCAAGGGCATCTCGCCCAGGTTGGGGAACAGCGCAAACAGCCGTTCGGGCGTCCATTGCGGCGCCGCCGTGCCGTCGTCCCAGGTACGCGCCGGCTGCCGGCCCACGGCCAGGTTCTCCATGACGGTAAGTTCGGTGAAGACGCGGCGATCTTCAGGCACGAAGGCCAGACCCATGCGCGCCGCGTGATGCGGTTCGCTGCGCGAGATATCATTGCCCAGGAAAGAGATATTGCCGCGCCTCTTGTCCAGCATGCCCATCAGGGCCTTCAATGTGGTGGACTTGCCCGCGCCGTTGCGGCCCATCAGGGCCACGACCTCGCCACGCTGCACGTGCAGGTCGAGGTCGAACAGAATCTGGGCCGCACCGTACCAGGCGGCAAGCCCTTTTGCCTCGAGCAAGGTTTGAGTGGTCATGCCGGCTCCTTTACCGCTTTCTTTTCAAATGTCTTGCCGGTGCCGAAATACACTTCCTGCACCTTGGGATGATCGCGCAGCTCCAGCGGCTTGCCTTCGGCGATGAGCCTGCCGCGCGCCAGCACGATCATACGGTCGGCGTAGGCGAACACCACGTCCATGCTGTGTTCGGTGAACAGCACGGCCATGCCGCGCTCGATGACCAGCTTCTTGGTCAGGGCCATGAGGTCGTTGCGCTCTTTGGGCGCCATGCCGGCGGTAGGCTCGTCCATGAGCAGCAGCTTGGGATTGTTGGCGATGGCAATCGCCAGCTCCACACGCTTTACATCGCCGTAGGCCAGCACGCTGCAAGGCCGGTCGGCCTGGGCCGCCATGCCCACCTGATCCAGCAAGTCCATGGCCTCGTCCCGCTTGTAGGCGGACGCGCGGCGCCAGGTGGACAACAGCTTGCTGTCGGCCGACAACAAAGCCATCTGCACGTTTTCTATCGCCGTCAACGACGCGAAGGTCTCGGCGATTTGAAAGGTGCGGCCCACGCCCAGCTTCCAGATGCTGCGCGGGGGCAGGCCCACCAGTTCGTGGTTGCCCAGCTTGATGGAACCGCTATCGGCCTTGAGCTGGCCATTGACCATGTTGAAGGTCGTGGACTTGCCCGCGCCGTTAGGCCCGATAAGAGCCAGCAGCTCGCCGGCCGGCAGCTCGAAATTGATGCCGTCCACGGCCCGGACGCCGCCGAAGGACTTGCCCAGGCCCGATACTTTCAGCAAGCTCATGGCTGCGCCTCCTTGACTTGTATGCGATCGATATGGACGGCGCTTTCCATGGCCTGGATGCGCCCGTCCTTCCCTTGCGAGCCGGCCGGCTCATGCCCATGCGGCCGGCCTGGGCCTCTGTTCTTTGTGCGGTCTTTCGCCCTGGCGCAGAGGTTTTCGCACAGCAGCTTGAGGGTGCCGGCGATACCTTGGGGGAACAGCAGCACCAGCAGCAAGATGATTCCGCCCAGCACGGCCCGCCAATAATCGGTATCGCGCGACACGATGTCATGCAGCCATGTAAACGACACGGCGCCGACGATGGGCCCAACCAAGGTTTGCATACCGCCCAGCAGCACCATGACCAGCCCGTCTATGGATTTGTTCACATGCAGGGTTTCGGGCGAGATACTGCCCTTGGAAAAAGCGAACAACGTGCCCGCCAGACCCGCCGCGATGCCGGCAATGACAAAGCCGTACCAGTGAATACGCTTGACGTTGATGCCGATGGCATCGGCGCGCAGGAACGAGTCGCGTCCGGCCCGCATGGCATAGCCAAACGGCGAAAACAGGATGCGGCGCAGCCATAGCGCGGCGCCCAGTACCAGCACCAGCGTCACGTAGTAGTAGACGGTTTTATCGGACAGCCAGGCCGCGGGCCAGACTCCGGTCAGGCCGTTGCTGCCGCCGGTGAAATCATCCCATTGATAGCAAATGGCCCACGTTATTTGCGCCACCGCAAGGGTAAGCATGGCCAGGTACACCCCCGACAAACGCACGCAGAACCAGCCATACACCAGGGCCCCTATACCGGCCACCAGGGGCGCGACGATAAAGGTAAGTTCCATGGGCATGCCCAGCGATTTCACCAGCAAGGCCGCCGCATAGGCGCCCAGGCCGAAGTAGGCGGCATGGCCGAACGAATGCATGCCGCCCGGCCCCATGATGAAGTGCAGGCTGACCGCGAACAATACGGCCACCAGAAGATCGATGAACAGCACCGTCATGTAGGGCATCTGCACGGTAAGGGCCGGCAGGGCCACCAACAACAGCACACAGGCCGTCGCGCCCAGCTTGAACCTGCGGGTGGCCGGACGCAGGGGCTCTTCGCCGTCGGAGGCATTGTGCCGCACCGCCTGGGCCTTGCCGAACAAGCCCCAGGGCCGAATGATGAGCACCACCGCCATGACCAGGAATTCCACCCCCAGCGTCAGCTTGGTAAATGAAAGGCTGAACCCGAGGATCTCGACTACGCCCAGCCAGACACAGACTGCCTTGATCTCGGCGATAAGCAAGGCCGCGACGTAAGCACCGGTAATGGAACCCATGCCGCCCACCACCACAATGACGAATGCGGCGCCGATGATCTGAATGTCCATTTCAAGGTTGGCCGGTTCGCGCGGCAATTGCAGCGCGCCGCCGAATGCGGCCAGCAGTGCACCCAGGGCGAACACGGCGGTGAACAGCCAGGCCTGGTTGATGCCCAGAGCGCTGACCATGCCGCGGTCTTGCGTTGCCGCCCGCACCAGGGTACCCCAATGCGTTTTGGTAAGCAGCAGCCAAAGCAGGCCCAGCACCACCGGCCCGATGACGATAAGGAACAGGTCGTAGGTGGGAAACAGCCGGCCGAAGATCGAGACCGCCCCATCCAGGCCGGGCGCCCTGGGGCCCAGCAGCTCTTCGGGCCCCCAATACCAAAGCACGGCATCGCGCAGCACCAGAGCCACGGCAAACGTGGCCAGCAACTGGAATAGCTCGGGAGCATGATAGATACGGCGCAACAGCACCATTTCGATCAGTCCGCCAAGTATGCCCACCGCCACGGCGGCCAACACAATGGCAGGCCAGAAGCCGATGGAGTTTTCCAGCGTCATGACGAGCGAATACGCCACGTAGATGCCGACCATGTAGAACGAACCATGAGCGAAATTGACGATGCGCGTCACGCCGAAGATCAACGACAGGCCGGCCGCCACCATGAACAGCGACGATGCGCCGGCCAGGCCGTTGAGTAGCTGTACGATAAAGCCCGAGAAATCCATACTGTCCGCCGCTATTCAATTCAGGAAATGCCCGCATTGGCAATGCGGGGCTTTGTGCTGCTTCACGGCTGCTAATCGGCCTTGCGCATCTGGCGAACTTCTTCATCGCTAGGCTGCAGCTTCTCGCCGTCGATGTATTCGCCGCTGGGCATCGCGCCCTTGCCGTCCTTTACCACCAGGCGGCCCACATGTATGCCCCAGGTCGCCTGATTGTCGATGGGACGGAAATGCATCTTGCCGAACGGAGTTTCAAACTCCAGCCCCTTGAACGCCTTGATCATGGCTTCGGTATCGGTGGAACCGGCTTTGGTGATGCCGGCGGCCAGAGCTTGAACGGTGGCGTAGCCGATGACCGAATTCAGGCGCGGATAGTCGTGATATTTTTTTTCATAGGCGTCGATGAACGCTTTGTGCTCGGGGATATCGATGCTCGTGTAGGGGTAGCCGGTTACGAACCAGCCATCGGGCGCATCGCCACGCAATGGATCCAGATACTCGGGTTCGCCGGTCAGCAGGCTGACCACCTCGCGATTCTTGAACAAGCCGCGGGTTTTGCCTTCGCGGGCGAACTTGGTCAGATCCGGCCCGAACAGCACATTGAAAATGGCGTCGGGCTTGGCGTCTTCCAGGGCCTGCACCACGGGGCCGGCATCCAGCTTGCCGAACGGCGTGGCCTGATCGGCAACGAATTCGACGTCCGGCTGAAGCTTCTTGAGTTCGGTCTTGAAAGCTTCCACGGCGGCCTGGCCGTATTCGTAATTCGGGTAGATAAGCGCCCAGCGCTTTTTGTGCATTTTGGCGGCGGCGGGCGCAACCGATGCAGCCAGGGCATGCGTGCCAGCGCGCAGGCGATAGGTGTAGCGATTGCCGTCCTGCCAGACGACCTTATCGCTCAGCGGCCCGGAAGCCAAGAAGAACACTTTACGCTGCTTGGCGAAATCGGCCACGGCCAAACCGACGTTCGACAGGGTAACGCCAGCCAGCACATCGACCTTGTCGCGAGAGATCAACTCTTCGGCGATGCGCACGGCATCGCCGGCATTGGCGTTGTCGTCGCGGAAAATGGTTTGCAGCTTCTTGCCCAGCACGCCGCCGGCGGCGTTGATCTGTTCTTGCGCCAGCTCCCAGCCCTTCTTGTACGGCCCAAGATTGGCCGGCAAGGTCTTGTAGCTGTTCAGCTCACCGATAAGAATGGTGTCTTTCGATTGCGCCAGAGCGGTATTGGCACAGAACCCTGCTGTCATCGCCATCGCCACCGCGACGGTCATTTGCTTCAAGTATTTCATACTGCACTCCTGGCTCGAGACTGGCCGGCATCGACAACGCTGGCCTTGTGGATACTCAACCCGGGCTTGGACAGCCCCGGAATAAATGTAGTGGTGACTACAATAGTATGTAGTGAACGCTAAAAAATACTAAGGGAAAATTCCACCATGCGCAATGTGGGTTCTCCCGGAAGCAAAGTATTTTTCCAGGAATTCATGTAACAATTTGAAATTTAAACCAACGGAAACCCAATAAAAATGGGCCTTTCTGCTGTAACAGACAGAGCCTGCCAAGGCGGCTAAGTAGTTACCCTAGGCTTGTGGGAGAGCTGAATTCCGTGCACTAAAGCCGTGCGAAAGCCGGTGCAAAATGTGATTTTTTTAGTGCCCACTAAAAAATTGGATGGCGAGCTGCGGCCTATCCGGGAGATGTCGCCTAAATGGCGCACACCTGATCCGCGCCTGAAGAAGGAATGCCGCCATTGTTTTTGGCCCGGGCCACATCCATGTCGCGCGGCAAGGTTACGCCGTTCTTGACCGCCAGCACTTCGGCCATGATGCTGACCGCGATTTCGGACGGTGTCTTGCTGCCTATGTAAATGCCAATGGGGCCGCGCAAGCGTGCCAAGGACTCTTCGGTCTGATCGAAGTATTCGATAAGCCGTTCGCGCCGCAAGGCGTTGTTGCTGCGCGAGCCGATGGCGCCCACGTAGAAGGCCTCGGTTTCAAGCGCTTCCAGCAAGGCCAGGTCGTCCAGCTTCGGGTCGTGGGTAAGGGCGATGATGCAGCTGCGCCGGTCGGCCTTGAATTCGCGTACCACATCGTCGGGCATTTCAGCCACCACACATACCCCCGCCACCGACCAGCTGGCGCGGTATTCTTCGCGTGGATCGCACACCATAACGGTAAAGCCGTTGAACAAGGCCATGGTGGCCAGGTATTCCGTCAATTGCCCCGCGCCGATCAGCAGCATGCGGTATTCGGGACCGAAGGTATTGACCAGTTCGGTTTCCGAGACGGACAACTCGGAGGGTTGG
The DNA here is from genome assembly GCA_937871985.1 of uncultured Burkholderiaceae bacterium. The sequence goes on from CALMPB010000156.1 coordinate 13,883, forward strand.
CCGGTCGGCTCCTGGAACACGCTGCCGTCGGACAAGCGCACGATGCGCCGCATCAGCTTGCCGGCTTCGAGCTCCGCCACCAATTGCGCCAGGGCCTGCGCATCGGCATCGTATTCGATAAGCAGTTCCAGCGTTCCCCCACAGGGCAGGCCGAACCGGTGAGCTTCATCGGCCTTGATGCCGTACCGCAGGAAGGCCGGCACGCCCGTGGGCATTCTGGATGGATTTCCGGCGCCCGCATACGCTTGCGAATAGCGATAGATAAGGTCGTCTTCGATGCAACCGCCCGACACCGACCCCACGACAGTACCGTCTTCGCACAAAGCCATGATGGAACCTATGGGCCGCGGCGAAGAGCCCCAGGTGCGCACAACCGTCGCCAACAGCGCCCGCTTGCCGGCCTGTCGCCAATCGCGCAAAGTTCTTAAGACAACAAGATCCAGATTTTCCATTGTGGCGCTCCATCATTGCCGACCGCCACATCATGCACGGGGCCGGCGGCGCCGCTGCCCACAAAGAACTCGAAAACGCAAAAGGAAACGACGCTACCCCTTAGTTTACGGCTTAACAAAGCGTAATGTCATGCGGTCGCTTTCGCCGATGGCCTGGTATTTGGCATGGTCGACGTCCTTGTTGCGGTAGGTGGGCGGCAACGCCCAGACGCCGTTGGGGTGGTCGGCCGTGTCCTTGGGGTTGGCGTTGATTTCCGATTTGGCGGCCAGCTTGAACCCCACGCTTTCGATCAGTTTGATGACATACGCTTCGTGCACGTAGCCGGTGCTGGCCTTGGAATCTTGCGCCATGCCGGCCGGCAGACGATGCTCGGCCACGCCCAGCACGCCGCCATGCTTCAAGGCATCGTAGGCGCTTTTGAAGACTTTTTTCGCATTGTCGTCGCCCTGCGCAATCCAGTTATGGATGTTGCGGAAGGTCAGCACCATGTCCACGCTGCCCGCGGGCGCGTAATCCAGGTGCTGCGGGGGCTCGAAGACCTCGACATCGACTTTGCCGAACAGCGCCGGATTCGCGGCCATCTTGTTGCGAAAACTGCGGGCATAGCCGCGCAGATGCTCGTCGGACGAGTCCGGCGAATAGGAGCCCGCAATGTATTTGCCCTTGTCGCGCAGGTAGGGCGCCAGGATTTCGGTATACCAGCCGCCGCCGGGCGACAATTCGACCACCGTCATGGTGGGCTTGATACCGAAGAACATCAGCGTTTCGTAGGGATGGCGCGCGGCGTCGCGCTGCACGTAGGCCGGCGTGCGCTGGCTGCTGGCGATGGCCGCCTTGAGCGCTTCGTCGGCGTGGGCGGCGCCCACCAGGCACACCGCCAGCGCGCCCGCCAGAAATAATCGCTTCATGATTCCGTCTCCTGTGATTGCCGGGCTTTCTGCTTCCGGAAAATGGAAGGCCGAAGGCCGCCGCGGCGGGACATATGTTCCGCCGCCTCGAGGTTATGGATCACAGAATAGCAAAAAAGAACGGGAATCCGCACGCGGCATGGGCTTGCGCCCGCCTGCCGCTCCTTTGCACGACGCTATGCCGCTTGCGGCGTGGTTTCGTCGACGCGCTTGGCGATGTGCTCGAGGGCGGCTTCGACCTGGTCGATGAGGATCAGGCATAAGTCGCCGTCGGCCAGCTTTTCCAGAGCGGTGTCGATAGCCAGGAATTCGCCGCGGATTTCCTGTATGTGCTTGGCCCGGCTCGCATTGGCCAAGCCTTGCTGCAGCAGGGCCAGCACTTCGCCGTCCTCCCGGCCGCGCTGGCACTGGTCTTCGTACAGGATGACGTCGTCGAAGGCTTCGCCCAGAATCTCGGTCTGGCGGCGGATGTCGATATCGCGGCGGTCGCCCGCCCCGCTTATCACCACGCTGCGCCGCCTCGCCGGCAGGCTCTCCACCGCATCCACCAAAGCCTGGATAGCATCGGGGTTATGGCCGTAGTCGGCGATCAGCGTCGCGCCCTTGTACGAGAACATATTGAAGCGTCCGGGCGCCGTGCTGGCGTCGCTGACGAAGGACGACAAGCTGGCCCTCATGGCGGCGCCATCCAGGCCCAGCGCCCAGGCCGCCGCGGCGGCAGCCATGGCATTTTCCACCTGGAAGCCCAAGGTGCCCGCGCGAGTCAGGGGAATATCCTTGAGCGGCAAGCGCAAGGCGCTGCCGCCTTCGGCCAGGACGATATCGCCGCCCTCCACGAAGACGGCGCGCCCACCCTGGGCGCGATGCGTGGCCAGCACCGGATGATTGCCGTCGGCCACGAAGAAGGTCACGGAGCCGGGACAGTTTTCGGCCATGGCCGCCACATAGGGATCGGCCGCATTCAGCACGGCCATGCCGTCCGGCGCCACGTTTTCGACGATGACCCGCTTGACGATGGCCAGATCTTCCACCGTGCTGATGTAGTTGAGGCCCAGATGGTCGCCCATGCCGACGTTGGTGACGACCGCCACATTGCAGCGGTCGAATCCCAGGCCTTCGCGCAGGATGCCGCCGCGTGCGGTTTCGAGCACCGCCGCGTCCACATCGGGATGCATCAGCACATTGCGCGCGCTGCGCGGGCCGCTGCAGTCGCCGGTATCGATGCACCGGCCGTTTACGTAGACGCCGTCGGAGTTGGTCATGCCGACACGCAGGCCGGTATCGGCCAGCAAATGCGCAATGAGCCGGGTGGTGGTGGTTTTGCCGTTGGTGCCGGCAATCGCCACCACGGGAATCCGGCCGTTTTCCCCCTCGGGGAACATATTGGCGATGATGGCTTCGCCCACCGCGCGGCCCTTGCCGAACGAAGGGCTCAGATGCATGCGCAGCCCCGGCGCCGCATTGACTTCCACAATACAGCCCTTGCCGGGAGACAGCGGCTCGTAGACGCTTTCGCTGACCAGATCGATGCCGCAGATATCCAGGCCCACCATTTGAGCCGCCGCCACTGCCACCGCCGCCAGGTCGGGATGGACGTGATCGGTGATATCGGTGGCGGTGCCGCCGGTGCTCAGGTTGGCATTGTTGCGCAGCGCCACCAGCACGCCGTTCTGGGGCACGGAATTCTCATCGTAGCCCTGCTTGGCCATGGTGGCCACGGCAATGTCGTCGTGTATGCGGATTTTGGTGAGCGACGTGCCATGCCCTTCGCCGCGCGCGGGATCGGCATTGATGGCCTGCACCAGTTGCGCAATGGTATGTTTGCCGTCGCCGATCACCTGCGGAGGGTCGCGCCGCGCCGCCGCAATCAGTTTGTCGCCCACCACCAGCAAACGGAAATCGTGGCCGGGGAAATAGCGCTCGACGATGACTTCGGAGCAAATGTCCGACGCCGCCTCGAACGCCGCAAAAACCTGGTCGCGCCCCTGGAGGTTTACCGCCACACCCTTGCCCTGGTTGCCGTCGCGCGGCTTGACCACCACCGGCCCGCCGATTTCCTGCGCCACTTCCCAGGCTTCTTCGGGCGTGGTCACGCTGCGGCCGTCCGGCACGGGCACGCCCGCTGCGCTCAGCAGCGCCTTGGTCAAGTCCTTGTCCTGCGCAATGGATTCGGCAATGGCGCTGGTGCAGTCGGTTTCAGCCGCCTGTATGCGACGCTGCCGGCTGCCCCAGCCAAACTGCACCAGGCTGCCCTGCGTCAGGCGGTGATAGGGAATCGAGCGCACGACCGCCGCCAGCACAATGGCGCCGGTGCTGGGCCCAAGACGCACGTCTTCATTGAGCTCACGCAGGCGCGCCAGCGCATCGGCCAGATCGAACGGCGTGTCGTCCATGGCCGCCCGGCAAAGATCCTGGGCCAGGTCGAAAGCCATCCGGCCGACGTCTTCTTCACTGTATTCCACGATGACCTGGAATACCCCGAGCTCGATCGTGGCGGATGTGCGGTAGAACGACACGGCGCAACCGGCCTGGGACTGCAGGCTCAGCGCGGCGCAGGCCAGGGCATGCGCCATCGAGTAGCTTTGCCCGTTGTTCAAGGGGCGCAGCAGATCCAACTCGGGAAAGCGGGCGCGCAAGCGTGTTTCGAATCCGGGCATTGCATCGATGGCGCATTCGACATCGGTGCACGACACGATGGCTTCGATCGAAGTCTGGCGACTCCACAGATTGGGGCCGCGCAAAGCTCTTACACGTGAGACTTCCATGAACTGCGTTTCCTTATTGGCTTCGTCGCAGGAACGACGCCGTCTACATTGCATTGTCAAGTGTCAACAGGCCCTGAATACCGGCCCAAACTCATACCGCCACTTCCAGCGCCGGCGCCGTGCTGTCCGGCCGCACCTGCACCGCGGCGGCGTCCAGGCCGAAGGTTTCCACGCCGGTACGCATCAGGGCGGGGTCGATCTCCAGGGCCCAGCCGGCGGCAACCGCCGCCAGCACATTCTGCACCTGTTGAACCTGCGTACCGCCCTGCGTCAGCGGCACGGCCGCCAGATCGGTAAGACGGCTTTCCTTGGCGCCATGCGCCAGGACGATCGCGCCGTCGCGCACGAACACCCCGCGTTTGCCGCCGGCCAGATGTTCGGCCATCACGGCCCCATTGCCATCCATGCCGAAAAACACCACGTCGCCGTCGCACAGGCCCGCCATGGCCGCCACGGGCTCATCGTCGGCGTTCAACACCGCCACGCCGCCGGGCAACACCACATCGACCTGGGTCCGGAACACGTTGGCAATGCGATCCACGTCGTCGACGTAGAAATCGGGCAGCGTGTCGGCCGGATCGAGATTCGTGACGATCCCCACCTGGCAACGGTCATAGGCCAGGCCTTCGGTAAGGATGGCGCGGCTGCTGTTTTCAATGACGCCGGCCTGGACGGCACGGTTCAGCAATACCCGCTGGCCCTGCTCCCAGTTGGCGCAATCCTTGCTTTCGACATGGCGATGGCCGAAGAACAAGCCGCTGCTGCATGCCAGGCCGATGGAAAAGCCATCGATCTGCAACAGCCGGGCCACGATGCGCGCCACCGTGGTCTTGCCATGGCTGCCGGTTACGCCCACGACGGGAATGCGTCCGGCCTGTCCCGGCGGGAACAGGTGATCGACGATGGCTTCGCCCACAGGCCGGGGCTGGCCCTGCGCGGGCTTGATGTGCATGAGCAGGCCGGGGCCCGCGTTGACCTCGACAATGGCGCCCCCCTGCTCTTCGAGAGGGCGGGAAATGTCGCTGGCCACCAGGTCGACGCCGGCGATGTCCAGGCCGACGACGCGCGCCGCCAGGGTGACCGCCGAGGCCACCGAGGGGTGAACCAGGTCGGTCACGTCCAGCGAAACATTGCCGCTGCGCTGGATGATCACCGTCTTGCCAGCTTCAGGAACGGACTCGGCGCTATACCCCTGGCGGCTGACTTCCAGCCGGGCGGCGGAGTCCAGCCGGATGAAGTTGAGCGGGTGGTCTTCGCCGCGCCCCCGGCGCGGGTCGGAATTGATCTGGCTTTCGATGAGGTCTTCGATGGTGCTGACGCCGTCGCCGACCACCGAGGCCACCTCGCCGCGCGCGGCGGCCACCATGCGGTCGCCCACCACCAGCAGACGATGCTCGTCGCCCTGGATGAAGCGCTCGACCACCACGCCGCTGCCTTCGTCCACCGCCACGGCAAAGGCGGTTTCGATTTCCTCGCGCGAGGTCAGATTGGTGAATACGCCGCGGCCATGATTGCCGTCCATGGGCTTGACGACCACGGGCAGGCCAATGGATTCGGCCGCATCCCAGGCCTCTTCCGCCGTTTCCACCAGTTGCCCCTCGGGCACGGGCACGCCGCAAGCCTGCAGCAAAGTCTTGGTCAGATCCTTGTCACGCGACACGCCTTCGGCAATGGCGCTGGTCTGGTCGGTTTCCGCCGTCCAGATGCGGCGCTGGGCCGCCCCGTAGCCCAATTGGACCAGGTTGTTGACGTTGCTGAGGCGGATGGCGGGAATATCGCGGTCGTCGGCGGCGTTGACGATGCAGTCGGTGCTGGGGCCAAGGCGCAGCGACTCGGTAAGGTCGCGCAGTTCGTCAACCGCAGCCTGCACGTCGTAGGGCTGGTCTTCGATGGCGGCCATGACCAGATCGCGGGCGGCATACAGCGCCGCGCGGGTCACGGGCTCGTACCAGGCGCGCACGATTACCTTGTAAACTCCACGGACGGGGGTTTCCCGGGCTCGTCCCAGGCCGCCCGGCAGGCCGGCCAGGCTTTGCAGCTCCAGCGTGACGTGTTCCAGAATGTGGGCGGGCCAGGTTCCGTCGCGCAACCGTTGTAAAAAACCACCACGTTCGCCAATGCTGCAACGATGCTCCACCAGGGTTGGCAGCCAGGCGGAAAGCCGCTCGTTGAACCCCGGAATGGTGTTCGACGGAAAATCCTCCAGATCCCCAATATCGACCCAAGCCTCGATAATTGGCCGATATGCCCAGATGCTGGGCCCGCGCAGGGACAGCATCTTGATAAATTCAATGTGTTTTTTGTTCATCTTGAGATGAAGAAGTCTGGGAAAAAGAGGTAGGCAACACAGTTCGGACGAACGATGCCGTTTATTGCCGGGAGCGGAAAAATGACAGATGCATTTGCCAGGCGCAACCAAAGAGAAGAGAATTGCGGGGCTACCCACAAAGAGAAGCAAATTAAACTCCTAGCCAGTCCGCAAAGCAAGCAAATTTCGCGTGTTTATCCATCCTTACAAGCACCTTACATATTCTGTGCCGAAAACACCGCATTTACTCCATGAATACCGAAGCAAATAAGGTAGGTGCGCCCCTGGCCGACGTTTCCCATTTCTGGCTTCCGGAGCTGGAAAAACACCTGCAGGAACACGAAACCGTTCTGGCGAGCCTGGAGCTGGATCTCAATGCCGATTTGCAGTTTTCCAAAGGCTTGCTGGTCGTCACCGACCGCCGGCTGCTGGCCAGGGAATCCGCCCAGGGCGATTGGCATGAATGGGCCTACCGCCCGGGATTGGCCCTTATCCAGCACGACCATGCCGGCGTGGGCTCCCTCGAGCTGCTGGACACGCAGGCGCAACTTGCCAAATGGCGGTATACGCTGGGCTGCAATCCCGCCGCGCTGCGGCTCATGGCCCAGTTCGAACGCCAATGCGCCGTGGCGCAGGGCCAGGCCGTCCGCCCCGAAATCGACTACGACGAAAGCCTGGACGAAGACGGCGATCCGCCCACTCCGCCCTCCACCTGGGCCTTGCTGCGCCTGTGGCGATTCGCCCAGCCTTACCGTACGCAATTGCTGGCCGGCTTCCTGCTGACGCTGATCTCGACCGCCGCCGCGCTGGTCGCGCCCTACCTGACCATGCCGCTCATGGACGACGTGCTGATTCCCTTCCAGAACGGCACGCCCATAGACTGGAGCCTGGTGCGCCTGTACCTGGGCGGGCTGCTGGGTTCGTCGATACTGGCCTGGGTGCTGGGCTGGGGCCGCACCTACATCCTGGCGCGCGTCAGCGAGCGCATCGGCGCCGACCTGCGCACGGCCACGTACCAGCACCTGCAAACCTTGTCGCTGCAATACTTCGGCGGCAAGCGCACCGGCGACCTGATCTCGCGCATCGGCTCGGAGTCCGACCGCATCTGTATCTTTCTTTCGCTGCACCTGCTGGATTTCGCCACCGACGTGCTCATGATCCTCATGACGGCCGTCATCCTGGTCTCCATCAATCCCTGGCTGGCGGTGGTCACGCTGATCCCCCTGCCCTTCATTGCCTGGCTCATCCATTTGGTGCGCGACCGCCTGCGCCACGGCTTCGAGCGCGCCGACCGCATCTGGTCGGAGCTGACCAATGTGCTGGCCGACACCATTCCCGGCATCCGCGTGGTCAAGGCCTTTGCCCAGGAACGCCGCGAGGTCGGGCGCTTTCGCGAAGCCAACAACCGCAACCTGGCCGTCAACGACCGGGTCAACGCGGTATGGTCGCTGTTCTCGCCCACCGTCACTTTCCTGACCGAAGTCGGCCTGCTGGTGGTCTGGGGATTCGGCATCTGGCTGGTATCGCGCGACCAGATCACGGTGGGCGTGCTGACCGCCTTCCTCACCTACATCAGCCGCTTCTACATCCGGCTGGACTCCATGAGCCGCATCGTGTCGTTCACGCAGAAGGCCGCGGCGGGCGCCAAGCGCATCTTCGACATCCTGGATCACGTGTCCAGCGTGCCCGAGCCCGTGCATCCCGTGCACCTGGACGAAGTCAAAGGCCGCATCGAACTGCGCAATATCGGCTTTCGCTACGGCAATCGCGCCGTCATCCGCGGCATCGACCTGAACATCGCGCCGGGCGAGATGATAGGCCTGGTGGGCCATAGCGGATCGGGCAAAAGCACCCTGGTCAACCTCATCTGCCGCTTCTACGACGTCACCGAAGGCTCCATCCGCATCGACGGGCTGGACATCCGCGCGCTGCCGGTCTCGGAGTACCGCAAGCACATCGGCCTGGTCCTGCAGGAGCCCTTTCTGTTCTTCGGCACCATCGCCGAGAACATCGCCTACGGCAAGCCCAACGCCACCTACAAGGAAATCATCGCGGCGGCCCGCGCGGCCAACGCCCACGAATTCATCCTGCGCCTGCCCCACGGCTACGACTCGCTGGTCGGCGAGCGCGGCCAGGCGCTGTCGGGCGGCGAGCGCCAGCGCATCTCCATCGCCCGCGCCCTGCTGATCAATCCGCGCATCCTCATCCTGGACGAAGCCACCTCGTCGGTGGACACCACTACCGAGCAGGAAATCCAGAAAGCCCTGGACAACCTGACGCGCGGCCGCACCACGATTTCCATCGCCCACCGTCTCAGCACCCTGCACCAGGCCGACCGCCTGGTGGTGCTGGATCGGGGCAAAATCGTGGAAGTCGGCAAGCACGACGAACTGCTGGCCAGGAACGGCGCCTATTCCCGCCTGTACCAGGCCCAGGCCCGGGGCGAAGACCCCCTCGGCAACTGGGACGACGACGAAGCCGAGGAAGCCAGCCTATGAACCGGACACAGCCCAGCCATGACGCAACCTGACCTGCACCTGCGGCGCGACGCCTTCGGCTGCCTGCTGCTTCGCACCCCCGAGGGCCGCGAAGTGCCGGTGACCCCGGTGCGCAGCTTTCCCATTTCCGACCCTGGCGCCGGCCTGGCCCTGGTGGGCACCGACGGCTCCGAGCTGGTATGGATAGAAGGCCCCGACGAGCTCGCGCCCGACACCTTGAAGCTGATACGGGAAGAACTGGCCAGCCGCGAGTTCACGCCCGAGATCCAGCGCATCGTCAGCGTTTCGAGCTTTGCCACGCCCAGCCGCTGGCAGGTGGAAACCGACCGGGGCCCTGCCGAACTGGTGCTCAAGGGCGAAGAAGACATTCGGCGGCTATCGGCCGCCACCCTGCTGATCGCCGACTACAGCGGCGTGCAGTTTCTTATCCGCCACGTGCCGGCGCTCGACAAAGCCAGCCGCCGGCTGCTGGATCATTTTTTGTAGAGACCAGCAGCCCGCGGCGCGGGCCGAACCGGCGCCAGTCGCGACTCTTGCGCCAAGGCGGCAGGCTTATTTGCCAGGATCTTTCATATTGGGAAACTGTGCAAACTCGACGTTCTCCAGTTGGCCGTTTACGCGCTCGACCTTGCGGATATACTCGGTCTGAACCACGTCCCGCGTTTCAGGGTCGATCGTGACGGGGCCGCGCGGACTATCGATCTGCATCCCTTTGATGACGGCCATTGCCTTGTCGCCATCGATGGCTCCATTCAACTTTCTGGCCACCTGATAGATGACATCCATCCCATCGTAACCGCCCACGGTCATGAAATTGGCCCTGCCACTGTCGGGACTCACTTCGGCATAAGCCTTCAGGAATTTCTTGTTTTCGGGGGAATCGTGGGCAGTGGAATAATGGAATGCCGTAATAACGCCCAACGCCTCATCCCCCATGGAAGGCAGCACATGTTCATCGGTAAGGCCGCCCGGGCCGATAACTTTGATTCCCTCAGCCGCCAATCCCCGCGACTGATAGCTCTTCATGAAGCTTATGCTTTGTTCGCCGGCCGGCACAAAAACAAAAACCGCATCGGGCTTCAAGTCATGGATGCGCAACATGAACGGCGCGAAATCGGGATTATTCATAGGTACGCGTATCGACTCAATGATCTTGCCGCCGCCCTCTGTGTATACCTTCTTGAAAGCCGCTTCGGAATCAATGCCCGGCCCGTAGTCAGACACCAGAGACACCACTCTTTTCATTCCAGACTTGAGAGCCCAAAGACCGGTAGCGGCCGAGCCTTGCGCCGTCGTCATCGATACCCGCGCAATGTAGTCGGATTTCTTTACGATGGCCGACGTCGATGCGTTCATCACCAATAGCGGCGTTTTCGACTCTTGAACGATCGACGCTGACGCCAGCGCCTCGGGCGTCAAGCCGTAGCCAACCAGAAAATCCACTTTCTGGCGCGTCACCAGCTCTTGCGACTGCCGCCGTGCTATTTCGGGGCCGGCGCCACCCGTGTCCCGCTGAATGATTTCGATTTTTTTTCCAGCGACCGTATCGCCGTTGAGCAGCATGTATGCCTTCATGCCCGCATACATCTGTGTGCCATATGACGCGAAAGGCCCAGTGAACGATGCGACCAGGCCCACTTTGATCGTACCCTCGGCCTGCGCCATCGGCATGGCGGCCAAGCCGAATGCCGCCGTCGCAATGACCCCGCCAATAACTCTGCGCAATTGCATTTTCATGTCTCCGTTGATGTTATCGAGCAGCCCTATGCGGTCCATTCGCGCCGCAGGGTGGCCTCAACGGTTATTAGATAACGCAGCAACACATAATAGAAATTTAAATATATTATCAACTGACAATATATGCTTATTAATTGCCGTCGATACTTCAGCGACGGCGCGCCTGGGCCGTTCGCGTCATCAGAATCAGCCAGGCCGGACACTAGGCACCGCGGCCATGAAAGCGGCAATAAAATCGTCCATGGCGCCGGCCGTAGCACGCCCACGCTTCGTTATCCGGTAAAAATCCAGAAGAGCCGTCGGCTCGGAAAGTATGGCAGCCCGCACGCCATGGCGGCGGCACGCGGCTATGGCATAGGAAGGAACAATGGCCGTGCCCATGCCCGCCGATACCATGGCGATCAACGTCTCAAAATTGTTGAAGGTGGGCCGCTCCTCGTGCCCACGGCCGATGCCGGACAGATGGCCTTCAATCCATTGCTGGATCTTGTTTTCGGGCGGCAGGCTGATAAGCGGCGTGTCCGTCAGTTCGGACCAGGAAACCGTGCTGGCCGGCATCTCCTGCATAGCTTCGCAACCGGCTTGACGTCCTGAGTCATGGCCGGCATCTTGCCAGGGCTGATCGCCCGCCGTTATCCACATCAAGTGGTATTCGAACAAAGGCATCAGCTCGATCCCCGCCGTCGGCTTGAAGAACGCCCCCAAGCCGAAATCCAGCTCGCCGGCCTCAACCAGAGTCTGCACTTGCAGGGGGTCGGTATCCACCACCTTGACCTTGACTTCGGGATGTTTGGCGCGGAACAACTGCCAGGCTTGCGGCAGCACATTGGACGAGATCAGCGGCGTCACTCCCACACGCAGCACCTGCCGGGCCTTGCTGGTCATTTCACTCAATTGCTCGGCGGAAGCTTCAAGTTCGGCGACCATGCGGGTCGCCACGGGCAGGAACCGCTCGCCCTCCGCCGTCAACGAGACGATGCGCGTGGTGCGGTCGAACAACCGGCAATTCAGCTGGGCTTCGAGTTCACGCATCATGATGCTCAGACCGGCTTGAGTCACATGCATTTTTTCGGCCGCGCGAGTGAAATTCCCCAGGCGGGCGACCTGCAGGAAAGCCTTGATCTGGCGGAACGAGATATTCATAATTATTATTTATTAATTAATTTTATATTCAAATTTCCATAATACATCCGAATCCTTTGTAATGGTGCCAGAGTCCAACCTGCACCCTATACAGCGGAAACGAATCATGGAAGAGAAATGCGAAGTGCTCATCGTCGGCGCCGGAATCGGCGGGCTTACCCTGGCCCTGAGCCTGCATCAGGCGGGGATTTCATGCCGCGTCTACGAAGCGGTCGAAACCATCAAGCCGCTGGGCGCCGGCATCAATGTGCTGCCTCACGCCGTGCGGGTCCTGGACGGCCTGGGACTGATGGACACATTGGCGGCGACTGCCGTCACCACCAAAGAGTCCATCTTCTTCAACAAATTCGGGCAATTCGTGCTGAGCGAACCTGCAGGGCGCGCCGCCGGCTACGACTGGCCGCAGTTTTCCATCCATCGCGGCGACCTGCAGCGCATACTGTTGCAAGCCGTACAGGAACGGCTTGGCGGCGAATCCGTCCAGTTCGGCCACCGATGCACAGGTGCCGCACAAACCGAAACCGGCATCACAGCCAGCTTCGAATGCTCCGGCGGCGCGACAGCATCGGTTCAAGCCTCGCTCCTCGTGGCGTGCGACGGTATCCATTCCGCCATCCGCAGGCAGCTTTATCCCAACGAGGGAGCTCCCCGATATTCGGGCGTGAACATGTGGCGCGGCACCACGGCCATGAAGCCCTTTCTGTCCGGCGCCAGCATGGTGCGCGCGGGCTGGCTCTCGGTCGGCAAAATGGTCATCTACCCCATTCGCGACAATATCGACGCCCAGGGCAATCAGTTGATCAACTGGGTGGCGGAAATCGAATCGCCCCGTCCCGCCCAGCGTGACTGGAACGGCTTGGGCCGGCTGGAAGACTTTTTCCCCGCGTTCGCGGACTGGCATTTCGACTGGCTGGATATTGCCGCCATGATCCAGCAGACCGAGACCATTCTTGAATATCCCATGGCGGATCAGGATCCGTTGCCGCAGTGGAGCTTCGGGCGCATTACGCTGCTGGGCGACGCGGCGCACCCCATGGTGCCGCGCGGATCGAACGGAGCAGGACAGGCCATTCTGGACGCTCCCTGCCTGGTAACGCAGTTGAAGCAGTTCGGCCTTACCGCCAAGGCCCTTGCCGAATACGATCGCATCCGCGTCAAGGCGACCGGTGACGTGGTGCTCATGAACCGGGTCGCACCGCCGGACACCATACTTAAAGAAGTACACGACCGAACCGATGGCAAGCCCTTCAAAAATCTCGACGATGTGATCAGCCGGGAGGACTTGCTGGCGATATCGAACCGATACAAAAGCGTGGCGGGCTTCAAGGTCGAAGATCTACGCAAGCCCTGACGCCAGCGGCTTGGAGAACCTGACCGACCGCCCCTGCCGCATCATTTTTTATCGTCGCCGCCCCCATCGGGCAGGTAGATTTCGGCCGTGCCCGGCCGGACGCAGCGCACGTATTCGCGCGTGGCGTCGATGCAGCCGCCGTTTACGTACACACCCGCGGGTTCACGCAGCCTTAGCATTTCCTTGAGGATGCGCTCGACCTCGGTGGGGCTGGCCAGCGACTGGCGCACACGGTCGTCGACGATGTTGTCGTCGACCTGAAGCTTGCCGTTCTTGCCCATGAAAGTGGCGTGACGCCAATGGTAAAGCTCGACGCACTTGGTGGTGAGGTTGAAGGGCTGATCGCGCTTCCAGAAATTGGTGAACAGGCCGTCGCCCATGTAAACGACCCACGAACCCTCGTAGCCTTCGGCATTGGAGGAGGGTTCGTCGGGGTTGCGGAACCACACCCGGTCGCCCGGCACGTAATAGCGCATGGGCAGAGGCTCGTTGAGGGTGCCGTATTCCTTCAGGAAGGCATCGTGGAACGGGCCGGACATGATGGCGCGGGTTTCCCATTGATGCTGCAATTGGCCCAGCAGCTTGGGGTTGCTGCGCGCCAGTTCCTGCGCCAGGCCCAGCAGCAGCACGTACTCGGTTGCCCGATAGCACGAGAACGAATACAGCTTGCCGGACGCATCGGGCTGAGTGGCGGCCTGAAGCGCCGCGATGATGGGCTTGCCGGGATTCAGGGTGAAGCCCGTGGCTTCGGAGTAGCTCCAGTATTCGGTGGGGCGCTCGGCCTCCTCGGTGTCGAAGGCCAACGCGGTTTTACGCGCATTCTGAACGATGTTGCGGCGCACGCGCACCGCCGATTCAAGCTCTTCGATATTGGGATAGGAAAACGCCACGGGCCCAAGCAGCATGGCCAGGACGATTTCACGATCGAGGTCGTCGGACTTGTTGGCGACGTCGAGCCCCAGCTTGCGGCACAACTGGGTGCTGTCGTACTGGGGCGCCCAGTCGTGGGCAAAGGCTTCGCTGAGACGATAGCGGATCACATGGCCGCCCGGCCCCTTGTGCCGGGAAACCACCACGTAGGGATCCAGCCCCAGCTCATGCAAATACTCAAGCCCGCTTTCCTGTGCGGCATCCAGCCGTGCCGCCCTGCCATGCAGTTCGATTCCACCCACACCCAATTGAATTGGATGAATTGCTTCCGTCATAGTGACTCGCTAAAAAAATAGATGCCCCCAAGGGGCGCTTTTTGCCTCGGGGCGGTCCGGCGGCAAAAAAAGCAAAAAAACCCCGATACGCAATAGCATACCGGGGTTTTCCTTACAGAAAAACCATGGAATGCCCGAGGGAAGCCAACTGAAACATTCCTGGCGCGCCACGCCTTTGCTATAGCGGCAAAAAGTCGTGCGGTACTGGTCGGGCAAGACGCTGGCACGCCGCAGGCGTGCGCAATGCGGCTAAGCGCGCGGCTTAGCGCAGGCCGTCCTTGCAAACCACGTCTTTTTCCTGCAAGCCGCCGACCCGGGCATGGACGCGGCCGCCTGTTGCCATGGCCAGGCCGAACACGATTTCGTCGCGCCGAGGGCCGTCCCAGATGGTCAGCTCGGCCGCGCCGAAGTGGCTGCGCACATACGCAGCATGGATATGCGCCAGCGGAATGATGAGCCGCGTCCCGACCGTGCCGATGCTTTTGGCCGAAGGCACGATGGCCTTGGGGTCGCCCAGTAGTTCGCGCATGGCCCAGCCGCCGGCCTCATGCCAGACCGCGCCGTGCTCGAGTTCGCCGTCTTCGCCAACCAGCGCGGCCTTGCCGTAGGCCTGCACATTGGCGGCGCCGCCCAAGGCCTGTACCGCGCTCGCGGCCAGTTCTTTGCCCAACTGCCGCAGTTCGGCCATGAAAGGCAGGAGATCCTGCTCGTAGCGTCCCGCATAGGGGTTCTTGACGATGGCGCTTGCCACGGCCACCCGCAACGGCGTTTCCAGCCGCGGGCCGCCTTCATGCCAACTTTCTTCCACATCCAGCTTGTACTTGCGCACATTGACGAGCGACATTGAAATCTCCTGAATAAACGATGAGTGCGGGCATTGCCGACAGCGCAGTATACAAAGATTGCCTGGCTTATTTTGTGCAGATAAAATATTTTATGCACAAAAATTATTTTACCCCTATAATCCGGCCAAGGGGAAATGCCGCGGCACCATCCATCCATTCTTATATCCGGAGAAGACCATGAAATTGATTTCCTACCATCGCAACGGCAAGGCTTGTTTCGGGGCCGTCGTGGGCGAGGGTGTCGTCGAACTGAGCGGCCGCGTGGCCGCGCCCGACCTGGCAGGCCTCATCGCCGACGCGCAGCAATTGCAGCAGGCCAAGGACATCGTCGCCAAGAATCAACCCGACTGCAAGCTGGCCGCCGTCGATCTGGATCCCGTCATTCCCAATCCCCGCAAAGTGGTTTGCGTAGGCATCAATTACGTCAAGCACGCCGAAGAAGCCGGGCGCAAGGTCGGCGACTACCCCGTCATCTTCCAGCGCTACTCGGAAACCGTGCTGGCCCACGGCAAGCCGCTGCTGCGTCCCAAGGCCTCCACCCACTTCGACTTCGAGGCCGAACTGGCCGTGGTCATCGGCAAAGGCGGCTCGCACATCGACCCGGCCAACGCCATGGAGCACGTGGCGGGCTACACCTGCTTCAACGACGCCAGCGTGCGCGACTGGCAGTTCCACACCCACCAATACGGCATGGGCAAGAACTTCCGCTCGACCGGCGCCGTCGGCCCCTGGCTGGTCACCGCCGACGAAATCCCCGAATACCGCAACCTGACCATCCAGGGCGTACTCAACGGCAAGGTCATGCAGGAAGGCAAGCTGTCGGAACTGGCCTTCGACGTTCCCGCGCTCATTGCCTATATTTCGCAAGCCCTGCCATGGCAGCCGGGCGACATCCTGGCCACCGGCACGCCCAGCGGCATCGGCTTCAAGCGCACTCCGCCCGTCTTCCTGAAAGACGGCGACACCTTCGACGTCGTCGTTCCAGGGGTCGGCACGCTGTCCAACCCCGTCGTCGACGAAACCTGATCCACCACGACAACGGCGCAAAGCCCTTGCAAAAAGGGCCGCGCCGGGAGACAAGCATGTCCAAACTGCCGCAAATCAACTTCACGCACACCGGGATTTTCTGCGCCGACCTGCCCATGATGGTCGATTACTACTGCCAGAAAATCGGCTTTGTGGTCAGCGACGAAGGCGTCGCCTCCACCGGGCACCGCCTGTTTTTCCTGACCCAGAATCCCGAAATCCATCACCAGCTGGTGCTGTTCGAAGGCAAGCCCACCAACCTGCCTTTCAATCCCATCAACCAGTTGTCCTTCCTGCTCAACTCGCTGGACGACCTGCGGCTCTTCTACAAAAAGGCCGTCGAGTTCAAGTTCAACGATATCGACCAGGTCGACCACGGCAATGCCTGGTCCATGTATTTCAAGGATCCTGAAGGCAATCCGCTGGAAATGTACGTCGATACACCCTTCTACACCCACCAGCCGTGCCGCGAACCGTTGGATCTTACGCAGTCCAGCGAACAAATCATCGCCACCACCAAAGCCATGTGCCAGCGCCGCCCCGACTTCATGACCCGCGACGAATGGATGCAGGCCACCCGCGAACGCATCGAGCGCCTGCGCGCCTGAGCACGCACAAGGCACGGCACAGGCACTTGACGGGCACGGCCGGCCGATTCCGGCTGGCGCCCTCGACGGAAGGCATTGCCATCCCAGTTTTTGGAACGAACAGCCATGGATTTCGATCTGGTCATCGTGGGCCTGGGGCCCGTGGGCGCCGTCGCCGCCAACCTGGCGGGCCAACGCGGCCTGAAGGTTCTGGCGCTGGACAAGCAAACGGAAATCTACGACAAGCCGCGCGCGTTCGGCCTGGACCACGAAATCATGCGGATTCTGGGCAATATCGGCGTGGCCGGCGATATTGCCGAGCACGTCATGCCCTATCGAACCAGCGAGTACCACACCAGCGGTTCGCGCGTCCTCAAGCGCATCGTGGCGGCCAGCCCCCCATTTCCATTGGGCTGGGAAGCCAATTATGTGTTCTCCCAACCCGCCCTGGAAGCCGCGTTGCGCAAAAAAGCGCTGTCGCTGCCCAGCGTGCGGATCGAACTCGGCACGCAAGCCGTCGCCATCAACCGCATCCAGGGCGGCCGCCAGCTTACGCTGCGCAACGCCCAGGGCGTCGAGCGCCATGTCGCCGCCCGCTACGTCCTGGCCTGCGACGGCGGCTCCAGCACCCTGCGATCCATGCTGAACCTCGACATGGAAGACCTGCTGTTCGACGAACCCTGGCTGGTGGTCGACATCATGGTCGAGCCGCATGCGCTGGACAGCTTGCCCGACACCAACATCCAGTATTGCGAAACGGCCCGGCCATGCACCTACATTGTCGGGCCGGGCCGCCACCGGCGCTGGGAATTCATGATCAATGAAGGCGAAGCGCCCGATGCGCTGGCCCAGCCCGGCGCCGTCGAAAAACTGCTGGCCCGCTGGCTGGCGCCGCAAGACTACCAATTCTGGCGTTCCGCCGCCTATCGTTTCCACGCGCTGGTGCTGCGGCAATGGCGCCGCGACGATGTTTTCTTCCTGGGCGATGCCGCCCACATGACGCCGCCCTTCATGGCCCAGGGCATGTGCCAGGGCGTGCGCGACACCGCCAACCTCGTCTGGAAACTGGATCTGGTCATCAAGGGGCTCGCCTCGCCGGAACTGCTGGATTCCTACCAGGAAGAACGGCTGCCCCACGTGCGCCACACCACGCTGGTCACCAAAGAGCTGGGCCGGGTCATCTGCGAACGCGACCCCGCCAAGGCCGCCGAACGCGACGAACGCATGCTGGCCGAAATGCAGAAGCACCCCGAGCCCACTGTACGGCAATCCTTGATTCCCGGGCTTTCGGGCGGCTTCGTTGCTCCCCCGGATCTGGCTTGCGCCCAGGGCGATCTCTTTCCGCAGCCATTCGTGCGCGACTCCCAGGGCAGGGCGGGCTTGCTGGACGAATTCACCGGCGCCTCGTTCCGCTTGGCCGTCACCCACGACATCGACCTTTCCGCCTTGCGGCCCGCCGTCGAGCGCTGGCAGCGGGCGGCCTCGCTGCCGCTGGCCCTGGTCAGGCTCGTCGACGGCCCGTTTTCCGGACAGCCGCGCGAAACCTGCGATTTCCAGGAAAAAGACGGCGTATTGCAGAGATGGATGGCCGGCCACGGCTGCAAGATCGCGCTGGTGCGGCCCGACCATTATGTATTCGGCGCCTGCGCCACCATCGAACAGGCCGCGGCGCTGCTGGACAACTTGCGGCATGGGCTTGCGCAGGGTTCCGCAGCCTTCAATAATTTGCAGTAACTTACGTTTTACGCATAAAATCGCGTCATCTTCCTTTCAGGACTTCAGCGATGGATAACTTCCTGGCCGAACCGGCGTCAGGTGCGCCCTTGATCGAAGTCGCCCTCACCCGCATGAAACGCGCCATCATCTGCGGCGAACTCGAGCCGGGCGCCAAGCTCAAGGTGGAAACCCTGTCCAAATCCTACGGACTCAGCAGTTCGCCCATACGCGAAGCGCTGAACCGGCTGGCCCAGGACGGCATCGTCACGGCCAGCGACAACAAAGGCTTTCGGGTCGCCCCCATCTCCATCGAGGATTTCCAGGAAATTTCGCGCCTGCGCATCCTGCTGGAATGCGAAGCCCTGTCCGACGCCATGACCTACGGCGACGACAACTGGGAAGGCGACATACTGGCGTCCTTCCACCGGCTCAGCGCCGCCGAGAAACGCCTTGAAAGCGGTCCCGTGGCGCTGGACGACGACTGGTCCGGCCGGCACAAGGCCTTCCATTTCGCGCTGTTCTCGGCCTGCCCGTCGCCCCTGCTGCTGGGCCTCATCAATTCGCTGTTCGACCGCGCCGAACGCTATCGCCGGTATTCCGCGCGGCACCGGCAGGTCGCCCGCAATAAAAACAACGAACATCAACTGCTGATGAAAGCCGTACTAAGCGGCGACAAGCCCAAGGCCACGGCCATGCTGCGCCAGCATATCGAGCAAACCCAGGGCAATGTGCGCCAGGCGCTCGAACGCGAGGCAGCGACGCTGCAATAGCCGGCTCAGACGCCCGGCCCGGCAAGCGCAGATCAAGCCCGCAATTGCCGGGCCAATCCGCGCCAAAGAAAGCGCGCAAACCGGCCGCGGGACGTGCTAGGCCTTCTTCACGTAGCCGTTGCACCAGCCGTGTATCGAAACATCCTTGCCCGCGAACAGCGGACAGGGCCCCCAGTCGGCGGTGCCGCCTTGATAAAACTGGCAATTGCCGCAGTGCTCGCCCGCCGCATATTTTGCGTACTTGGCTTTATCGACCGTCGTTGCGTCGTGGGTATAGCCCAATGCCTTGGCCGCGGGATCGTTTTCATCGAGCTTGACCGCTTGCGCAAAGCCTTGGCGCGCCAAGGCAAGCGACGAAGCCGCGCCCAAGCTGGTGAGTAAAAACGTGCGTCGAGACGATTTCATGGTGACTCCTTAAGTGTGATGCCGGCCTCGTGCCGGACAAACCAGACTGCTTGCCGCAGTCCTCAACATGGCGGTCGAAGCCAGGTACACGTAAGGAAAATAGCGCAGATGGCGCCAACCGTCGTTTTCAAAAGCGCCTCCGCCCAGCCAGCAGCGTTGCCGCGCGGGCCAGGCCGGAGTTCGCGTAAAAACATGGTACTGCACATCGCGGCATAAAGCAGGCGGCGCAGCGCCCATGCGTGCGCCAACCTGCGGGCGCAACCTATTTCACTTCACGAACTCGTTGGTGAATACGTCGCTGGCCTTGAGCTTGTTGCGGATGATGTTGTTATGCAGGTAAAAGTCCTGCAAGGCATTGACCCTGTCGGTATTGAATTCGCCCAACACCTTTTGGCCCGGATACACGTTTTTGGCGTAGTACTCCATGACTTGCTTGACGAGCGCTTCGCGCCCTTTGTAGGAAGGCACCGCCTTGATGTATTCGGCCGCGGCTTCGTCGGGGTTTGCCTGCACCTGAGCCAGCGACTTGAGCGTGGCGCTCACGAACTTGCGAATTACCTCGGGGTGGCTTTTGATGTAGTCGTCGGAAGCCATGATGGCTTGCGCCATGCCGGGGAAGAAATCGCCGGTGGACTCCCACTTGAGCTTGGCGCCGGCTTCTTCCGCGAACGCGCCCATTTCAGGCGCGCCCACCATGCCGTCGGCCTTGCCCGCGGCAACCAGCTGCCAGATGCCGGTGGGCCCCGCCGCCTGGATATGCGCATCGTCCTGCTTCAGGCCGCCTTTGGCCAGGATGGCCAGCGTGGCATAGAAGGAGGTGTCCTGGTAGGCCACGACAGTCAGGGTTTTGCCCTTGATGTCGGAGGGCTTGTCGATATGGCGGTCTTCTCGGGTCATGAGCTGGTGCAGGGCATGGCCGCCGAGTAGCGCCACGCCTTTGACGGGGATGCCATTCTGGCGCAGGATGATGGACGTGTCGCCCAAGGCGCCGCCCAATTGCCCATTGCCCGCGCCCAGCTGCTTGCCCACGTCGGCTCCGCCCTTGACCGTCACGAACTTGACCGACAGGCCTTCTTTTTCATAAAGATGCTTGCTTTGCGCCAGCATGAAAGGCGCAAACGCAATGGCCTGCGCCGGCGCAGGCAGTAAATACGTAATTTCGGTAAGCGGCTTGTCTTGCGCATTGGCCGCGCCGGCCGGCAGCGCCACGACCAGACCCAGCACCGCCGCGCCTGCTCCCTTTTGAACTGCCTTGATTGCGTTGAACATGAAAGTCGTCCTCTTGATAGTTATAAAAAGCACCGGCCGCCAGCCGCTTGAAAGCATCCTGGCAGGCGACGGCGCATCCACATTGGATAGGCGTTCACCCATAATTCACTTGAAAGCGAATTATAAATGTATAAAATCCTGTAGGTCTATCAGTAGTAATCAGTAGTAGCGCCAGTGCGCCGTGCGAACGGCGCGCCGGCTCGGCAACGCCCGGATCCCACCCAATACGAACCCATGAACGCACCATGAACGCCAGCACCACCAAAAAAGCCAGGACGCGGGCCAAAGGCCGGCCTGATGCCGTGGACGGCGTCGGCCGGGAGGCCCTGCTGCAGGCCACGATAGAAGAACTTCGAAACACGGCGCCCGAAGCCCTGACGCTTGCCGGGGTCGCGGCACGCGCCGGCGTGCATCCCGCCCTCATCCGCTATTACTTCGGCGACAAGAACGGCCTCCTGCAAAACGCGGTGCAGGTGCTGGTGGAACAAGGCCAGGAAGCGGCGCGCTCCAAAATAGAAAGCAATGCGCCTTTGGCCGAAAAGCTGGCCGACAGGCTGGACAGCATGATCGCCCTCATCCAGGCCAACCCGCATTTCCATCGCCTGGTTCTGGACAAGGTCTATGGTCAAACGGGCGTGGCCGCCAAAGAGCAGTTGCTGAGCCGCATTACCAGCCGGGGCATGCGGCTTACCATCGCCATGCTGCACGACAGCTCCGGCGCGCCCGCCCGCCCCGTGGACCCGCGCTTCCTGCACGTCGCCATCATCGGGCTGACCGAATTCTTCGTGCCCGCCAAGCCTCTGCTGCAGGAACTGTTCGGCGCGGATGCGGACATGGAAGACCTGAAGGCCCGGTACATACACTTTCTCAGCGACCTGCTTCTGCACGGCCTGCTCGAAACGCCTGCCGCCGCTCCCGCCGCCCCGAAAACCGCAACGCGCAAGGAAAAGCGCGGCGAGCCTTCACAAGGCTGATCCTCCCGCCGCACCGTTCAGCCGGACTTGCGCTTCGGCCTGAGCATCGCCACGCATTGACATCCAGCCTTCGCGTCGGCAATAATTCATTCTATCGTGAATTAATTCCAACCATCCGGCCGAGACATCGAACATCATGCTGAAAAACTATTGGTATGTCGCCTGTGCCAGCGAAATGCTGGCTGCCCAGCCACTGGGGCGCATCATCTGCAACGAGCCGGTCGTCATATTCCGGCAACAAGACGGAACGGCCACCATCCTGCGCAATGTGTGCCCGCACCGGCAGGCCCCGCTTTCCATGGGAAGCGTGCACGGCAGCGTGCTGCGCTGCGCCTATCACGGCATGGAATTCGACGCGGGCGGGCATTGCGTGCATATTCCTTCGCAAGACGTCATCCCCCCCAAGGCCCATATCAAGAGCTACCCTGCGCGTGAACGCTACGGCTTCGTATGGATATGGCCCGGCGATCCCGAACTGGCCCAGGAGGCCGAGCTGCCCGCCATGCCATGGCGCGAAGACAAGGGCTGGAACACCGAAATCATCCAGTATTTCCACGTCAAGGGCGCACACCTGCTCATGAACGACAACCTGCTGGATCTTTCGCACGTGGCGTTCCTGCACGCCAATTCCATCGGCTTCGACTCCAAACGCCTGGACAACGACCCGCTGGAAGTCACGGTGCAGGACGACT
Source organism: uncultured Burkholderiaceae bacterium (assembly GCA_937871985.1). The sequence goes on from CALMPB010000156.1 coordinate 36,535, forward strand.
ACGTCAGCACGCGGCGCGTGTTCAAGAACACCATCCAGGCGCCCGCCCACAAAGCCTGGCGCGAGCTGGCCGAACCCATCGATCGCACGCAACTGGCTGAATGGCATCCCCCGTGCACCATCAACATCCTGGCCCGCAACGAAAACGCCGAAGACCAGGTGGACCTGCGCGCCGACCATCTCATCACCCCCGAAACCGACACCACGCACCATTACTACGTGGCCATGTCGCGCAATTTCCGCATCGACGACGCGGAACTTACGCGCAAGCTGGATGCCGATGCGCGCCGCGTCCATAACGAAGACCTGGAAATCGCCGAAGCGCAGCAAAACATGAAACAATGGACCCACGGCGCGCCCGACATGGCCTTGAAGGCCGACAAGGCCGTCAACGCCTCGCATCGCATTCTCGAGCGCCTTGAAAAAGCCGAGGCGCAGCGCGCCGCCTGATACCCGCCCGCCAGACAAAAACCACTCCGCCGCAACACCCGCAAGCCATTGCCCACCAACGCCAAACAGCCACCATGCCTCAAATCCGTTCCGCCCTGATCGTCGGCGCCGGCATCGCCGGATGCTCCACCGCCATAACGCTGGCCAACCTGGGCATCAACGTCACGCTGATCGAAAAGCAGGAGGAATGGCGCTTCCAGAGCTCGGGCATCTTCGTCTACAGCAACGGCCTGGCGGCCCTGCGCGACGTGGGCGTGCTGGAGCAGATACTGGAATCGGGCTTTGCCATCAAGGACGGCAAGAACGAGTACTTCGACCATAAGGGCGAGCCCATCGTCGATGTCTACTACCCGTCGATCAGCGTCGGCGTGCCGCCCATCGTGGGCATCAAGCGCGCCGAAATGCACCGCATCCTGGCCGGGCGCCTGCAACAACAGCAGGTTGCCATACGCCTTGGCACGACGCTGGCCAGCCTGGATCCGGGATCGCAAACCGCACGTGCCCGGGCGGTGCTTTCCGACGGCACGACCGGGGAATACGACCTGGTCCTGGGCGCCGACGGCGTGCGCTCGCAGGTGCGCGGCTTCATCTATCCCGGCATTGCGCCGCGCAAGACCGGTTTCGGAATCTGGCGCAGCGTGCATGACCGGCCGGAAGACCTGGACGTGAAGATCATGATGATGGGCACGCGCAAACGCCTGGGCATCATGCCGATCAGCCACGACAAGCTGTATATCTTCGGCACCATCGCCGAACCCGAAGACGCCTGGTATCCGCCGGAACAATGGCCCGAGCTCATGCGGGCCAAATTCGCCGAATTCGGCGCGCCCGTGCGCCAGTTCCTGGATCAGCTTTCGCACGACTCCGAGATCCTTTACACCGCGGTCGATGAAGTCGCCGCGCCCCTGCCCTGGCATAAAGAGCGGGTACTGCTGATCGGCGATTCGGCGCACGCCTCCACCCCCTTCATGGGCCAGGGCGGCGCCATGGCCATCGAAGATGCGGTCGTCCTGGCCCGCATGCTTTCCGTGCCGGGCAATCTACACGATACTTTGCGGCTTTTCGGTGAACACCGCCTGCCCATGTGCCGCTTCGTGCAGGACGCATCGCGGCAGGTTGGCGAAGCGGGCGCCCGCGAGCATCCCGACGGCGCGGCGGCCCGCAATCAGGCCATGCGCGAAAACTCGCAAAAACACGTCGACGACTTCTACCGCAAACTGGAAAGCCTGCGCGGCTGAATCCGCAAGCCGGCAGCCGCCATCAAGAATCAATAGACGACAGGGATATTTGCTATAGTGGATTGGACTCGTGCGATTCAGCGCATACCCCAGTCAGTTAAACTGGTTGCTGTCCAGTCAACTATTTGTACGGCGTCCATCATCCCGCAATGAAGCGAAACCCTTCTTCCAAGCAGCCGCGCCGCACACCGCTGAAAACCTACACGCTCAGCGAGACCATCTTCCACGAAGTGCGCAACCGGCTGCAGCGCGGCGAAATCGGCGCCGAAGACCGGATCCTGGATTACGAGATCGCGCAGGAATACAACTGTACCCGCATGCCCGTGCGGCAAGCCCTGCTTCGCCTGGCCAGCGAGGGCTATCTGCTGGGCACGACGCGCGGCTTCGTCCTGCCCACACTGACCACCGAAGACATCTACGAAGTCTTCGAAATGCGGCGGCTGCTGGAACCCCATGCGGCGTCCAGCGTCATCGGCCTGCTCGGTGACGAGCAGCACATGGCTCTGACCCTTGCCTATCATCAGGCGCGGCGGGCCGCCGAAAAGAACGATTCGCAAATGATGACGGACGCCAATATCGCCTTCCGCTCGATATGGATAGGCGCCGTACAAAACAAGCGCCTGCGGGAAACCATCCAGCGCTTCGCGGATCATGCGCAACTGGTGCGCTCGGCCACGCTGTTCGATCCGGCCACGCAAACCCTGGTCGTCGAGGGCCTGAAACGCATTCTGGACGGCTTCATGGAAAGAAACGGCGACAGCGTGCGCGGCGCCATGCTGGAATTCGTACAGCACGCCCAACAGCAATACATACTGCTGGCTCAGGCGGCCGCGCGGGCCACCTGAGGGCGCGCCGGGCGATTGAAGCCGGCCAATTCCCCCCAAGAAGACCGCGTCATCGACACGTGTCGATAGCCGCTAAACGGCCACGGGCCACGGCTTGCCGGGATCTCCGCTGGGCACCGCGGCAAGCAGGCGGCGCGTGTAGTCGTGCCTCGGCCGAGAGAACACCTCTTCCACCAGGCCTTGCTCGACCGCCCGGCCTTCGTACATCACCACCACCCGCTGGCACAAATACCGCACCACCGCCAGGTCGTGCGAAATCAGTACCACCGCGATGCCGTACCGGCCGGCCAGTTCCTTGAGCAGGTTGAGTATCTGGGCCTGCACCGACATGTCCAGGCCGGAAACGATTTCGTCGGCCACCAGCAGCTTGGGCGCCAGAAACACCCCACGGCCGATGTTGACGCGCTGCTTCTGCCCGCCCGACATTTCGGAAGGGTAGCGCCCCAGCATGCTTGGCGGCAGGCGGATATCGTCCATCAATTTCGCGACCCTGCCTTCCAGTTGCGCAGCCGCTTCATGACGGGCCTTGCCGGGCAGCGCCTCGAAGCCCTGCGTAAGCAGGCGAAAGACCGAACGCCTGGGATTGAGGGCGGAATGCGGATCCTGGAATATGATCTGCACCGTCCGGCGCAACTGCTCGAGCGCGTCGCCCCGGGCGCCGATGACGGAAATGCCGTCGACCTCGATGACGCCCTCGCACTCGCCGTGCATGCCGACAATCGACCGCGCAATGGAACTCTTGCCGCTGCCGCTCTCCCCCACGATACCCACGCATTCGCCTCGGTACACGTCGAAGGAGACATCGTCCAGCGCCTTGTTGGCGCGGCTTCCCCAGGAAAACAGGCCGCCGCCGGACCGGTAGGTCAAGGACAGGTTGCGCACGCTGAGCAACGGAGAGTCGGCCTGGCCGGCGCGCTGCTCGCTACAGTCCCGCGCATCGGCGGCAACGGACGCCTCCGTATCGCCGGACGGCGTGCCAACCTTCAGGCAGCGCACGGCACGGCCGCCGTCCAGTTGCTGCAGCACGATGCGACGCTGGCCGCACTGCGCGTCGCCGATGCCGCAGCGCGCCTGGAAGCGGCACCCCGAGATGGCGCCCAGGTCGCCCAACCCCGGCATGAATCCTTCCAGGGTCGGCAGGCGTTTGACTTCGCCGGCCAGCTTGGGCGTGGAGCCGCTCAGCGATTGCGTATAAGGATGCAGAGGCCGAGCCAGTATCGTGCGGGCGTCGCCGCTTTCCACGACCTCGCCGGCATACAGCACCACCATCTCGTCGCACACGTGCGAGGCCATGACCAGATCGTGGGTGATCAGGATGATCGACGTCCCGTTGGCCTTCTGCTGGCGGGCCAGTATGCGCATGACATTGGCCTGGGTCACGACGTCCAGAGCCGTCGTGGGCTCGTCGGCCACGATCAGGGCGGGCTCGGCGGCAAACGCCATGGCGATCAACACCCGCTGGCACTGGCCTCCCGACAGTTGATGCGGATAGCGCTGGAGGATTTCGCCAGGCCTGGGCAATTCCATTTCCTCCAGCCGGCGCAGTATTTCAGCCGGCCGCCGGGATCTGGCCATGCCGATGATTTCCAGCTGTTCGGCAAAGGACTCGCCAATGGTCATCAGCGGATTCAGGGCGGTCAAGGGTTCCTGGGGAATGAACACCAGCTTCCTGCCCAGCAAGGCGGCGCGCTGGGCGGGCGACATGCTGGTGAGCTCGGTGTCCCCCAGGAAAATACGCCCTTGCGTGATACGGAATCCATCGGGAACCAGGCCGGCGATAAGACGGCCCACCATGCTTTTGCCGGCGCCCGACTCGCCGACCAGTCCAAGAATCCTGCCTTGCGGAACCGCGAAGGAAATATCGCGCAGCAGATCGATCTGGCCCGAAGCCCGCCGCGCCGACAACGAGACATGTTCGAAGCGGATCATCCTTGCTCCCTCTCGCGTTCGCGCAATGCCGGATCCAGCGACTCGCGCAGGCCGTCGCCCAACGCATTGCAGCCCAGCACCAGCAGGAATATGCAGAACACCGGCGTCAGCATGCCCCACGGCGCCTCGTGCAGATAGTCCCTGGAGTCGGCGATCATCACGCCCCAGGCCACCGTGCCGGCCGACACGGACAACCCCACAAAGCTCAGGATGGCTTCGACGATCACGGCCACGCCCATTTCCAGCGTAAACAGCGTAATGATCAACGGCCCGACGGCCGGCAGGATTTCCCGCCACATGGTCTTCCAGTGCCCGAAGCCCAGCAGGCGCGCGGCAACCACGTACTGGCGCCGCCGAATCACGATGACGTCCGAGCGCACCACCCGGCAAAAGCGCGTCCAGTCGACCAGCACGATGGCCAGAATGACGTTGACGACCCCCGTGCCGAGGCCGACCATCAGCACCAGGGACAGCACCACGGGCGGAAACGACATCCACAGGTCGACCACATAGCCGATGACGCGATCCACCCAGCCGCCGAAATACCCGGCCAGCATCGCCATGACGACGCCCAGCAGCATGGCGCCGGTGGCGGCCGACACCGCCACCACGATGGCCACCCGGGTGCCATAGATGGCCCGCGACAAAATGCACTGCCCAAGACCGTCGGTGCCCAATGGGAAGTCGGGACTGCCGTTGGCGTCCCACATGGGCGGCGACAGCATGTTCAGAAGATCTTGCGCGTCGGGCTTGTGCGGCGCCAGCCAGGGAGCCGCGCACGCCACGAACACGGCGAACAGCACGATGCCCAGGCCTACCCACGCTTTGGGCGACAGATCCCTCAAGGCCCGCAACACGGTGTTTTTCCTGGAAGGGCTGTTCAGCCCGGCGACATGCAGCCCCATCAGTGCTCCCTCAATAGCGGATTCAGCACGACATACAAGGTGTCCACCACGGCGTTGATCAGCACCATCAGCACCCCGAACACAATGGTGACGCCCTGAATGAGCGGCAGATCGTTGCTTTTGACGGCACTGACCATCAGGCTGCCTATGCCTGGAAACGAAAATATGATTTCGATCAGCAGCGCCGAACCGAATAGAAATCCGAACTGCACGCCTATCATGGTAATGGTGGGCAGCAGCGCGTTTTTCTGGATGTAGCGCAGCAGGATCCGCCTGGCGGGCACGCCGCGCAGCCTGGCCACCATGACGTAGGGTTCCCGGGAGGCCTCGATCAGGCACGAGCGCAGCACCCGCACCACCAAGGGACAGAAGCCCAGCGCCAGGGCACAGGCCGGCAGCACCATGTGCGCCGCCGCGTCCCGGAACGCCGGGCCGTCATGCAGCAACAAGGTGTCCAGCAGCATGAAGCCGGTTATCGTGGGCAAATGGTAATCGGGCCCTATCTGCCCGCTGAACGGCAACACCGGAAAGAACACGCCGAACAAGGCAATGAACAGCAAGCCCCATAAAAAAGCCGGGATGGATTGCATGACGACCACGATCGTATCGGGCACTACCCCCCAGCGCTTGCCATACAGGGAATACGCAAACAGCGCCAATGGAAAGCTGATGATCAACGCAATGCACAGCGCCACCACCACCAGCTCCAGCGTGACGGGCAAGGCTTTTTCAATCAGCAGCACCACCGATTGCTGATACAGGAAAGAATGCCCAAGGTCGCCGCCCAGGGCTTTTTCGAGCCAGATGTAGAACTGCACGTACAGCGGCTTGTCGAGCCCCAGCGCCGCGCTCAATGCCTGCGCTTCCGCCCTTGTGGCCGAAGGCGGAAGCATCATGCCCAACGGGTCGGAGGGCAAGGCCCGCAATACGACGAAGACAACCAGCGACAGCAATACAAGGATGGGAATTCCCGCCAACAGGCGCTGCAGCAATACGGTCAGGGGTGTTCGATGCATGCCTTGGCACCCATTAGCACTTGTGAAGAAAATCGCGGCGGCGCCGGTGCGTCGGGCACCGGCAGGAAAGCCGCCGGACTACTTCTTCCATGAATACAGCCTGGGGGAGATATAGCCGTTGCCCTGCAAGGGCACGTTGCAGCGCGAGTCGTGAGCCAGGGTATCCACCCCTTGCAGCAGCGGGATGACCCAGGACTTCTCGGACGCCTCCTTGAGCAGTTCACGGTAGCCGGCGATACGCTTGGCCTCGTCCACTTCGCTGAACAGGTGGTCGATGCGCGGCCCCAGCGAAGCATCGCGCCACATCGAAAAGCGCAGGCGCGGGTCGAGAATGCGCCCGGCGCCATTGTCGGGATCGCCCGTGGCATTGGCCCAGTTGTACAACATGAGGCCCGTCATTTTCTGATTATGGCTTTGCTCCATGGCCTTGGCCGCCGTGGTGACCTCGACCGCGGCGTCGATGCCCACCTTCTTCCACATGGAAGCCAGCACACGCGCCATGTCGTAGTCGTTGGGAAAGGTGCCGTTGGTGGTGAACAAGGTGATCTTCACCGGATTCTTGAGGCTGTACCCTTCTTTTTCCAGCAACTGCATGGCCAGTTTCTGGTTGTACGGGAATACATAGTCGTCGACGTGGGCGGGCGAATTCTTGATGGCGACCACGGACAGCGGAACCGCCTTGCCGGCGTACAGCGCCTTGGACAAGGCGTTTTTATCGATGGCCAGGTGCAGGGCCTTGCGCACATTGTCGTTCTCGAACGGCTTGACGTAGCTGGGCACCTTGACCATGTACATGGTGGAAATGGGGTAGATTTCGCTGGTGATGCCCGGCGTCTTGCCCAGCCTTTGCGCTTCGCGTATGGGCAGGCCGGTGGCCAGCGTGGCGCGCTTGGACTCGACCAGGGCAACCCGCGACGACGCTTCGGGGGTAAACAAAAAGACCACGTTCTTGATGGCCGGCTTTTTCCCCCAATAGCCGTCGTAGGCTTCCAGTACCAGGCGCGAACCGCGCTGGTACTGGACGATGCGGTACGGCCCGGCGCCTATGGGCTTGGCCAGGAAACCGTCCATGCCCACCTTTTTTATGTATTGGCTGGGCAGGATGAACGCGGCCAGGAAGCCCAGGAAAATGGGCGCAGTGGGCGTGGGCTTGCTGTACACCAGCACCGCCTGGGTGGGCGAGCTGATTTCGACGTCCTTCAAGGTGGGAAACATGCCGCGGATGGCCAGCTTGGCGTCCTGGGCCGGATGCTCCAGCAGGCTCCACTTGACATCGTCCATGGTCAGTTTGCTGCCGTCGTGGAACGTGATGCCGTCATGCAGCGTAATGGCCAGGCGCTGCTTGGCGCCGTCCTGCCACTCCCATTTAGAGATCTGCATGGGCTCGAGCTTGAGATCCGGCGAATAGCGCAGCGGCGTGTCGAACACGGTAGCGTAGATGGACTGGGCGCTGGGCAGGGTAAGCGCGGTAGGATCCCAGGAAGGCACGTCGCTGGGATATGAAATGATCAGCGTGTCCTGATCGGCGGCGCCCTGGGCCAGCAGTTCGCGCATCGGCAGCATGGAGGCGGCCAATGCGGCGGCTCCTCCGGCCAGGAAAGACCGGCGGCCGGCCTTGATTTCGTCTTGCATACAACCCTCCATGACTCAATGGTGTTTCCCTGGCGGAGCGAGGCATCGCCCTGTTTGGAAAGCGGTTGGGAAGAACAATCTTTTTTCAGCTACTTTATAGAACGAAAACCACCCTGTCGATATACCGAAGAACATGCCAGGGCAATTTTTGCCTTGGGGCGGCCCGGCGGCAAAAGAACCTCACGCCGGCGCGCCGGTGCGTATGCCCGCCTGCTCCAGCAAGGGCAGCACGCGCTCGCAAAAGAACGGCAGTTCCTGGCTGTAGTTCACGAACGTCAAGGCGCTGCCCTCGAACCCCGCCTGGCGCATGCGCACCAGCTCCTGGGCGATCTGCTCGGGCGTGCCCACCAAGGGATAGGTGCCCGTGCCCGCGGCAAAGCGCTGCCGGTATTTGCGGTAGGCGATTTCGTCGTGGCTGCGGCTGAACGCCTGCTTCTGGCGCATCATGTAGTCGACGGCGCCGGTATCTTCCTGCTCGACCGAATAGTATTGGTAGTAGTCCCGGGCCTCTTTCTCGGTTTCGCGGCACACCACGTGGGCCACGGTATAAACCCCCATTTCACGCTCCGCAAGCGTTGCCCGCTGCTGCATGTCGGCGATCTGGGCCTTGCCCGCCTCCATGTCGGTGAAGGTCGTGAACAGGAAGTCGCAATGACGCGCGGCAAAATCGCGGCCCGGAGGCCCGAACGCCGCATTCATGGTTACCGGCCTGGGCCGCTGCACCGACGAAGGACTGGTCACGGCGTGGTGCAGGGTGTAGTACTGGCCTTCGAAATCCAGCGGCGCATCGGCGTTGTACAGCTTGAACAAAATATCGGCCCACTCGGCGGCCTGATCGTAGGGACGCTCGACCAGTTTTCCGCCGAACATGGCGAACTCGTCCGGATTCCATCCGCAAACAATATTCAACCCCGCCCGGCCGTGGCTGATGTGATCCACGGTGGCCAGGGCCTTGGCCGCGTACAGCGGATGCACCAGCGGCACGTGCACGGTCATGAACAACGCGATCCGCCTGGTGGAGGCCGCCAGGCCCGCCGCGAACGTGAACGTTTCGAAGGAATGCTCGCGCGCCTTGGTCTCGCCCCCGAATCCCTTCCAGCGCGCAATCGGAAGAATGAAATCGAGCCCGGCCCGATCGGCGATCTGCGCGGCGTCCAGAATATCGTCCCAGCCCGCCTTCCAGCGTTCGGGCACCTTGGTCAGCGCCGATCCCCCGTCGGCGTTGGACGAGAAAATTCCCAGCTTGAAAGTATCTGGTCTCAACATTGGATTCATGGAACTCATTGCCGCATCCTCGAATTGAAAAGCATCGTATTCGGCCAACTTGCAAAACAAGCGCCGGGGTCAGCCAGGCTTGCCCGCAAGCGGGCGGGCGCCGCCGAACACACAGTCGGTGCGCATGGCCTCGTGTGTATTGGTCTGGCCGATTTGCGGCAGGGAAAGATAATCGGCCCGCATCTCGGCGCGTATGGGCGACTGCAGCGCCGCCTGCAGACCGGCCACGCTGTCGAACACCACCTTGTTGCGCTGGATGGCGCTTCCCTTGGGCAGATCCAGCCCGCTCAGCCAGTCCAGCCGCGTGTAGATCTCGACCTGGCGCACGCCGGGCATGCGGCCCATGAGCGGAACATGCGAGGCCATGTAGTCGGACAGCCACTGGTCGTGATCCTGTCCCGATCCGTAATAGGCGACCAGATACGTGCAAACCGCCGAGTCCGCCCCGCCCCCCGCATCCGGCGCCTGGCCGGCAACGGGCACGGCGCGAACCACCATGGCCTGCTGGCTTTTGGCCTGCACCGGGCCTAATGAAGCCTCCAGGCCTGACAGCAAGCCGGACAGCCCCGCCTGCCGCGCGCACGCCGCCTCCAGGCTGAACAGCTCGTCGAAGTAGAACTGCAGCACGTATTCGGCCGGCGGCTCCGGCTCGTGGCTTAGAAAGGGATCGTCGACCCGCCCGGGCTGATGCAGCAGAACCTTGCGAAGGCCCTGGACTTGCGGCAAGCGCTGGCCCCAGTCGGGCGGCAGCGCCAGAAGGCCATCGAGGCGGCCCTTCAACCTATACGTTATGAACAGCGAAATCACGTTTTCCCCTTGTCGGCGCCGGGCCCACGATGCAAGGCATAAACTGCTTTCATTTACTGAATTCAGTTTATGTTTCACTCATTGATGCGTCAATCCGGATACTTTTTCATACTGCAAGAAAATTCAGATTCTCTTTGTTTATCAAACCATTGCTTCCACCCTGCCGTTTACCCTAATGGCTCCATTCAAGAGTCCGCCAAAAAACAGAATTCAGTAAAAAGGGGTTCCAATGACTGCGTCCGGAAATAATTTGCCCCGGTTCAGGATATTGCGCGGATCCAGCGCCAGCTTGATGGCGCCCATGGCGTCCAGGTCGGCGCGGCTGCGCGTGCGCCCCAGTTCCCGCCGCTTCTTCAGGCCGATGCCGTGCTCGGCCGACACCGAACCGTCATACTCGCCGACCAGCCCATAAACCATCGCATCGACCTGGGCCGCGACGGTATCCGTAGCGCCCGGAACGTCGACGATGAGATGCAGGTTTCCGTCGCCAAGATGCCCATAGACAAGCACCGTGCTGCCCGGCCAGCCGGCCTGCAAGCGGTCGGCGCAAGCCTGGGCGGCATCGCCAATATCGCGGATCGAGAAGCTGACGTCGAAGGCGATCAGCCTGGGCATCAGGCGCGGGAACTCGGCCGGCGCATCGCGCACGCTCCAGAACGCCAGCGCATCGCGCTCCGTTGCCGCCACGGCGGCATCTTCAATAATGCCTTCCGCCAGGCAGTCCCCCAGCAACTGCTCGAAATCTTCCTGGTGGCGACGACCGCCCCCCGTGCTTTCCAACAACACGTAATAACGGTGCGGGCCGGCCAGCGGGGGCTTGATGCCCGGCATCTTGGCCAGCACGTAATCGTAGTAGCCCGGCCACATGACTTCGAACGCCGACACACCGCCGGGCAGACATTGCTGGGCGCGCCGCAGCAGCGCGGTAACCGAATCGTAGCCGGCCAGGCCGCAGAAGGCGGTCGCCGCCGCGCCGGGCAAGGCGCGCAGCCGCAACACCGCGCGGGTGATCACACCCAGCGTTCCCTCGCTGCCGATAAGCAGGTTTCTCAGGTCGAGTCCTGTGTTGTTCTTGACCATCTTGCGCAAGCCGCCGACGATGCGGCCGTCGGCCAGCACCGCTTCCAGATCCAGAACCTGTTCGCGCGCCATGCCGTACTTGATGACGCGATTGCCGCCGGCATTGGTGCCCAGATTGCCGCCGATGGTGCAAGACCCCCGGGCGCCCAGATCCAGCGCAAACATCATGCCCAGATCGTTGGCCCGCTCTTGAACCGCCTGCAGCGTCACCCCCGCCTGAACCGTCATGGTTCCGGAGGCCTCATCGACCTCTTCGATGGCGTTCATTCTTTCCAGGCTCAAGGCGATATCGCCCTCTTGCGGGCAGGCCCCGCCGGCAAGGCCACTGAGGCCGCCCTGCACCACCACCGGCTGGCGGTAGCGATGGCAGACGGCCAGGGCTTGCGATACCTGCTGCGTCGTGCGGGGACGCAGCAATGCCAAAGGCACTGCCGCGGGCAGGCCGCTCCAGTCCGCATGGCGGCGCTGCGCAAGGTCGCCGCCGGCCAGAACGCCGTCCGCCCCCAAGGCGTCCCGAAGGCTCTGCAATACTGCGTCGTGCGGCATGAATGCCTCCATCCCAATCTACGTCCCTTCAACACTTATCAAGAAGATCGCGTTGGGGCCGGAACCACTTGAAGGCAATGCGCCCGCCGTAAGCTTGGCGAGGATGGGCAAGGCCGCGAGGGCCGGTTCCGGCCTCATGCGCGGACTCCCTGCGTCGCCTGCATGAAACCGGCTCTGGCCACGTCGGTGTCGTTGGCGCAAACCGCCAGCTTATAGCCCTTGCCAAAGGCATCCCGCGCCGCGTCCGCGGTGCCGGTATAGATTCCGCAGGGGATGCCCCGCTGTTGCGCCGCCTCGAAAACGCGCCGGCAATCGCGCTCGAGCACTTCCGGGGAACTCGTTCCGCGCGACAGGGCCAGATCGCCTGTTCCGATGAACAAATAGTCGATGCCCGGCACCGCGGCAATGGCTTCGACATTCTCCACCCCCTGCACCGTCTCGATCATGACGCCCACCGCCACGTGATCGCCCGCCTCCAGCATGGCCTCGATGCCTGCCAGCAAAGTGCGCACCCCGCCCGCCGAGCGGATTCCCGCCGGCGGATAACGGCCGGCCATCACGGCGCGGCGGGCATCTTCGGCGGTCTCCACCAAGGGAATGAGCACGGATGAAGCGCCCGAATCCAGAGCCTGGCAAATATGATGCGGCATATTGGCGGCGCAACGCGCAATGACGGGCACATGCCGCCCGGCCATTCCCACCGCGGCTTCCAGGCTGTGGCGATCCCACAAGCCATGCTGCAGGTCGAGCACAATCGCACCCGGACGGGCGTGGGCGGCAAACTCGGCCAGCGCGGCATTGCCCAGCGCCAGCCAGATCAAATCGACCGGGCCGTCGCCTGCCAGCAAGGGTTTGAATGGGATGAAGATCATCTTGGTCCTGTTGGCCTTGGGGGTAGCCGGCAGCCAGCCATCCCCCTGGCTGCATGCGGCATGCCGGGCCGCGGCGCTTGAGCGCCACGGTTCATTTTCTTTGAAAAACTGAATTCAGAATAATGCTATTGCCGCCAAAACAGGCTGTCAATCCGGGAAACAACGGAAAATATCGATTTTCATTTTTGAATTACTGGTATTTACCCTTATATCCACGCTAAATAGCACGAAAACGCAAAGCCACTACCTGCTATTCATCACAAACAATATATTGTATATTTCAAGAATACTGTCTTGGCTCGCTCTTCGGGCTTTTACTTCATGCCTCCTATCAGCAACCGCCCCATCCGGACTCAAAGCCTGCGGCTCCAGGTCTACGACGCCCTGCGCGAACGCCTGCAACGGGGCGACATCAAGCCGGTCGACCGGCTGCTGGATTTGGAAATCGCCTCGGATCTGGGCATATCGCGCATGCCCGTGCGCGAGGCCTTGCTGCAATTGACGCACGAAGGCTATCTTGTGGGTACGACGCGCGGCTTCATGCTGCCCAGCCTTACCTTCGAGGACATGAGCGAGATCTTCGACATCCGCAAGCTGCTCGAGCCGCGCGCCGCCGCCATGGCCGCCCGCGACATCCAGGACGAGCAACTGGAACAACTGAACGCCGCCATCAGGCTGGCCGAAACGTCCCACCACGAAGGCAACGCCGAACAGTTCATCGTGGCCAACTCCGATTTTCGGCTGGGCTGGCTGCAGGCCGTCGCCAACAGACGCCTGGCCGCCATCATCAACCGCTTCGCCGACCACGTCCAGGCCGTGCGCTTCGACACACTGCAAGTGGCCGCCACCCGCCAGATCGCCCTGAATGGGCTGACCGAACTGCTGCCGCTGTTCCAGCGCCGAGACGTGCTCGGAACCCAGGAGCGCATGGAGCGCTTTATCATCAGTTCGCAAGAAGCGTTCATTGCCGCCCGGTACTCGACGCCCCCCAGCCCGGAGTCTGCGCAAACGCCGCCGAACGCTCACTCCGATCACGAACAACGCCCGCGGCGGGGCGCAACCGCAACGACATGAACAACACCAAGGCAACCCCGCAAAACAACCCCGCCACCTCCCTGCGCATCGGCGTTGCGGGCGCGGGCGCCATAGGCTGTACGCTGGCGGCCACATTGGCGCACGCGGGCGAGTCCGTGCACCTGCTGGCGCGCGGCGCCACCCTGCAGGCGGTGCAGGACCACGGCATACAGCTTACCCGGGCCCAGGACACCATCCACGCCCCCGTCCACGCCGCGGCCGACGCCCGCGAACTGGGTGAGCAGGACGTCCTGTTCCTGTGCACCAAGGCCCACGACCTGGCGCAACTGCTGCCCGCCATCAAGCCCATGATAGGCCCCCATACCTGCATCGTCCCGCTCATCAACGGCGTGCCGTGGTGGTATTTCCAGGGTGTGCCCGGGCGCCTGGCCGGGCGTGTCGTGGAATCGGTGGATCCCGACGGCGCGCTGCTAAGGGCCATTCCTTCCGGGCAGGTCATTGGCGCCGTCGTCTTCATCGCCGCCGAACGCTCGGCGCCGGGCGCGGTGGTGTCACGCAACCCCATGCTGCTGGTTCTGGGCGAACTGGATCACACCGAAACGCCCAGGCTGCAACGCATTGCCGCCATGCTCAATGCCGCCGGCCTGCCGGCCCGCATCAGCCCGCGCATACGCGACCCGCTTTGGACCAAGATCATCGCCAACCTCATTTCCAACCCGCTGTCGGTGCTTTCGGGGGCCACGCTGGAGGCGCTGTTCAGCGACCCTTGCCTGCTGCCCATCGTCCGCAAGCAGTTGAACGAGGCCATGGCGCTTTCCGCCGCCTACGGCGCCCGGATGGAATTCGATCCGGCCGCCATCATCGAGCAAGCCGCCGGCATGGGGCCGATACGCACCTCCATGCTGCAAGACGCCACCCTCGGGCATCCTCTGGAACTCGCCGCCATCGGCGACGCCGTGCTCGAACTGGCCCGCCTGCAGGAAATTCCCATGCCAGTCACGCAAGACATTCTTGCGCTGGTGCACTATCGCGACAAGGCAGCACGTGCCGCGCAACAACCACACGGAGCAGACAAATGAACGCATTAGCCACCCCCGAAGCCATACGCACCCCCGTGCTTCGCCCCGCGCACTGTAGCGAAGAAGAATGGGCGCTGCGCTGCGACTTGGCCGAGTGTTACCACCTGATCGATTACTTCGGCTGGACCGAAGGCATTTTCAACCACATTTCGGCGCGCCTGCCGGGGCCGACCCATCAATACCTGGTCAACCCCTTCGGCCTGCACTACACCGAAGTCACGCCCGCCAATCTGCTCAAGGTGGATCTGAAAGGCAACAAGGTGGAACCCACGCCCTATGAAGGCAACCCGGCGGGCTTCGCCCTGCACGGCGCGCTGCACGAAGCGCGCGACGACATCCGCTGCATCATCCACACCCACACGACGCCGATCTCGGCCGTGGCCATGAAGCAGGAAGGCTTCGACTACAACAATTTCTATGGCGCCCAGTTGTTCGGCCGGGTGGGCTACCACACCTTCGAAGGCATTACGCTGTACGACGACGAAAAGCCGCGCATGGTGGCCAGCCTTGGCGACAAGCATATTCTGGTGCTGCGCAACCACGGGATCGCCGTCGCCGAGGGCAGCATCGCCAAAACCATGTTCCTGCTCTGGACGGCGCAGCGGGCAGCCGAGGTGCAATGCGCCGCGGCGGCCGTGCCGGGCGCCAACACGCCGCTGCCCGATGCCGTCAAGCAAAAATGCACCGAGCAAACCACCATGCTGATCCGCGAAAGCTCGTTCGCCGACAGGTTTTTTGCGGGGCTGGTGCGCAAGATGCACGCGGAGCGCGGCCCGAGCTGGTAAGCGGCGAAGGCTGCGGACTGCATTGCGGCGCCCCGGACGCGGGCTTTGAGCAGGCCCGCCCCAAAGCAAGCCGCCCGCCGTCAGCTTTCGGCTTCCGCCTCCAGGCCCAGATAGGCCCGCCTCAAGTGGGGCTGGGCCAGCAGTTCGTCGGGAGTGCCGGTGGCCACGATGCGGCCCTCTTCGAGCACGGCGGCATTCTGCGCCACCTGCAGCGCCATGGTCACGTTCTGCTCCACCAGCAACACCGCCATGCCTTCGGCGTGGATGTCGCTGATTACCTTGAACATATCCAGCACGATGCTGGGCGCCAGGCCCAATGAAGGCTCGTCCAGCAGCAACAAGCGGGGCTGGGCCATCAGCGCGCGGCCGATGGCCACCATTTGCTGCTGGCCGCCCGACAGCGAGCCGGCGGGATTCTCGAGCTTGGGCACCAGGGCCGGAAACAAGGCGCAGACTTTTTCCAGCGACCGCGCTCTGGACGCCTTGGCTTTGGCCGTGTAGCTGCCCAGTTCCAGGTTCTCACGCACGCTCATGCCCGTGAACAGGCGGCGCCCTTCGGGCACCAGGGCAATGCCCCGGTCGCAAAAACGATGCGGGGCCAGCTTGGTGATGTCTTCGCCGTCCAACACCAGCTTGCCGGCGCTGACCCGGTTCAGGCCGGCAATGGCGTTGATGAGCGTGGTCTTGCCGGCGCTGTTGGGGCCCACCACGCACAGCAGCTCGCCCGCGCCGACGTTCAGCGATACGTCCCACAAGGCCGTGGCGGCGCCATAGGCGACACGAATAGTCTGGATTTCAAGCATAGGCGCGGGCTCCGTCGGGCTCGTGGGGTTGCGGCGGCGATTCGGCGGGCTTGCCCAGGTACGTCGCCACCACGTCGGGGCGGGCCATGACCTCGGCGGGCAGGCCCTGGGCCAGCACCTCGCCCTGGTTGAACACCACGATGCGGTCGCACAAGGCCATGACGGCCCGCATGACGTGCTCGACGAACAGAATGGTGGTGCCCTGCGCGCGGATGCGCTGGATAAGCGCGACGGCTTCGTCGATTTCGGAAGGCGTCAGCCCCGACAGCACCTCGTCCAGCATCAGCAATTGAGGATGGGCCGCCAGGGCCCGGGCAAACTCGAGAAACTTGCGTTGATGCAGATTGAGGTCTTCGGGCACGGCAAAGGCGCGGTCGGCAAGCCCGGTAAACTCCAGCCAATGCCAGGCCTCGAACTCGGCCCGGCGGCGCTCAAGCTGATGGGCGCCGAACATGGCGGGCAAGGCCACGTTTTCCAGCACGGTAAGGTGGGCGAACGGGCGCGGTATTTGATAGGTGCGGGCAATGCCGCAACCCGCGATGCGGTGCGCGCCGATGCCCGATATTTTCTTGCCGTCGAAGGTCATACTGCCCGACGTAAGCGGGAAATGGCCGCTGACGACGTTGATGAACGTGGATTTGCCTGAACCATTGGGCCCAAGCAGGCCCAGGATTTCGCCGCGCCGCACGTCCAGATCGACCCCGCGCAAGGCCTGCACGCCCTGAAACGACTTGCTGACGCCGCGGGCCGACAGCAGGATGTCGCCCGAGGCGGCCGGAACGCCGCCTTCCGCCTGCGAACCAGCCTTGCCGGACGGGCCTTGCGCCTGTCCTGCGGATAGAGAAGGCGAAGCGCCCGCGGCCGGCGAGGCCTGGCCGAATCGCGCTGCGTCAGCCGCCGCGGGCCCGGCGGCCGGCTTGCGGGCGAAGCGCTTCAACAAGCCGCCCAGTATGCCTTCGGGCATGAACAAGATGACGACGATCAGGATGACGCCCATGGCCACCTTGCCCAGCACGGCGCTGTCGCCCGAGGTAAAGCTGTACAGCAGGATGGTGATGGCGGTTGCGCCCACGGCGGGGCCGGCCCAGTGGCGGGTGCCGCCCAGCACGCTCATCAAAATGACGGTCAAGGGCAGCAGTACGGTAAAGATGTCGCCGGTGGTGACATACGAGACGAACAGCGCGTGAATGCCGCCCACGCCGCCCGCCAGGGCGCACGACAAGGCAAACGCCGCCACCTTGTAGGCAAAGGTGGGCACGCCCATGACCTCGGCCACGTCTTCGTCGTCGTGGATGGCGAACAGCCCCGTGCCGAAGCGCGCATGGTAAATGAGCAAGGCAATGATCACGGTCAGAAACGCCGCGCCCAGCGCCAGGTAATAGAACGTGGCCGAGGGGGACGGCCCGATGCTGGGCACGGGCACGGCGCTAAGGTAGACGCCGGGGCCGCCGTCGATGGACGTGTTCAGCACGATGGTCGCCACCACGAACGTGGCGGCCAGCGTCAATAATGCGAACAGTTCGCCACGCACCGCCTTGACGCGGAACGAGATGACGCCCAGCACCACGCCGAACAGCGCCGCCATGGCCGCCGCAACCGGCAGCGTCCATAGAAAGGGAATGTCGAACTGGCTGGTGAGCACCGCCGTCGTATAGATGCCGATGCCGAAGAAAGCGCCATGGCCGAACGAAAAATAGCCCGAATAGCCCGACAGCAAATTCCATGACGTGGCCAGCGCTATCCAGTGGAACACCAGGTACAGCAGCGACTGGTAAAAAGCGGGAAGGCCAAGATAGGGAATGACGCCAAGCCCCAGCGTCAGGACGACGACCAACAACAAGGATTTCTTCATGCCTGGATTCTCTCGGGTCGGGCAAGCAATACGATGATGAGCAGCGAGAAGGAAACCAGCGGCGCCCAGGAGGGCGAGGCGACCGCCATGGTAATGGCTTCGCTGATGCCGATGACGAAGCCCGCCACGATGGGCCCCATGGGCCGCCCAAGACCGCCCAGCATGACGCAGGCAAACACCACCCCTATCCAGCTGTAGATCTGGGAGGGCGCCAGCGTATAGCTCAAGGCTATGCAGACGCCGGCAATGCCCGCCAGCGAAGCGTTGATCCCCGAAAGCAGCAGGCCCAGGGCCTGCTGGTTGATGCCGAAGGCCGCGGCAATGGGGGCGTCTTCGGCGGCGGCGCGGATTGCCTTGCCGATATCCGAACGGCGCAGCACCTGCCAGGCGATCAGTGAAATGCCCAGCCCCAGGCCCAGGGTGATGAGTTCGGGCACAGGCAGGTAGACCGTGGCGATCTGCAGCTTGTGTTCGGCATACGTGGATTCGAGGCGCCGGTAATCGGCGGTCCAGATCCATTGCAGCATGGCCTCGATGATGATGGTCAGGCCGAACGTAACCAGCAGGGAATTGAAAGGGGTGACCTTGAAGCGCGCCAGCACCCAATGCACGGCCAGGCCCACGACGAAGAACGCGGGAATGATCATGAGCAGCGTCAACAGGGGGTCGACGCCCCCGGAGGTTGAAAACTGATAGGTGAGATACGCGCCCAGGAAGGCCAGGGCGAAGTGCGCCAGGTTGATTTGGCGCAGCATGCCCCAGGACAAACTCAAGCCAAGCCCCAACAACCCGTACAACGCCCCCGTGAATATGCCTGCCAGAATGGACTGCGCCAGCAGTGTAGAGCTTGGAAGATTCATTGAGTCACACGCTTAGGAAACCCGTATCTTTGCACCCGGCGCGGCCCAGTCGGTGGGCCATACGACCAGCCATTTGCCATCCTGCACCTGCTTGACGCGGCTGAGATCGTCGCCGAAATTGCCGGGCCCGTTGAAACGCAGCTTGCCCTGGATGGTGTCGACCTTGTTGGCCCTTAGCCAGTCGGACAGCTTTTTATCGTCCAGCGACTTGTTGGCGGTGACGGCCGCTTCAATGATTTGCCATGCCGAGAACGACACCGCCGCCTGGGTATCGACCGCCGTATCGGGCAGATTGGCTTTTGCCGCGCGCTCGGCGAAGGTCTTGACGAACTTGGCGGCGACGGGATTGTCGGTGAAAGGCGGATGGGACTCGAAAATGGTGACCGACAGAGCGTTGTTGGCTTCGGGGACTTTAAGCATGGGCCCTGGCGCCGGGTATTGATAAAACTGATTGCGCGGCACGTAATCGATTTTTTTCATGGCGTCGATGAGCTGGTTGCCCTCGAGTCCCAGGGCGCCTACCCACAGCAGGTCGGGGTTGGCCTCTTTGATGCGTCCGGCGATGGGGCCGAAATCGCGATTGCCGAAATCCCACTCCAGGAAAAGGACTTCCTTGATGCCGCGTTTTTTGAAGACATCGCGCGCGCCCACCGAAACGAAATGCACGGACGGGAACTTGCTGGTGACGATGGCTACGGTCTTGGGCAATTGCGACGACGACGCCAGCGCGTCGATGACCAGGTTCGGGTTGGAGATTTCGGGGGTGGTGCCTAAAGACCACGCGGGAAACTGCCGATCGTACTTGGCCAGCTTGGGAATGCCGAACGTATGATGCACCAGCATTTTTTCATAGCGCTGCGCCACGCCCATGGCCGAAAGAATATTGCCGGTGGCATAAGGGCCGATAAGCAGATCGACCTTGTCGGAGGTAATGAGCTGCTCGTACAAAGTGCGGGCAACGTCGGGCCTGGATTGGTCGTCTTTCAGAACCCATTCGACCGGCCGCCCCAGCAAGCCGCCACGCTGGTTGAGGTCGTCAAGATAGATCTCGCCCGTAAGCTTGTGAACCAGCGCCGTGGCCGCCAGAGGGCCGGTGAGGGCCAGCGTGCCGCCTATGCGGATGGGTTCGCCTTTTGGTTGAGCAAACGCGGTGCGCTGCGCCAGCGCCCCCGCTCCCGCCGCGCCCATCGCGGCCAGAAATACCCGTCGATCGATTGTCATGAAATGTCCTTGGCTTTTTTTAGAGTCTGAATCGAAGAATCAGGCGACAAAACCCACACCGCATATCATCGCCAAAACAAAACCAGGACGCGCGAAGCGCCCAGGCAAAACCCGCAACTGCTTTATAGTGATAGCTGTACCCGGAATCGAACAGTGAACGCCAACCAGAAAGTGCCCTAGTCCCCCTTTCAAGGCTCTGGTACGGCCAATGACGCAATGCACGCAACGGCCAGACGAGAGCTGAAAATATTATTTATTCTGCAGCCCGAACGGCCCGGATGAACAACCGCCGCATGCTGAAATTGCAGGCGGCCCGCAACGTGCCGTGTGCTGAATGTACTTGGTTTCGACTGATTATATATATTCGATCAAAAAATAGAATCAGGGTTTCTACGCGGGGCGATCAGCCTTCGAAACACCTGGCATACACTATCGAATCCTGATCGGAAAATCCACCTAAACGCAACCAAACCAGGCCTTTCCAGCACGTCATGAGCACCGCCGACGCTTTCTTTATTCTTGGCCACGCCGGTACCGGCAAATCATTCATAACCAGCCGTTTTATCGAACGGCAGAAGCAGCAAGGGCGAGCCTGGTGCCTGCTGGACAAGGACGTGGTCAGCGAAAACTGGTCGGGGCCGCTGCTGCAGGCCCTGGGCCAAGACCCCGCCGACCGGGACAGCCCGTTTTTCAAAGAAAACGTGCGGGATCTGCAATACGCGAGCACGCTGCGCATCGCCATGGATCAACTGGCGCTCGGGCTGGACACCGTGCTGCCCGGCCCATGGAGCCGCGAGCTGGCCTCCGGCGCCCTGTTCTCGGCGCGCGCCCTGGGCCTGCCCGAGGGAACCCGGCTGCGCCATGTCTGGCTCGACCTGCCGCTGGGCATTCGCAAAGAGCGCATCATCAAGCGGGCCGACCCCCGCGACCAATGGAAGCTGGACAACTGGGACGCCTACGCCGCCGCCCTGAAACGCCCCGCCGCGGTAGTCAGCGGCCAGGTGCCCGTTCTGGACTCCAGCCTTCCCATTGCCGAGCAGCTCGCCATACTGGACGCGCTGATCGTTTAACTCTTATACTGTACCCCAGTATATTATTGGGATCGATTGCCATGCCGCATTCACCGCAGGAAAAAAAACGCGTCCTGGCACGTGTGCGCCGCATCAGCGGCCAGTGCGGCGCGCTGGAGCGCGCGCTGGAAGCCGGCGCCGACTGCGCGCCGGTGCTGCAGCAAATCGCCGCCATCCGCGGCGCGGTCAACGGCCTCATGTCGGAAGTCATGGAAGCGCACATCCGCGAAGAATTCGGCCCCGCCACCATCTCCGATACCCAACGCGCCGAACGCGTCAGCGAACTGGCCGGCCTTGTGCGCTCGTACCTGAAGTAAAGAATAAAGCGGCCACCGCCAAAACCGCCGCTCCCCCTGGAATTCCAGATCAACCATACGAAATTCGAACCATCACAGGAGAACACCATGAAATCACGCGCCGCTGTCGCCTTCGAGCCGGGCAAACCCCTGGAAATCGTTGAAATCGACGTCGAACCGCCTCGCAAGGGCGAAGTGCTGGTCAAGATCACGCACACCGCGCTGTGCCACACCGACGCCTACACCCTTTCGGGTGTCGACCCCGAAGGCGTGTTCCCGGCCGTGCTGGGCCACGAAGGCGGCGGCATCGTCGTCGAGGTCGGCGAAGGCGTCACCAGCGTCAAGCCCGGCGACCACGTCATCCCGCTGTACACCGCCGAATGCGGCGTGTGCAAATTCTGCAAATCCGGCAAGACCAACCTTTGCTCGTCGGTGCGCGCCACCCAGGGCAAGGGCCTGATGCCCGACGGCACCACGCGCTTCAGCTACAACGGCAAGCCCATCTACCATTACATGGGCACCAGCACCTTCAGCGAATACACCGTGGTGGCCGAGGTCTCGCTGGCGAAGATCAACCCCGAGGCCCCGCTTGAAAAAGTCTGCCTGCTCGGTTGCGGCGTCACCACCGGCATCGGGGCCGTGCACAACACCGCCAAGGTTCAGCCGGGCGACACCGTCGCGGTGTTCGGCCTGGGCGCCATCGGCCTGGCCGTCATCCAGGGCGCCGTACAGGCCAAGGCCGGCCGCATCATCGCCGTCGATACCAACCCCGACAAATTCAAGCTGGCCAAGGTCATGGGCGCCACCGACTTCGTCAACCCCAAAGACTACGACAAGCCCATCCAGGAGGTCATCGTCGACATGACCGACGGCGGCGTCGAGTTCAGCTTCGAGTGCATCGGCAACGTGGACGTCATGCGCTCGGCGCTGGAATGCTGCCACAAGGGTTGGGGCGAAAGCGTGATCATCGGCGTAGCCGGCGCCGGCCAGGAAATCCGCACCCGGCCGTTCCAGCTGGTTACCGGCCGCGTCTGGCGCGGCAGCGCCTTCGGCGGCGTGAAGGGCCGCACCCAATTGCCCGGCATGGTCGAACAAGCCATGGCCGGCGAGATCAATCTCGACCCCTACATCACCCACACGCTGCCGCTGGATCGCATCAACGAGGCCTTCGACCTGATGCACGAAGGCAAATCCATACGCGCAGTCATCAACTACTGATCAATTAAAAGCTTCCACAAGGAAGGACGGCGGCGCGGAGATCCGCGCCGCCGTCTCAACAGCCAATCAATCGGAGACTATCATGAGTGCAGTGTCGATTCATCCCTCGGTGGACAACGGCATCAAGCCGGCCGCCGCCAACTTCGCCGGCGGCACGCTGCAGTGCCATTGCGCGACGAACAAGGTCGAAGTGAAAGTGGCGGCGCAAACCGCCCACAACCACGCATGCGGCTGCAGCAAATGCTGGAAGCCCAAGGGCGCCATTTTCTCGGTCGTTGCCGTGGTGTCGCGCGACAAGGTCAGCGTCGCCGCCAATGCCGACAAGCTCAAGATCGTCGACGAAAGCGCCACGATCCAGCGCCATGCCTGCAAGGACTGCGGCGTGCACCTGTTCGGCCGCATCGAGAACAAAGACCATCCCTTCTACGGGCTGGACTTCGTCCACACCGAGCTGTCGCCTCAGGAAGGCTGGTCGGCGCCCACCTTCGCCGCCTTCGTGTCCTCCATCATTGAAAGCGGCACGCCGCCTTCGCAAATGGACGGCATTCGCGCCCGCCTGCGCGAAATCTCGCTGGAGCCCTACGACTGCCTCTCGCCTCCGTTGATGGATGCCATCTCCACCCACGTGGCCAAGGCCAAAGGCACGCTGCACGCCTGATCGCGCGGCAACCTGCTCAAGCATCCGGGCTGCGCCCGGCCGCCCTCCGGCCTTACCGCAACTATCAAAAAGCTCCGCCCAATTGCCACTGGGCGGAGCTTTTTTTTACTCGGCATCGATTCACTGCTTGCCGGGATCCTTCACATCATCGAAGTGGGTCAGCTCGACGACCGAGTTCTTGCCGTCCTTGCGCTGGATGGAGCCAATATAGATCCGCTGCACGATGTCGCGGGTTTCGGGATCGATGCTGATCGGACCGCGCGGGCTTTCCAGCTTCAATCCTTTCAGCGCGGCCATTACCTTGTCGCCGTTCATGTCGCCATGCAGTGTATTGGCCACGGCGTAGATGGCCGCCATGCCGTCGTAGCCCGCCACCGAGTAAGGCGCGGGGAGCTCCTTGTCTTGCGAGACTTGTGCGTACGCCTTCAGGAATTTCTCGTTCTCGGGGGAATTCCGCCCTTCCATGTACTGAGTCGATATATAGATATTGGTGGCCGAGTCGCCCAGGGCCTGCAGCACTTCGTTGGGCAGTTCGCTGACCAGCAGAACCTTGACGCCGGCCTTGCCCAGGCCGCGTTCCTTGAACGCCTTCATGAAGCCGGTGATCTGGTCGCCGCCAGGCACGAACACGAATACCGCATCGGGCTTGGCATCCTGGATACGATGCACGAATGGCGCAAGGTCGGGGCTGTTGAGCGGAACCTGCACGCTGCCGACGATCTTCCCGCCATTTTCCTTGAAGGTTTTTTCGAAGCCGGCCTTGGCATCCAGACCGGGTGCGTAGTCCGACACAATGGTGAACACGTTCTTGAAACCATGCTTGGCCGCCCAGATACCCATGGGCGCGGCAATCTGCTGCAACGTGAACGACACCCGCGCCACGTACGGCGAGCGGGTGGTAATGCTGGACGCCGCCGCGTTCATGATGATCAAAGGCGTTTTGGCCCGGGTCGCCAAAGGAGCCGCCGCCAGCGCCTCGGGCGTAAAGCCGAAGCCGGCCAGCACATCCACCTTGTCGCGCGTAAGCAGCTCTTGGGCAAGGCGCTTGGATATCTCCGGAACCGGGCCGGTCGTATCGCGCACGATGATCTCGACCTTCTTGCCGGCCACCGTATCGCCATGCACCTTGATATAGGCATTCATGCCGTTCAGGATACGCCTGCCGTAATCGGCCATGGCGCCGGTGAACGGCGCGATCATGCCGATCTTGATCGTATCCTGGGCATGGACGGGCGAGCCCGCCATACCCATTGCCATACAGGCGGCTGTCATTCCTAGGGTTTTGCGAAAATTCATTCTTGTCTCCGATGTCTGTCTGTACCTGCGTGCTGTGCTGTTCGGCTGATTCGAGCGAACTGACCAAACCGCACACTCGCTGCGCAAGGGCGCGGCCTGAAGGCCCGCCGGGCATACACCCAAACGCCGCCGTCGAGGGCGCCTGCGCGCATGCGCCGCCGACAACATGAAACGAGTGTAGGAGTCGCCTGTTTTGACTGTCAACGAAATCGGCCGTTAAGTGCGCATTGCGAACAAACGTCGTGGAAACTCAAAGCCCTTACGGCACGCTGAAGCCGCTTGCCAAGGGTTTGCGCTCCGCCTGACAAGGCGTCCATCCAAACGAATTGAATGCACGAACCAAAAGAATGGCACGCGTGAATCCGGACCGCTAAAGAATGGACGCCAGCATCCGGCGCGCCCGCTCGAGTTCGGGCAGCAGTTGTTCGATCATATTGTCCAGGCTGCGGCGCGACGTGGCGCTGACTATGCTCAGCGCCCCCAGCACGCGGCCGCCGCCGTCGCGGATGGGAACCGCCAGCGAACGCACGCCAAGCTCCAGCTCCTGGTCGCACACGGCATAGCCCCGCTGCCGCACCTCGTCGAGCAGGGAGGCCAACCCCGGAACGTCCACCCGCGTATGCGGCGTAAGCTGTATCCGCGCCATGCGTTTTAGGCGCAGCAATGCCTCTTTCTTGGGCAGATCGGCCAGCAGCACGCGGCCCGTGGCCGCGCCATGGGCGGGCAGGCGCGACCCCAGCCCAAGCCCGTTCGACAGGCTGCGCCGCGTGGTGGCGCGAGCCACGAACACCACGTCGGTGCCGTCCAGCACGGCAAATGAACTGGACTCGCGCGTGCGCTCGCTGATGGCCTCCAGGGTCGGCTGCATGGTTCTGGCCAGGGAATTGGATGCCAGGTAAGCATGGCCCAACCGCAAGACGCGGGGCGCCAGGCGGAACAGCTTGCCGTCCCACTCCACATACCCAAGGCGCTGCAGCGTCAGCAGCGAACGCCGCGCGGACGCACGGGAATGCCCGGTTATCTCGGCAGCCTCGGTAAGGGTCAAGGCCTTGTTCGCAAGGCCGAAGGCCTCGATGATGGACAAGCCTTTTTCCAGGCCGGCAACGTACTCTTTTTCTTCCTTGCTGCGTTCGGGCGCAGCCGCTTGCCGCATCGAACCGGCGGTCGATGCCTTTGCGTCATTCTCGTCTTTTCGTACGGTTGCCATACGGGCATTATAAGCAGGCCCGAACCAATCAGCTAGTTCGCTATGCGCACATTATGGCCGATTTCTTTGACTGCGCCACGGGGCCTGCCTACACTTGTTTCGTACACATTGGTTCCGGCCCGACGCGAAAGCTGGCGCGCATCGGCGCGGCAGCCGGCGCCGTACCCCGCCGAACCATTGCGATTCCACGCACAGCCATTTCAAGCAGGCCTCGACATGACCACAGACACCGCGCACGCGACAAGCGCCACGCCCATTCCCGCATGGGAAGGAGACATCACCCAGATTCCATACTGGGTTTACCGGAACGAAGACGTTCGAAAACTGGAACAGGAAAAGATCTACCAAGGGCCGACCTGGAACTATCTTTGCCTGGAAGCCGAGATTCCCAAGGCCGGGGACTACCGCAGCACCTTCGTGGGCGAAATGCCCGTTGTCGTAACGCGCAATACCGACGGCGGAATCCATGCCTTCGAAAACCGCTGCGCCCACCGGGGCGCGCTCATTGCGCTGGAGGACGGCGGCAACGTCAGGAATTTTTCCTGTGTGTACCATGCCTGGAACTACGACCTGGCCGGCACGCTGCAGGGCGTTGCGTTCCAGCGGGGCGTCAAAGGCAAAGGCGGCATGCCCGACACCTTTTCCAAGGCGGCGCTGGGCCCGCGCAAGCTGCACATCGCCACCTTTTGCGGCCTGGTCTTCGGCAGCCTGGACGGCAACGCCCCTCCCATCGAAGAATACCTCGGCGACGAAATCGCCTCCCGCATAAAGCGGGTGCTGCGCAAACCGGTGAAAGTCATCGGCCGCTTCAAGCAGATTCTTCCCAACAACTGGAAGCTGTACTTCGAAAACGTCAAGGACAGCTACCACGCCAGCCTCCTGCATGTGTTCTTCACCACCTTCCGCCTGAACCGGCTGTCGCAAAAAGGGGGAGTCATCGTCAGCGAAACCGGCGCGCATCACGTCAGCTATTCGGCCATCGATACGCAAGAGGCCTCCAGCGCCGAGTACGAAAGCGAAAAACTGCGCACCGACAAGGAAAACTACCTGCTGGCCGACCCCAGCCTGCTGGACGGCGTGGATGAATTCGGCGACGGTGTCACCCTGCAGATACTTTCGGTGTTCCCCGGCTTCGTGCTGCAGCAGATCCGCAACAGCCTGGCGGTGCGCCAAGTTCTGCCCACCGGCCAGGAAAGCACCGAGCTCAACTGGACCTACCTGGGTTTCGAGGACGACACGCCCGAAATGGACACCATGCGCCTGAAGCAGGCCAATCTTATCGGCCCCTCGGGATTCGTCTCCATGGAGGACGGGGCGGTGGGCAGCTTCGTGCAGCGCGGCATACGCTGCGCCGATGCGGAATACAGCGTCGTGCAGATGGGAGGTAGCGGTATCGGCAGCGTCGACTACCGCGCAACGGAAACATCGGTTCGCGGCTTCTGGAAAGCCTACCGCGACCACATGGGGTTTTGAAATGACAGCAACACGCTACGAAGAACTTAACGCGCTCAACGCCGCCTACGCCTCCTGTATCGACGAAGACAAACTGGAGTCGTGGCCCGCGTTCTTTACCGACCACTGCCTTTACAAAATCA
The DNA here is from genome assembly GCA_937871985.1 of uncultured Burkholderiaceae bacterium. The sequence continues at coordinate 64,104 of CALMPB010000156.1, forward strand.
CCACGGCCGAAAACCACGAGGCCGGCCTGCCCGCGGGGATTATCTACGCCGACAGCAAAGGCATGCTCACCGACCGGGTCAGCGCCCTGCGCGAAGCCAATGTGTACGAGCGCCAGCGGTACCGCCATATTATCGGCACACCGCACATTACCGGTACCGCGCCCGATGCGCTGCAGGCCGAAACCCCTTTTCTCGTAACCCGCATCATGCGCGGCGGTAAAATGGATTTGTTCGCCACCGGGAAATATGTGGATCACATCGTGCGCGACGGCGCAGAGTGGAAGTTGAAGCAACGCATCGTCGTGTGCGACAGCACGAGCTTCGACACCCTGTTGGCCATTCCCCTGTAGCGCCCGGCCACGCAAGATTGCTTCCATGACTGATCGCAAAAGAATTGCCGTCGCCCTGGGCGACCCCAACGGCATCGGCCCTGAAATCGCCGTCAAGGCCGCCGCCCGCTTTGCCGGTGGTCCGTTGCAGCCCGTGCTCGTCGGCGACGCCTACATCATCCAGGAATACGCGCGGCGCCACGCACCGGATCTGCCCCTGGTCCCGCTGGCGCAGGCCGAACCCGACGGGCAGACGCTGGTTTACGTGGACGTGCCGGCCCTGGAAAAGTCGAATTTCAAACCCGGCCAGATACTGCCGGAGGCGGGCCGGGCAACGGTGGCCTATGTGAAACGCGCCGTGGAGCTCGCGCAGTCGGGGCAAGCGGCAGCGGTGGTCGGCTGCCCGCACTCGGAAACCGCCATCAACCAGGCGGGCATTGCCTTTTCGGGATACCCCGGGCTTATCGCGCAGCTTACCGGCACGCCTCAGGAAAAGGTGTTCCTGATGCTGGTGGCGGCCGGCCTGCGCATCGCGCACGTCACGCTGCACGAAAGCGTCAGGACCGCCCTGCAGCGAATCACCCCCAACCTCATTGTCGATGCGGCGCTGGCGGCCGTGGCCGCCGAACAAAAACTGGGCAATCCAAATCCCACCCTAGGCGTGTTCGGAATCAACCCGCATGCCGGCGAAAACGGCCTGTTCGGCGACGACGACCACCGCATCACCGAACCCGCCGTCAGGCAGTTGCGCGCAACAGGCCTGCGCGTGGACGGCCCCACGGGCGCGGATCTTCTGCTTGGGCAGCGCCGGCACGATCTCTACATCGCCATGTTCCACGACCAGGGCCATATCCCCGTCAAGCTGCTCAGCCCCTTGCGATCCAGCGCGCTGACCATCGGCACGCCCATCCTGTTTTCCAGCGTGGGCCACGGCAGCGCCTTCGACATTGCCGGCCAAGGCATCGCCGACCCCGTATCGGTGATCGAAACGCTTTCCCTGCTGAACCAGGCAAGGCCCAGCTAAGACTGCACAAAAGCAAGCTCGCGTGAGCTCCCCGCTTTGCATCCGCGCACGGGATCGCGCCGACCCCGCCTCCATCAACATGTCACACCATGAGGCATTGCCGTGCCGGCTTCTGGATTATTCCGCCATCAGCACGGCTTCCGTTTCATCGCCTTCGGCATCGCCCGGGCTTTCCGCCTTTCGGGTTCGCATCAACCACAGGAAGGGCATGGACAGCACCGTTACCCACAGCATCAGCCGGAAGTCGTCCAGATAGGCAATGAACGAAGCCTGCCGGGTCAGAAGCCCGTCCAGCGCCGCCAGGCCCGCCCTGGTATTCAAGTCGAACGCGTGCGTCAGCGCCCCCGGGTGCAGCGCCACGGCGCCGGCCGTTATATAGGCCGCCAGCGAACTATGCACAATGGCCGTATTGCGCGTCAACAGCGTCTGCATGGCCGAAATGCCGATGCTGCTGCCGATATTGCGCAGCAAGCTGAAAATGGCCGTGCCCTCGGAGCGCAGGTGGCGGGCCAGCGTGGAAAACGTCATGGTGGTCAGCGGCACGTAGCAAAAGCCCAGCCCCATGCCTTGCAAAAAACCCGGCCACACGACGTCCCATTCCGTAATCTGCGGGGTATAGCAGGCCATGGCCCATAGCGACAACGCGGTCAAGCCAAAACCGCCGGCAACGATCAGGCGGCTGTCGATCCGGCCCACCAGGCGCCCCGCGAACAGCATGGCGAACATCGTGCCGATTCCGGTGGGCGCGGTCACCAGGCCGGTCGTCATCACCGGATACCCCAGCAGGTTTTCCAGCAGGGGCGGCAACAGCGCCCGCGTCGCGTAAAGCAGCAGCCCAAGCAGAAAATAAAACGCCAGCCCCGTGACGAAATTCCTGTCGCGCATGAGCTTGACGTTGAGAAACGATTTTTCGCCCGAACTTATCGTGTGCAGAACGAAAAACGTGAACGCGACAACCGTGCAGATTGCCTCCGCGCGAATCTCGATGGAGCCGAACCAGTCCAACTGCTCGCCCCGATCCAGGAAAAGCTGGAACATGCCGATGGCGATGGCCAGCATGGAAAATCCGAACCAGTCGAACTTCTGGATGAGCTTGGACGTCAGCTCGTGCACGTAGCGGTACACGCCCAGGAACGACAGCACCCCGACCGGAAGATTGATCAGGAACACCCAGCGCCAGCTTACGTTGTCGGTCAGGTATCCACCCAGGGTGGGCCCCAGTATGGGCCCGAGCATGACGCCCATGCCCCACACCGCCATGGCCCGGGCGTGGCGCTCGGGCGGATTGATGTCCAGCATCACCGCCTGCGAAAGCGGCACCAGCGCCGCCCCGAACACCCCTTGCAAAAGGCGGGCCAGAACGATCTCCAGCAGGTTTCCGGAAATTCCGCACAGCAGCGAACTGATGGTGAAGCCCGCGATGGAAACCATGAATATCGTCTTGCGCCCATAGCGGCCCGAAAGCCAACCCGTGACCGGTGTGGCAATGGCCGCCGCCACGATGTACGAGGTCAGCACCCACATGATCTGGTCCTGCGACGCCGAAAGGCTGCCCGCCATATGGGGCAGCGCCACATTGGCGATGGTGCTGTCCAGCGTCTGCATGATGGTCGCCAGCATGATGGACAAGGTCACCATGAAACGATTCAGTTCGGGGGGAGACTCGCTATTGTCGACCACAGTATTTCCAGTCCCGCAAATAATGATAACGCCCGTTACTATTTGAGCGAACCTCATCCATCAATAAAACAAAAGACCGCCTCAGGGCCAGTCAACACTTGTCAACGCGATCTTCTCGACAAGCATTAACAGTGTCCTAATCCAGCCTGTCCAGCAGCTTTCTCAGCAAGCGCTCGAGCTCGTCCACCTCTTGCGTTTCGAACTCTTGCAAAGCTTGCTTGACGTACGCTCCGCGCGAAGGCAAAAGCGTTTCCACAAATTTCGCGCCTTTGGGCGTCATCTTCAGCAATACCTGGCGCCGGTCGTTGCTGTCGGCCGCCCGCCGTACAAAACCATGCCGCTGCAGCTCGCGCGCCACCCGTGTGCTGTTGGTGCGCGACGAATTCATGAATACGCTCAGTTCCGACGGTTTCAGGCAGCGATCGGGGCTGGCGTAGATGACCACCAACGACGTCCACAGCGTGGCGTTCAGGCCATGCTCTTTGAACGGCGCATCCATATAGTCGTTAAGCCGCAGCGCCACATGCTGGAACAGCCGCAGGATGACCGATTCGCGCATCAGGCCGCGCGAAGATATCCGCTGCGACAAGCTCTGCATGGCCTGCTCGAACGACTGGAAGGAAGAGGGTTTGTCCATATAGTAACGTATGTTACTACTCTTGCCCGCCCCGAGGAAATCCACGAAGAAAGCAAGCCGTTTACTTGCAGCAACAAGCTGAAATGCCTGCTAGCACCCTCTGCCAGCATGCATGTTACTAAGAAGAAAGACATAGCCAGCTCGAGAACCGCAACCGATGCCCACACCCAGAAGCCGTTTCAGCACAGCCATGGATACCGCCAGGGTGGCGGCATGCTTCATGGTGGTCACGCTGCATACGGCCGCGACCCATTTCAGCATCTTCGACGAACAATGGTGGGCCAGCAACTTCTATGATTCGCTGGCGCGCAGTTGCGTGCCGCTGTTCCTGATGATTACCGGGGTGCTGTTATTGGGCAAACGCGAAACCCTGCCCGCCTTCATCTCCAAGCGTTTTGCACGCATTCTGCCGCCGCTGGTGTTCTGGTCGCTGTTCTACATGGCCTGGAATACCTGGCGCGGCGAACGCTACGGCCCCTGGTACGGTTGGCTCGAAGCCATCATCCACGGGCCCGTTGCATTCCATCTCTGGTATTTGTACGCCATTATCGGCATCTACCTGTTCGTGCCTTTTCTGCGCAGCATATGGAATGCCGCACAGACCAGAGAAAAAATCTGCTACCTCGCCCTTTGGGCGACCGCATCGGCCTGGCCGACCCTGGGAGCCGCGCTGGACCTGGACACCCAACTGCTGCAGACCTACGGGCTGGATACCTTCGTCGGACTGGCCGGCTACCTGTTCCTGGGCGCCTACGTGCACGAAGCCTGGCTTCGCCAGGAAAACAAGCGCCGCTACTGGTGTGTTTCCTTAGGACTGTTCATGGTGTTCGGCGCCCTGACCATGTTTGCCACCTATGCCCATTCCCGACATATCGGCAGGCCCAGCACCTTGTTCTACGAATACCTTTCCCCCTTCGTCATGGCCTCCGCCATCTGCGCCTTCAACGTCCTGTACGGAATCGGCGTCAAAGCCCGCGCCTACGCCGGGCCGCTGCAGGCCCTGTCGGCATGCACGCTGGGCATCTACTGCCTGCATGTTTTCGTCCTGAGGGAGGTCGATGACGCCCTGCAAGGCCTGAACCTGGCCGGATCGCCCTGGTGGTCGATCCCCGCCACCGCCGCCGGCGTGTTCGGCCTTTCGCTAGGCGCAATCATGCTGCTGCGGCGAATCAAGGCGTTCGAGCTGGTGACTTGAGCGGCGGGGCGGGCCGGCGACGCCAGCCGAAGCCATTGCAATAGTTCCGCGGTTGTGGAAAATGAGTGATAAATTACGTCCGTTGCCACGACAGCAGGCTCATCGACTATGAATATAAGAACGGTTGACCTGAATCTATTTCTCGTTTTCCGCGCCATTTACATGACGCGCAATGTCACCAAGGCGGGACATTCCGTCAGCATGACGCAATCGGCGGTCAGCAATGCACTGAAGCGTTTGCGCGAGCGGTTCAACGACCCGCTGTTCGTCCGCACTCCCGACGGCATGGCGCCAACGGCACTGGCCGATGAATTGATCGGCCTGGTGGAAGAGGGCTTGGGCAAGCTGACCCAGGCCATAGAAAAAGCGCAGTGGTTCAATGCCTCGACATCCGACAGGCTTTTCCGGATCGCCATCAACGATATTGGACAGTTGGTCCTGTTGCCGGGCTTTTTAAAACCCGCCCGCGAAGCGGCGCCGTTTGCCCGCTTCGAAACCGTGGGGGCCTCCAACGCCGAAGAAGCCCGAACGCTATTGCTGGAGGGCAAAGTCGACATCGCCATAGGCAGTTGGCTACCCATGGGGCCTGGCTTCCATGAGCAGGTGCTGTGCAAAGAAACCTTCGTCGCCCTGGTGGGCAAACAGCATGGCATCGAATCGGACGCCTTTACTTATGAAGAATACCTGGGCTCCCAGCATGTTACCTATCGACCCAGCGGCGCCAGCGATGCCGCGTTGCAAGACACCCTGTTTCAGAAGGGAATCCATGCCGAGCGCGATGTCGTGCTGACGATGGCGCACGCGCTTGGGGCGGCCGACGTCGCGGCGGCCTCCAATCTGGTGTTGTCCCTGCCGGCCCGGCTGGCGGGGACAATACTCTCCTCGCGCCTGGATCTGCGTATGGTGCGCCTGCCGTTCCAGGTCGGGCCATTTCCAGTCTGGCAGCAATGGCACGAGCGCTTCAATGAAGACGCCGCCAATCGATGGCTGCGCGAACTCACATACGAAGCATTCCTGAAGGCCCCCATGCCGGACGGACTGACCATATTCGGCAACTGATCCGCACGGCCGAATCCACCGCTTATTCATAAAACTGATAATCCGTATCACGACAATTTGTTGGCGCTAATTGCCGCGTCTCCGTATTCTTCGCCGATAAGGCCAAAACATCGGGGACAGTGGAAACATGAGTTATACGGTGACCTTGCTGCCCAGCGGGCGGCAATTCGATTGCGCGCCCCAGCAGACTATTTTGAACGCGGGCCTGAACGTGGGCGCCGGCCTGCCTTTCAGTTGCCGGTCGGGAGTATGCCGCAGCTGCCGAGGACGGGTGGTCATGGGCCAGGTAAACCCCGGTAATGTGCATCCCGCCTACCTCAACGAACAAGAACGCACCCAGGGTTACGCCCACCTATGCCAGGCCAAACCTCTCAGCGACTGCACGATAGAGATCGATGAATACGATACCTCGCTCAGCCATCCCGTGCAGCACTTGCCCGTGCGTGTCATGTCGATCAGCCGCGTGGCGCCAGATGTGATTATCGTGACTCTCGGTCTGCCGCCGAACGAGCCTCTGCGCTTCCATGCGGGGCAGTATCTGGATATTGTGCTCGACCAAGCCTTGCGAAGATCCTATTCCATCGCCAATGCGCCGGCCACGGACGGCGTGCGCCAGATACAGCTGCACTTGCGGCATATGCCGGGCGGAATATTTACCGACAGGGCGTTTTCGACGCTCAAGCCGCGCGACATGTTGCGGATCGAAGCCCCGCTGGGCCAGTTCTTTCTAGACGGGAAATCCGACAAGCCTGTGATTCTCCTGGCATCGGGAACCGGCTTTGCCCCCATCAAGGCCATGGTGGAGCAAAGCATCGCCCAGAATTCCAGCCGGCCCATGCATATCTATTGGGGAGGGCGAAGACGCACCGACCTATATCTGAACGAACTCGCCGGACAATGGGCGCGCGACCATGCACATATCCGGTATACGCCGGTGCTTAGCAACGCCACGGCCGAATGTGATTGGCAGGGGCGCGACGGCTTTGTGCATCGGGCCGTCATGCAGGACTACCCAAGCCTGGAGGACCACCAGGTTTATGCCTGCGGAGCGCCGGTCATGATCGATGCGGCGCGCCGTGACTTCATCACCGACTGCCGGCTTCCCGAACGCGAATTTCACGCCGACGCCTTTGTCAGCGAGGCCGACAAGGCGATTCCGCCAGCAAAAACCAAGGACTGAACCATGACGACCTCGACCAATCCCATGCCCGAATCCTGCCGCATAGATCCGGCGGAGCGGACTTCCGTGCTCCGGCCCTACGTGCTTGGACACGGCACCCTGGAATGCTTCGACCTGAAAGCATCCCGCAGATTCTATGAAGAATTCCTGGGGCTGGAGTGCGTGCATCATGCGATCAGCGCATTGGCGGTCCGCCTGGGCATGGCTTTCCATATTGTCTGCGTCGAGGTGGGCGACCAGATTCATCCCTGCAATGTGCTGAACCATTGGGGGCTGGATGTGACAAGCCGCGAAGAAGTGGACCAAGCTCACGCCAAGGCACTGGAATACAAAGAAAAATACGCCATCAGGCAGGTACTGGATGTGATGGACATGCATGGCGTGTATTCCTTTTATATGGAAGACCTCGACCACAATTGGTGGGAAATCCAATACTACGAGAACGGCTTCCAGCACGACGATTATTTCGACTTCGGCGACCGTTTTTCCACGTCGCAATAGGCACGGCATCATGAAACTGGTCACCATCGACAGCGGCTCCAAAGGCGCGCCAGGCGCCATTCTGGCTTCCGGCGAGGTGCTGCACCTGCAACGGGCCGCCTTACCGGGCACCATCGAAGCCTGGCTACCGGATACGGTTCGCGACATGCTGGACGCCGGAGATGAAGGGCTGGATATCGCCCAGCGGATCGTGCGGCGGGTGGAAGCCTTGTCCTCGCCAGGCAATATCGCAGCACTGCGCACCAACGGAATCGTGACTCCCGCCTCGACGCGACTGCTCTCCCCGGTGGCAAACCCCCGGCTGGTGGTTGCCGCCGGTCTGGCCTATCGTTCACACCTGGCGGAAATGGCCGGCACCCCGACACCGCCGCATCCCACCGCTTTCATGAAGAGCGTCAACTCCATAACAAGCACGGGCGCAGCCATCCCCATTCCGCCGCATGCCGCCAGGCATGTGGACTACGAAGGAGAGCTGGCCGTGGTGTTCGGCCGGGAGTGCCATGGCGTCGATGCCGACCGGGCCATGGACTACGTGGCGGGCTATACCGTGGCCAACGACGTATCGGCGCGCGATTGGGTTGAAGAAGTCTGGCAGGCGACAAGCCCCTGGGACGCCCGGCGCACCTGGGAAGTGAACATCATGGGCAAGCAGTTCCCAGGCTTCACGCCACTTGGCCCAGTGTTATTGACCACCGATGAAGTACCAAATGTAAATACGCTGCAATTGACAACGCGCCTGAACGGCAACGTCATGCAGTCGTCGCCGATTGGCGACCTGATATTCAGCATTCCCGACACCATCGCGTATTTCTCGAATTGGTATGTATTCAGGCCAGGCGACGTGTTGCTGACGGGTACGCCGGCCGGGGTCGGGGTCGGGCGCAAGCCGCCGGTGTACATGAAGGACGGCGACATCATCGAGGTCGAAGTCACCGGCATCGGAACATTACGCAATACGGTAGGAGTTCAGCGGTAAAAAAATTCAATCAAAAAGGCGGGAGACAAACATGAATAGCCACACAACAGAAAGCGAACTGCTCATTGATTCATCGGGCAAGATATATCAAGGGTGGGTAACGACGCTGGCCAGTACGATAGGACTGTCGCTGGGGCCCAGCGTACTGCTGGTGTTTTGCTTCGGTACCTTCATCACACCGTTGCATATGGAATTCGGCTGGAGCATTGCCTCGATTTCGGCCGGAGCCATGGTGATTTCAGTCATGATCATGCTGACATCGATTGTCCAGGGCCGGCTGGTCGATCGCTTCGGCGGCAGACCCATGGTGCTGTGCTCAGTGCCGTTGCTGGGACTGAGTTTCGCGAGCTTGTACTTTCTGCCGAACAATATCTGGGTGTTCTACGCCGCCTGGGTGGTTATAGCGTGGTGCGGGCTGGGGGCCTGGCCGATCGCCTACCTGAAATTGACAGGCATATGGTTCGAGCGCCGACTGGGCCTGGCATTCGGCGTTGCCAACGCGGGGATCGGCATCGGCGCAGCCATACTGCCGCCATTTGCGGTCTATATCATTACTCATTATGGCTGGCGCAATGCCTACGTGGCTCTGGGCCTGGTGGCCATTGCAGTGACATGGCCTATTGCATTCTTCTTTTTGAAAGATCGCAAAGACTCGGCTCCGCAAAAAGCGCAAGCAACGACCGCTCTGCGCGGCATGGAGTTGAAGGCCACCTGGAAAACACGCGAAATGAAGACGATCGTGGTGGCGTTCTCCCTGCTGGGCGCGGTAACCACCTCGGCCATCGTCCATCAGACCCGGGTTTTGATCGATTTGGGCATGACGCCTCAGGTTGCCGGCGGGCTGCAGGCGACTCTTGGAATAGCACTGATCTTCGGACGCCTGTGTACGGGTTGGCTGCTGGATCGCATTCACGCATCGAAGATCATGGCGGTGCTGTGCACCGTTGCGGCGCTGGCCCTATTCGGCCTGGGCACGGGCGCCCCCTTCAATTCCGCGATTCTGTGCGCAGCCGCGGTCGGCTTCGTCGTGGGCGCGGAGTTCGACGTTCTGAGCTACATCATTCCACGCTATTTCGGCATCAAGTCGTTCGGAGCCATCTATGGCGTAATCTTTGCCGCCTTCCAGCTTTTTGCCGCCCTGGGCATCGTCGCCGTCGGCATCAGCCGCAGTACCTTCGGCGGCTATAGCCAGGCGCTTTTTGCATTGGCATTCCTGCTTATCGTTTGCGCCTTGTGCTTCAAGACTCTTGGCGCCTACCGGTTTGCAAGCCATGAACCAGAACCGGCCATTGCCGAACCTGCAATAGCCGGCTGATCGAATACAAAACAGCCAAACATCAAAAGGACAGCGGTAATGGTCAATGTCAGCGTACAACCCTTTGAAATCGAACTAACAACTCGGGCGGGGGTGATCTTGCGGGCCGACGTCTACTTGCCGGCGACCGGACGGAGTCCTTGTCCGGTGCTGCTGGCGGCATCACCGTACCAGAAAGCGTTGCGCCGGTTGCCTACCCACTGGGTATTTCCTTTCGTCGAATACGGCCCCATGCAAATGTACCTCGATGAAGGTTACGCCTACGTAATCGTGGACGTGCCCGGCAGCGGCCGATCCGAGGGGGTCTGGGATCCCGTATCGCGAACAGAAGGCGAAGCGATCCACGACGCCATCGAGCACGTCGCGGCGCAACCCTGGTGCGACGGCAACATCGGTATGGTGGGACAGTCGTATTTTAGTTGGAGCCAATGGAATGCCGCGCGCACCCGCCCTCCGCACTTGAAGACCATCGTGCCCTACGATGGCTCGAACGATATGTACCGGGATTGGCTTTATCACGGCGGCATTCCCCAGCACGGCCTGCTGGGGCCGTGGCTGCTGGCCTCGGTGATGATGCAGCATCAGGCCGAGGGCTACGACGTGCGCGGCGGCCAACGGCATGAATTGCTGCCCAACATCATGGCCAATCCCCTCGACAACGAATGGCATCGCCGGCGATCGCCATTCTGGGAACTGGATAAGGTTGATATCCCGGTGTTTTCCATAGGAGCCTGGAGCAAGGCGGGCCTGCATCTGCGGGGCAACGTCATGGGATTCAACCGCGTAAGCGGCCCGCGGCAATTGCTGCTGGTCGAATCCTATACGTTTTCCGATGCGCAAAGGATATTCGACGACGAAGACTTCCACCGCCGCGAGATTCTGCCATGGTACGACCATCACTTGAAAGGCCTCGACACCAAGGTCATGGATCGCCCTGCCGTGCGGGCCTTCGTCAATGGCGAAGGAAAATACCGATCCTCCGATAGCTGGCCTCCGCCTGAAATGCGGCCGGACACTTTCTATTTATCGTCTCGCCAAAGCGGCGCGGTGCGTTCCTTGAACGACGGATCGTTGACTCGCACCTCTCCGGAAAAGGCGGAAGACGCCACGTCGTGGAGCTACCCCGATCCGGAATGGATGCTGGGCGTCACCACCATGATCGACGGAATCCCCGACCATACGGCTCGAGTCGTCACCTACACCAGCCAGGAGTTCGACGAGGAGCGCGAATTTACCGGACATGGGGTGCTGGTGCTGCACGGATCCAGCGACCAGACCGATATGGAAGTGATCGTCAAGCTGCAGGTACTGACACCGTCAGGGCAGGGCTTCAAGGCACGCAAGGTGACCCAAGGTTGGTTGAAGGCCTCGCATCGCGCCGAAGATCCCGATCTGACTCAAGCCATGCTGCCCTTTCACACTCACGACAAGATCGACCCGCTGACCCCAGGCAAGGCCTACGAACTGCGCATCGAGCTGCTGCCGATGTCGTTCCTCGTAAAGCCGGGCGAACGATTGCGGCTGGAGATCAGCAATTTCGATTCGCTGATCGTGGATGCGCCGATGACGCATTGGTATGGGCAGAAGGTAGGAACGGATACCTACCACCATGATGCCGCGCATCCATCTCGCCTGGTATTGCCGCACTGCCCCCGGTAAATATGCGGCACGGCCTCTTCAACCAGCCAAAGGGGCGGGGCGAGACGGCCCCCCTCAAAACCTCTCCGTATCCACCTCGCTTTCGCTTTGCTCGGTATACCGGCCGCCGGCGACGGTATTCTGGTTGATCAGGGCGTCGAGGCGGGCCATGATTTCGGCGCTGAGCTTGACCTCGGCAGCACCGACGTCGTCTTTCAGATGCGCCTCGCTGGAGGTGCCGGGAATGGGAATGATGTCGTCGCCGCGGTGCAGCAGCCAGGCCAGGGCCAGTTGCGCGGGCGAGCAGCCCGCGTCGCGGGCAATGTCCATGTAGGGCGGCAGCAATTTCAGGTTGGCGGCGTAGTTGTCCGGCTCGAAGCGCGGCATGCTGCGGCGGATGTCCTTGGCGTAGAGCTCGTCCACGACGATGGGTTCCCCGCACAGGAATCCGCGGGCCACCGGGCTGAACGCCACGAAGGTCACGCCCAGTTCGCGGCATGCCTGCAGCACGGCGATTTCCGGGTTGCGCGTCCATAGCGAGTATTCCGTCTGCAAGGCGGCAATGGGGTGCACGGCATGGGCGCGGCGCAACGTGGCGGCCGAGACTTCCGACAAACCGATGCTGCGGATCTTGCCTGCGCGCACCAGGTCGGCCAGGGCGCCCACGCTGTCCTCGATGGGCACCTTCTTGTCCCAGCGATGCAGGTAATACAGGTCGATGACGTCGGTTTGCAGGCGCTTCAGGCTGGCTTCGCAACTGGCTTTCAGGGTTTCGGGCCGGCCGTCGATGACGCGCACCAGCTTGCCGTCGCCCGCCACGTCCACGCCCTGCATGCCGCATTTGCTGGCCAATGTATAGCGGCTGCGATGCGGGCCGAGGATCTTGCCCACCAGGGTTTCGCTGGCGCCGAAGCCATATAGCGTTGCCGTATCGAACAGCGTAATGCCGGCGTCCAGGGCCGAGAGCAGCACGCGCTCGGCCTGCTCGAACGAAACCGGCGCGCCGTAGGCGTGGCAGAAATTCATGCAGCCCAGGCCGATGGCGGAAACGGAAAATGAGCCCAGTTGGCGTTGTTGCATCGTCGAGATTCCTTGAAGCCGTTCAATGCAACCCATTATAAAAGCGGGAATGGCGCTGCCAAGAGACCACCGGCGCCACCCCCTGAAAACCGGCCTGGGCTTCGAAACCGATCCAGACCTCAAAACCAAGCCAGGCTTCGAAAACCCCTCCTGCTGGCCTTGTTGTTTTTTATAAAAAGAAATAAACTTTCGAAAATCAAGAAGCAAGCCGGAAAAACGCGGGGAAAGGCATTCGCTTCAACTTTTTTACGGAGCAAACCGGCGCCCTCCCAGGGCGCTCCAGCATCAAGGCTCCGTAAAAAATCCATGAATTTCAGTCAATTAGATCAAACGGCCCGTGCCGCCCCAAACCGGCGCGGGCTCGAACCAAGGAGACAACATGCTTCGAAAGCTAGCTTTGGGTTACGTTGCCGCGGCCATTCTGGGCGCCGGCAGCGCCGCCGCCGCGCAAGCCCCCGTGAAGATCGGCTTTATCACCACCTTGTCCACGCCCGCCGGTTATATCGGCGAAGATGCGCGCGACGCCTTCAACCTGGCCATCAAGGACGGCAAGCTGGGCGGCGTGCCCGTCCAACTGGTGGTTGAAGACGATGGTCTGAAGCCGGGCTCGGGCAAGCAGTCGGCCGACAAGATGCTGCAGGAAGGCATAAAGCTGTTCACCGGCATCAATTTTTCCAATGTGCTGACGGCGGTCGCCCCAACCGTGCTGCAGCACGACGCGTTCTACGTCAGCACCAATCCGGGGCCTTCGCCCTTCGCCGGCGCCAAGTGCAATAAAAACTACTTTGTCGCCTCGTTCGAAAACACGCAAATGCACGCGGCGGCGGGCGTGGCGGTAGACCAGCTGGGCTACAAGAACGTAGCGCTGGTGGCGCCCAACTACCAGGCCGGCCGTGAAGCGCTGCAGGGCTTCAAGCGCACCTACAAAGGCAAGGTGGACGCCGAAATCTACACCAAGCTGGACCAGTCCGATTTCTCGGTGGAGCTGGCCCGGCTGCGCGAGCTGGCGCCGGCCGCCATCTATGAATTCGAGCCAGGCGGCGCGGGCATCAATTTCGCCAAGCAGTATGCCAACTCGGGGCTGAGCAAGACCATACCTATGGTTCTGCCGGTCTTTTCCATGGACCTGCGCATGATCAAGGCCACGGGATCCGCGGCCAATGGGCTGTACACCATAGCTCTGTGGTCGCCCGAACTGGACAACCCGCAAAACCACGACTTCGTCAACGCCTTCAAAAAAGCCTATGGACGGGTGCCCACCCAGTATGCCGCGCTGGCCTACGACACGGCCAACCTGATTGCTTCCGCGCTGCATGCCGTGAACGGCGACCTGTCGCGTGCCGACGATTTCCGCGCCGCGCTGTACAAAGCCGACTTCAAATCGGTAAGGGGCAACTTCCGCTTCAACACCAATCACCACCCCATCCAGGACTACTATCTCATGCAGATCAAGCCGGATGCGCAAGGCAACCTCATGCCCTTCGTCGTGCGCAAGGTGCTTAGCGAAGCCAAGGACACCTTTGCCGGCCAATGCCCGCTCAAGCCATGACGCAGCACGGACACGAACTGGTCTTTGCCAGCCAGCAAGAACGGGCCAAACAGTACAACGCGCGCGCCTCGGTGGCCGACTTCGACGCCTGCGTGCGCGAGTACACACGGCTGGCCGACATGGCCAAGCGCGAATGTGCGGGCATCTACGACCTGCATTACGGCCAGGGCGCCGCCGAACGGCTGGACATATTCCCGGCGATGCGACACCAACAGCCCGCGCCGCTTTTCGTTTTCATCCACGGCGGCTACTGGCACTCGCAGGCCAAGGAAGACGCGCCCATCATGGCCAAGGCATTCACCGACGCCGGCATCGCCGTCTGCACCCTGGAATACACCCTGCTGCCTGAGGCCACCCTGGCGGAAACCGTGCGCGAAATGCGCAGCGCCGTGTCCTGGCTGTACCACAACGCCGCCGCCTACGGCGTGGATTGCAACCGCATCTACGCGGGCGGCAGCTCGGCCGGCGGCCACCTGGCGGCCATGCTGGGCGCGGCCGGCTGGCAAGGGCAATACCAGCTTCCCGACAATGCGGTCAAAGGCGTGCTCAGCCTCAGCGGCCTGTACGACCTTCGCCCGCTATGCGATATCTACGTCAACGAATGGCTGCAACTGCATCCGGAGCAGGCACAGCGCCTGAGCCCGCTGTTCCAGTTGCCAGCCCGGGATGTGCCCGTCGTGCTGGCGGTCGGCGGCCTGGAAACCGACGGCTTCAAGAACCAGACCTACGCCTACGAAGCGGCGTGCCGGGAAAAGGGCCTGAACGTGCGGCGCGTCGAAACCCCGCATTGCAACCACTTCGACCTGCTGTGCGAACTATGCGATCCCGACAGCGCCCTGTCGCAGGCGACGTTCGACATGATCCTGCAGCAGGGTTGATGCCTTCCCGCCCCTGACGGCTGGCGAAACATGGAGCAAGCCTGTTTACTCCTGATTTCGCCCATAAAGATTCGGCGGCCGGCCTGTTGTTTTGCGGAACATGGTCGAGAACGACGAGGGGCTTTCATAGCCCATGTCCAGGGCCACGCTGGTAACGCTGTCGCCCAGCGACAGCCGAGCCATGGCGGCGAAAGCGCAGGCTTGCTGGCGCCAATTGACGAAAGTAATGCCGGTGCCCGCCACGAAGCGGCGATAGAACGTGCGTTCGCTGATATGCAGTTGCCTGGCCCAGTCGGCCGGCCTGGAGGCCTGGGTCGGCGCCTTGAAGAAAGCCTGGCACAGCCGGGCCAGTTGCTCGTCGCGGGGCATGGGCAAATGCAGGGGAACCACCGGCTGCATCACGGCCTCCTGCAGCAGCAGCTTCATCAGTTGCCCGTCGCGGGCGTCCAGGTCGTAAAGAGGGGGCACGGCGATAGCCGCGCTTATCAATTCCTTCAGCAAGGGCGAAACCTCGATCACCTGGCATTTCTGGGGGGGCTCGGCGACGGTGCCCTTCCTGAAGTAAAGGTTGTGGGTGGTGGCGTTGAGCATGCGCAGTTGATGCTGAACATCGTGCGGAATCCATACTGCAAAACCCGGGGGCACCACCCACGCGCCGAACCGGGTTTCCAGTTGCAATGTCCCCGTCTTGACGTACAGCAGCTGTATGCGCCGGTGCGAATGGATCTCCACCATCTGGTCGCTGGGGTAGTTGGCCAAAAAGGCAACGACGTCGCGATCCGTGTTTTCTATCCGGTCAAGATGTTGATGAGGCGGCATGGGCATGGCGTCATTCCGTGGGGCTGATGGGATGGCTGAAATTCAATGATGATTGTCTTATATTCTAAAGACAGACACCAGCCGCTTGCGTATATTCTCAGCATACCCCTCTTGCCACAATGAGTATTCATCATGAACGAAGCCGCCATTCCGGCCCCTCACTCGTCCCCTTCCCACGATAAAACCTCCGGCGTCGCCTACCGCGTCCTGACGGCGATCAGCGTCACGCACCTGCTCAACGACATGATGCAGTCGGTGCTGGTCGCACTGTACCCGGTCCTTAAAGGCAATTTCGACCTGAGCTTCACGCAGATCGGCTTCATTACCCTGGCGTTCCAGTTCTCGGCGTCGCTGCTTCAACCCCTTATCGGACACTTCACCGACAAGCGCCCCAAACCCTACTCCCTGCCCATAGGCATGGGTTTTACCTTCTGCGGCCTGATCCTGCTGTCGCAGGCCTGGAACTTTCCCAGCGTCGTCGTCGCCGCCGCGCTGATAGGCATGGGCTCTTCCGTCTTCCACCCTGAATCGTCCCGTGTGGCGCGCATGGCCTCGGCGGGCCAGCACGGCCTGGCGCAATCCATCTTCCAGGTGGGCGGCAACCTGGGCTCGTCCATCGGCCCCCTGCTGGCCGCGCTGATCATCGTGCCCCGGGGCCAGGGCAGCGTAGCCTGGTTTTCCCTGGGCGCCTTGCTGGCCATCGTCATACTCAGCCAGGTCAGCCGCTGGTATGCCCGCCACCTGACCAGCAGCCGCGGCCGCGCCAGCCTGGGCAAGGTTGAAACAGGGCTCGCACGCCGGCAAGTCATGAAAGCGCTCAGCGTGCTGCTGGTTCTGGTGTTCTCCAAATATTTCTACCTGGCCAGCCTGACCAGCTACCTCACGTTCTACCTGATCCACCGCTTCGGCGTTTCGATCCAGAATGCGCAGTACTGCCTGTTCGTCTTCCTGTTCGCCGTGGCTCTGGGCACGGTGGTGGGCGGCCCCGTGGGCGACCGCATCGGGCGCAAGCGCGTCATCTGGGGCTCCATTCTTGGCGCCGCGCCCTTCGCGCTGCTGCTGCCCTACGTCAACCTGACCTGGACCATCATCCTGGTTTTCATTATCGGCACCATCATCGCCTCGGCCTTCTCGGCCATCCTGGTTTACGCGCAGGAACTGGTGCCCGGCAAAACCGGCACCATCTCGGGGCTGTTCTTCGGCCTGGCCTTCGGCATGGCCGGCATCGGCGCCGCGGCGCTGGGCAGTCTGGCCGATGCAACCAGCATCGAGTTCGTCTATCATGTATGTGCCTTCCTGCCTCTGTTGGGCGTCACAGCATTCCTGCTGCCGAACGAAGGACGGCGCTTCAAGTCGTAGCCGCGCACCAGCCGGAACGACTCCACAAAACAGCGCCGTTGCCTTGACCGCTTAGGAGTAGTTCCATGACTGAGCTGCACACGCTTGCACGCGCAAGCCACACATCGCCAGAGCGCGCCGACGACGACACCGATCGGCCCGCCTCCAAGGCACAAGAGCCTTCCGGGCTGATAACCCGCCTGGGACGCTGGTGGGAGCGTGAACGCAGACTGACCTCGGCCGAAATCAAGCCTTTGTACACGGCCAGGCTGACCGACGTCGGCGCCAACCGCGCGGCCAAGCAATGGTGCCTGCAATACAGCGCCGCGGACGGCAAAGACCGGCGCGCGCTGCTGGCTCAACTGGTCGAAACCGGCGCCACGCTCAGCCCGCGAGCCGATCGAGGCCTGCTCCTGCTGCGCCGCCTCAATATGCAGGCGGCCGGGCTGCAATTCATGGTCGAACTGCGCGCCGACATGCTGCGCTGGCGCAACCAGGTCGCGGGCCTTACGGTCCTTGAACACGAACTCGAAACTCTGCTGTCGAACTGGTTCGACGTGGGTATGCTCGAACTCAAGCCCATTACCTGGGATTCGCCGGCCTCTCTGCTGGAAAAACTCATCCAGTACGAGGCCGTGCACGAAATCCGTTCATGGGACGAACTCAAGCACAGGGTGGCCGACAACCGGCGCTGCTACGCCTTCTTCCATCCGCGCATGAGCGACGTGCCGCTGATTTTCGTGGAAGTGGCGTTCGCTCATCAAATGGCGGACAACGTGCAGGTGCTGCTCGACCCGCAAACCCCGGCCGAAAGCCTGAGCAAAGCGCGCTGGGCCATTTTCTATTCCATTTCAAACACCCAGCCCGGATTGCGCGGCATCAGCTTCGGCAATTTCCTGCTCAAGCGCGTCGTGGACGAACTGCTGCGCGAAATGCCCCGCCTGAAATCCTTTGCCACGCTTTCGCCCATACCCGGATTCACCGACTGGCTCAAGAAACAGGACAACCGAACCCTGCAGGCACTGCTGCACAATCGCACCGAAACCGAAACGCGCACCAACAGCCAGGCCGGG
Organism: uncultured Burkholderiaceae bacterium; assembly: GCA_937871985.1. The sequence goes on from CALMPB010000156.1 coordinate 82,375, forward strand.
ACAAGGTGGGCCGCAAAGCTGCAAAAGGCAGCCATGGGCCAAGCCCCCGAACTCGTGCAAAACGCCGGCTTGAGGCTGGCCGCGCACTACCTGACCACCATGAAGAACGGGCGGCCCATCGACCCGGTCGCCCGCTTCCACCTGGAAAACGGCGCCCGCATCGAACGCGTCAACTGGGCCGCCGACCGCTCGGCCAAGGGCCTGGAGCAGTCCTGCGCCCTCATGGTCAACTATCTGTACGACCTGGACGAACTGGATCAGAACCTGGTACAGCTAACCGCGGGCAAACCCAGCCTGGGGCGCAACCTGAAACGGTTGCTGCCCTGAGCAGCAAGGCTTCCAAGCCTTATTCTTCGGCCTCGTTGGCGGGCGCATGCCGTCACCTGGCCGAACTTTATTCCGCAACGCGGCCTTCGGCATCCCGCCAATCCAGTTGCCATGCGCCTGAACGCCAATTCTGCAGCCACAGGGTGCACGTCAGCGTCTTTGCATCGGTAATGCCGCCGCTGCGGCAGGCTTCGACAACCTCATCCACCAAGGCCGTGCGCACCTCCAGAAACTCGTCCTGATCCAGATTCTGCTCTCCCTGAACGAGGCCGCGCGCGAAGAAGATATGGATGATTTCGGTGGAATAGGCTATGGCCAGATGCATGTCCCCCGCCTTCGCCCACTGGCTGGCGGCAAAACCGGTTTCCTCCAGCAGCTCGCGCTTGGCGCACTCCAACGGATCTTCGCCGGGGTCGAGCTTGCCGGCCGGAAACTCCGTCATGACACGGCCCACCGGATAGCGGAACTGGCGCTCCAGCAACACGGTATTTTCATCCAGCAAGGGGATGATGACGACCGCCCCCGGATGCACGATATATTCGCGGCTGGATTCGCCCCCATCGGGCAAGCGCACCCTGTCGCGGCGAGCCTTGAGAAAACCGCCTTCGCACAAGGACTGGCTTTCGATCAGGGTTTCAACAAGATGAGCGTCGGCGGATTCGGTCATGGCAACAGGGCATCGAATGGTGAGAGCCGTTCAGCTTACCACCACAGGATTCGTTTCACTCGGGCAAAGGCCGACAACCGGATTCCATAGAAAACGCAAGGCAACAGCAGCCTAATGGCGGAGAGGCTATCCGCGCACATCCCCGGCCAGGCAATGGCATACTGAACTCAATGCTCAGTGGCGTGCGATACGTTGATGCTTATCGTCGGGGTAAAAAATGGCGAAATACCTATGGACTTGCTGATCTCCCGGGCCGCACACGCCTTGGCGGAGGGCGACGCACTCGGCGCGCTCAACCTGGTTGCCTTGCGCGACGACGCGCCCGCGCTTGCGCTGCGCGGCATCGCCGTCGCGCAGCTTGGCGACCTTGCTCTCGCCAGCACATTGCTACGCAAGGCCATACGCGCCTTCGGCCCCAGACAGCCGCTGGCCCGTGCCAGATGCATCGTCGCCCAGGCCGAGATTGCACTGGTTCTGCGCGACCTAGCCTGGTCGGCCAAAGCACTGCATTCCGCGCAAGCGGTTCTGGATGCGCACGGCGACCGGCCAAACGCCGCCCATGCGCGGCACCTCGAAGCGCGGCGGCTGCTTCTTTCAGGCCGGCTCGACGAAGCGGAACGCGTCATCGTCCCGCTCGACCTGGAATCCCTGCCGCCAGCATCCAAGGCCATCCACCATTTGATCGTTGCGGGAATCTTGATGCGCCGCTTGCGCATCAAAGCGGCGCATGCCGCCTTGACCCAGGCACGGCAAGCCGCGCTTCGCTCACGAATTCCCGGCTTGATGGCAGAAGCCGAACACGCGCTGCATACCCTGAAACGCCCCGCCGCGCGCCTGCTCGCGCATGGCCGGGACAAACCCCTCCTGCTCGAGGAGGTGGAAGAATTATCGGCCACGCCCATGCTCATCGTGAATGCCTGCCGCAATACGGTCAGCAACAAAGAAACCGTGATTCCGCTGGCACGCCGCCCGGTGCTGTTCTCGCTGGCACGGCTGCTGGCGCAAGCCTGGCCTGCCGACGTACCGAGGGAAGCGCTTATCGCCGGCGCATTTCGAACCAGGGTTCCCGATGAAACGCATCGCGCGCGCCTGCGCGTTGAAATCGGCCGCTTGAGAAAAGCGCTCCGCCCCCTGGCTGGCATCGATGCCACGCGGCAAGGCTTCGCCCTGGTTCCCCACGGCTCGGACAAGGTCGCCGTGCTGGCAAGCCTCGTCGAAGACCGGCACGCCGCCGTGCTGGCCCTGTTGGCCGACGGCGAGTCATGGTCCAGCTCGTCCCTGGCGCTTGCCCTGGGCGCCAGCCAGCGCACCGTACAGCGGGCGCTCGACGCCCTGGCCGCCGACGGCAAGGCGCAGTCGTTCGGCCGCGGACGCGCGCGCCGCTGGCTGATTCCGCCCCTGCCCGGATTCGCGACAACACTATTGCTCCCTGTTCCGCCGGTCGCCGCTGTCGAGGCCACACCTTGACCACGGCTCGCGACAACATTGTTACTCCCCGTCCCGCCGCCGGACGATTAGGATGAAGTTGTTCTTTCCACCAACGACCAGGACGGCATCATGAAAACCTCCACCGCAAAAATCCTACGTGAATACGGCCCGTTCGAGGGCGTCGACGCCGTGCACGGACTGACCTTCGACGGTCGGCATGTCTGGTTCGCGACCGGCGGCGCATTGAAGGCGCTGGATACCGAGAGCGGAACCGCAGGGCAGTCCATAGACGTCGCCGCGGCCGCCGGCACGGCCTTCGACGGCAAGCACCTCTTCCAGATCGCCGACGGGCACATACAAAAGATCGACCCGGCAACGGGCAGCGTGGTCGCCACCATCCCCGCCCCAAGCCGCGACGGCAACTCCGGCCTGGCCTGGGCCGAAGGCAGCCTGTGGGTGGGGCAGTACCGGGACAGGCTCATCCACCAGGTCGACCCCGAAACCGGCAGAGTGCTGCGAACCATTGCCTCGAACCGCTACGTAACCGGCGTAACCTGGGTCGATGGCGAATTCTGGCACGGCACCTGGGAAGACGGAACCAGCGACTTGCGACGGCTCGACCCCGAAACCGGCGAGGTTCTGGAAACCATCGAGATGCCGCCTGAAACCGCCGTCTCAGGGCTGGAATCCAACGGCGAAGACCGTTTCTTTTGCGGCGGCGGCAGCAGCGGCCTGATCAGGGTGGTGGCAAGGTCCGGTTGACGCGCCTCCAAGAGAAACTGAAGTTCCTAATCCTCCGGCGCAAGCTCGACTTGCAGTGTTCCGACCAACGACTCAGGCAAGACCTGGCAGCTCAAGCGTGAAATACCTTCACGATAGTGGCCGGACTCGCCAAGCAGGTCGGCTTCGTCTTCGTCGGGTGCTCCCACCCGCCCATATCCTTCATGAACATATACATGACACGTGCCGCAGGATTTTGCCCCTCCGCACGTGGCTGCGACAGGCAGCCCATGAGTCTGGCACATCTGCATCAAACTCGAACCGGCTTGACACTCGAATGGATGGACGACCCCTCCACGGTCGGTCATCTCAATCAATAAACTCGACATATCGTCTCTCTTCCCAAAGCCTGAAAATTTAGAAAGCATCGCCGCTGCTTCCGACGCAAGGATGGTCGGGCAGAAAGCCCCTGCTTATAGCGGAACCGCAAGCGCCGTATCGATGCTGAACGAATCGATGATTACAAGCCGCTTGCGCAGTTTGAATCGGCCTTCGCACAACGACAGCTTGTCTTCGTAACGTCCAACCATATAAGTGGATGCGTTCCCCTCTTGATCGCACTGCATCACAAGAAGGTTCGCGCTGGCATCGAGGCTGCCGTCGGGGCATTCATCAACACGTACATTGGTAATGTAGTGACGGAAGTACATGTGGCGATAGGTCAGAGCCTCGTCAATCAACATCGCAACGCGATCCTTCACCATGCCGTGCGTATAGCACCCCATCAACGGCGCGGGCAGTCCCGCGTCGTGGTTCTCTCGCGAAACAATGCGATAGTCGCACTCATCGAGACTGAAAAAATCAGGCCATTCGGCATATTTTCCTTGGTTCAGGGCATCTGCATAGTCGAAATAAAAGCGCGCAACCCGTTCGTGAAGTGTCATGGTCATTATGCTGATTCCTGTTGCCGGTTGACCTCGCCATCGCGGTCGAAAGCCATTAGTCGGTGATAATGCTTCCAGAACCCACGGATAGAGATTTCTTGCGACAGGTAATCCGTATCCTGAATCTCGCCAAGACCGCCCATCTCAAGCACCGCATGATCACCGCTTCGCATTTTTGCGCCTTCTTGCACCAAGCGTAAGGCCTCGCCGTCTTCCAGAGAAATATAGCCAGAAGGGCCAATGAAGTTGACCGATAAAAGGCGGCTTTGCAATTGCTCGGGCGTATCGCTCTCGAAACCCAGATAAGTGATGTGCAACTCAACGGCGTCAGGACCTTTGGGCCGCAGATGACGCACGGCATAGGTGTTATCGACCTGAGCCAGGATCAAGCTAGGGAACATGGACAAGATCGTTGTCTTGATATTGTCGTCGAGGTCGAGCTTGACCTGCGCCAGCGACGGATCATTCAACTTGAGATCGGGGTTGAACTTGTCCGTGCCGCTATAAGCGGCCGCCAGATCACCCTGATGCTTGTTATCGTCGGCGCTCAGGATCGAATGGTTCCATGTGTTCTTGCCATCCTTGTCCATTTTGATGCCGCCTTTCATCGCCGGCGTCTGGAGCCCGAACGAGACCTGGAACGTATGCAGCAACGAACCGTGGTACGGATCGCGCACGTTTTCATTGTAGAGTTTCCAGTTGCCCGGTATTTTCTGCCGCAGGTAGCCGATGACCTTCGGTTTGCGCTGAACCAGCAAGCGCTCGATCTGCGAAAGGCTGTGTGCGCCAAGATAGTCCTCAAGCGGTTCGGTCTGTTCGCTGTAGGTGCCGAAAATCAGCCCGCCATACGTAGCGATGCGCAAGGTGCGCAAGCCATGGTCTTTCTTCTCGAAGGATGGCGGCATGCCGCCCTTGCCGTTGAGCCCCTTTTCGAGCGGCACGCCGACCAGATCTCCCGCGAGATTGTATGTCCACAAGTGATACGCGCAAGAGTGCCGTTTGGCGTTGCCACGCACTTTGTCGACAATGCGCGCGCCTCGGTGAGCACAGGAGTTCTCGAAGGCGTGCACGCTGCCGTCTTTGGCGCGCGTCACGACCACTGCCGTATCACCCACCCAAGTGGTTTGAAAGTCCCCCCAATTGGGAATCTCGATTTCAAGTCCCAGATAGTTCCATACCGGCCCGCGAAACAATTGTTCCATTTCCCGCTTATATATCTTCGGGTCTGTAAATACATCGTAAGGCACGCGAGAAAAGTCGCTCGCCGGCCAGCTCAGGGACTGCCCCACTGTTTGCGAAGGTGTGACCTCGGCTCGTTCCATAATCGTTGTCTCCAGGTATGCAGTGAGCGCCGGCGCCGCAGTGCGCTCGATGACCCGCTCGGGCTATCGTTTATTTCTTGGGATTCCCTGCTTTTGTCCTCTCGATGAGCGACGTAGGCGTTCTTTTCCCCGTTTTTTAGAGCATTTGCTTAGTAGCTGAAAAGATTATAAAAACTGTGGATATGTAGCGAAACCGCAAGAATGGAATTAACCTTTCCAAAATACGGAATTAATCATGGATAAATGGACCGAGTACGAGCTGTTCGTACACGTTGCCGAACTGGGTAGTCTGAGCAAGGCCGCCGATACACTCGGCTTATCTCGCGCATCCGCAACCCGGCACTTGGCCGCACTGGAAGAGCGCCTTGGCGCGCGCCTGATCGAACGCAGCACACGCCGTTCATTCGTGACCGAAATCGGGCAGAATTTCTATGAGCGCTGCAAAAGCGTCTTGAGCGAAATGCAAGAGGCCGTCGAAAAGGTCAATGCGCAAACCATCGAGCCGGCAGGTGTCCTGCGCGTTACCGCCTCGCTGTCCATGACACTGCAGCACATTGCGCCGCTATTGTCGGGGTTTGCACAGCGCTACCCCAAAGTGCGCGTCAAAATGGTTGTCGCCAATCGTTATCAGGACATCATTGAAAACGATATCGACGTAGCCATCCGGACTCGAGAATTTGAGCCGGACTCCAGCTTGATCAGCCGCCATCTGGCCGAAACACGGCGGGTTCTGGCAGCGTCGCCAGAGTATCTTGAACGGCATGGAATACCCGATCATCCCCAGGCGCTAGCCAAGCATCAACTGTTGCTTTACACGCACCACAGTCCGGATGAACTCAAGTTCCGCCGCGGCAACGAACTGGTTACGCTACCGACCACACCCATGCTGGAAGCCAATGACGGACAGGTTCTAAAAGTCGCCGCCCTGCATGGGCAGGGCATCCTGGCTCAACCCACTTACGTAATCCACAACGATTTAATCGCCGGCCGGCTATTGCCTTTATTGACGGACTGGGAATTGCCGCGCATGTCGATCAAACTGGTCTACCGGCATCGCCGCTACATCCCAGCAAAGACACGCGCCTTTATCGATTTTCTCGCAGAGGATTTTCGAATCAATGAGTACGAAAGCCAGTGGGAATCGCTGGTGCGGAACGGTGCGCGTACATGAGAATCCACGCGGCGGCAGCAGCGGCCTGATCAGGGTGGTGGCAAGGCCCGATTGATGATGGCCGCAGCCGGTTTGGAACGAGCCGCCGTACTCATTCGATGGCGGGCTACCGGATCGAATGGTTCGATTATGTGTAATAATGAGATTTATTCTCATTATATTATTACATTATTCAGACCTCCCCCGTCCCGTCCTCATGCCCGCCCAGGATCCACCTATTACCGACGATTTGGCCGTGCTGTATGTCGAGCACAGCACATGGCTTCAGGGCTGGCTGCGCAAGCGTGTAGGCGACACGTTCGCGGCAGCCGACCTGGCGCAGGACACTTTTCTAAGCCTGCTGGATGGCAAGACCGCGACTGTCGAGATCCGGAAGCCGCGTCCGTTCCTGGCGACGGTCGCCGGCCGGCTCCTCGCACACCGGCGCCGCCGGCAACTGCTCGAAACCGCTTACCTCGAAGCCCTCGCCTGCCTGCCGGAGGAAGTGGCTCCCTCGCCGGAAACACGGCTAATGGCCATCGAAAGCCTACAGCAGATCGATCGCGTGCTCGATGGTCTGCCTCCCAAGGTGCGAGAAGCTTTTCTGTTGGCCCACCTGGTCGAACTAAGCTACGCCGAGATCGCCGAGCGGCTGGGGACCTCGACCAGTTCGATCAAGCAATATCTGACCAGGGCCAACCGCGAATGCATGTTCGCGTTGACAGTCTGACGCCATGGCTCCCCATAAAGATACGCTGACCCTGCCCAGCGGCCGGGTCATCAGCCGGAGCACCGCGGATGCTGCTGCGGACTGGCTCACCCTCCTGATGTCCGGAGAAGCCAGCAACGAGCAGCAACGTCAATGGCATCAGTGGCGCCAGTCACATGCCGACCATGAAGCCGCTTGGCAGCATGTCGAGTCGGTCACGAGCCGGATGAAATCATTGGAGAGCACTCCAGCATACGCGGCCCTATCGTCCTACGGCGCGAGCGACCGGCCGTCCTCCGCCGCCCGCCGACGGGCCACCCGAATGCTGCTGTGGGGTGGCCTGGCCACCGGCGCCGGGCTCCTCGCCTCTCGCACCAACACCTGGCAGGCCAGCATGGCCGACTACCGCAGCGGCACCGGTGAGCAACGCAACTTCACACTGGAGGACGGCACCCGGCTGACGCTCAACACGGACAGCTCGGTGAACCTGCGCTTCGATGCGAACCAGCGCAACATCCTGCTGGTGGCGGGCGAGATCATGATCGCTACTCGCCATGGGCCGGGGCCGACCGATCCGCGGCCGCTGCTGGTGGCGACCGCCGAAGGCAGCATCCGCTCGCTGGGCACCCGGTTCACCGTACGGCAGCGCGCCGGACGAACCTGTGTGGCGGTTCTGGAGAGCGCAGTGGAAGTCTGTCCCTTGGCAGGGCTCGGCAGTGCGCGTCTGCTGCATGCTGGCGAGCAGACTCAGTTCAGCCGCGACGCGGTCGAGGCGCCGCGCCTGGTCGATGAAAACGCGGATGCCTGGGCGCGAGGTCAACTGGTGGCTGACGAGCAGCGGCTGGACGATTTCCTGGCCGAATTGGGTCGCTACCGGCCCGGCCTGCTGCGCGTCGATCCGCGGATCGCGGGTCTGCGCCTTTCAGGCGTCTTCCCCTTGGCCGACACCGACCGCATCCTGGCCACGCTGCCCAGCGTACTGCCGGTACGCGTGCAGTGGCGCACCCGTTTCTGGGTGACTGTAGTACCAGCCGATTAAGGCTGCGGAAAAAATTTTTCGCATCGACTGCCCGATTGGCGTTTTCGCGGCACCTACCTTATGAGGGACCTAAATTTTCGAAGGTCCAATCAAGAGGAAGAACATGCCGAACCCGCACCGTACCCAAGATTCGGGACGCCCACATCCATCTCCTATTGCACTTGCTTCCCTAGCGCTGACCGTCGCCCTCGCGATCGGCGCACCAGCCTCCGTGCGTGCTCAAGGCACCGCCGCTGCTACCGGGACCGCTGTGGCCGACTTCAGGATTGCCGCCGGGCCGCTGGCTCCGGCGTTGCGTCAGCTGGCCAGCACAGCTGGCATCATGTTGACCTTCACCGCCGAACAAACCGAGGGCAAACGCACAGCGGGTGTGAATGGTCGACATCCAGCCATCGGCGCGTTGGCCCTATTGCTCGCCGGCACAGGCCTTCGGGCCGTGCTACTGGACAATGGCGCGTTCGTGCTGCGTATGGACAACACGCTCTCACCCGCGGCGGCCGACGCCACCACGCTGTCCCCGATCACCGTGACCGGCACAACCACGCCCGACAGCACTACCGAAGGCACGCACTCGTACACCACCGGCAGCATGAGCACGGCCACTCGGCTCAATTTGTCCATGCGCGAGACGCCACAGGCGGTCACCGTCATCACCCGGCAACGCATCCAGGACCAGGGCCTGGCGACGGTCAACGACGTGGTGCAGGCCGCTCCCGGCCTGACCTTCCGACGTTTCGGGCCAGAGCGCGCCTCCTTCTATTCACGCGGCATGTACGTGGACAACATCATGTACGACGGTCTGCCCGTGAGCCTGGACAGCTCCAACCTGTCGCAGGACCTGCTGACCACCGACATGGCGATCTACGACCGCGTGGAGATCGTGCGCGGCGCCACTGGACTGATGCAGGGCGCAGGCAACCCGTCGGCCGCCATCAACCTGGTGCGCAAGCGGCCGACCGATGTGCCGCAAGTGTCCGCCAGCGTGAGCGCCGGCAGTTGGGATCGCTATAGAGCGGAGTTGGACGCCTCTGGTCCATTATCGGAGGACGGCAGTCTGCGCGGTCGCGCGGTGATCGCCACTCAGGACTACGGAAGCTACAAGCGCGGCGAAAACAGTAATGGCCAGACTTTCTACGGGATCCTGGAGAAGGATCTGAATGCCTCCACCAAGCTCACGCTCAGCGCGCTGCATCAGGAGAACCGGCTGCACGGCAACGGCTTCACCGGCCTTCCTGTGGCCCGCGATGGCAGTGATCTGGGACTACCTCGGTCCACGTCCTACGCCAATGACTGGGAGCATTGGAACAAGACCACCAACTCTGCCTTCATGGGGCTCGACCACCGATTCGACAACGGCTGGCGCGTGCACGTCTCGGCCTATTATGCACAAGCAGATGTCGACATGCTGGGCCATTACATCAACTACAACATCACCACCGGCAAATACAGCCAGTTGGGTGCACGCAACGCCCACCAGGAAAAACAGAGCAGCGTGGACCTGTATGCCAGCGGCCCCTTCGAATTGCTGGGCCGCAAGCACGAGCTGGTACTGGGCACCAGCTACCGTAACATCGATTTCGACGGCCACAGCCGCCAAGGCGTGGTTCTCAACAGCAACCTCGACCTCTACAACTTCGACCCGAGCGCTGTTGCCAATCCCGACATCCCGCTGCGGGACTGGATGGACGCCAGGATCACCCAGCAAAGCGTGTACGCCACGACACGCCTGAATCTGGCCGACCGGCTGAAGCTGATACTGGGCGGGCGGTTGGACTGGTTCGACTACAGCGACACCGTCAACACCTATCCGAACTTCACCTCCAACACGCCATCCGTCAGTGCGCATAACCGCTACCGCATCGACAACCAACTGACGAAGTACGCCGGCCTGATCTACGACCTGAACGACCAACACTCGCTCTATGTCAGCTACACCGACATCTTCAAGCCCCAGAACTACCTGGATGCCAGCAACAAGCTGCTGGATCCGGTGGTGGGCCGCAACTACGAAATCGGTATCAAGGGTGAATACTTCGATGGTGCGCTGAATGCCTCGGCAACGGTGTTCCGCATGGATCAGGAAAACCGTGCCTTCCGCAGCACCGACCAGACTCAGTGCGCCGGCTACCCGACCGTCACCTGCTATTCGGCCGCCGGCGAAGTGCGCAGCCAGGGGGTGGAGTTTGAGGTGCAGGGCGCCATCACACCCAACTGGCAGGTAAGCGCCGGCTATACGGTGGCCATCGCGCGCTACCGCAAGGATGCGAACGCCAGCAATGTGGGCGCGCTCTTCGACACCGATACGCCAAGGCATCTGTTCAAGCTGTCGACCGTGTACCGGCTGCCCGGCGCCCTGAGGGGCTGGCGCGTCGGCGGCTCGATCTACTACCAGGACGCCATCTACAACGAGGGCACCACAAGCGGCGTGCCTTTCCGTATCACCCAAGGCGCTTACACCGTGGCCGATCTGATGGTGGGCTGGCAGGTAACACCGAAGCTGGACGTGCAGCTCAACATCAACAACGTCTTCGACAGGAAGTACTACAACGCGCTATCCGGTAGCGTGAGCTTCCCGAGCAACGTCTATGGCGAACCGCGCAACGTGATGCTGTCGGCGCGCTACCAGTTCTGATGCGCGGCGGCACGCGTGGCGCGCTGGTGGTGCTGCACCGCTGGTGCGGCCTATTCATCGCCGGCTTTCTGTTCATCGCCGGCTTGACCGGGGCGGTGATCGCCTGGGATCACGAACTCGACGAGTGGGTCAATCCCCGGCTGTTCCGGGCCGCCTCCGGTACGACGGACAGCCCGCTTCCGCCTCTGGAGTTGGCGCGCCGGGCCGAAGCGGATGATCCACGCCTGCGGGTCAGCTTCCTGTCGCTGACGCTGGAGCCCGGCCATACGGCGATGCTGGGTGTCGCCGCACGCATCGACCCCGCCACCGGCGCGCCTTACGCCCTCGGCTTCAACCAACTGGCTGTGGATCCGGCCACCGGCCAGATCCAGGGGCGGCGGCAGTGGGGCCGGATATCGCTGTCGCGCGAGAACCTGCTGCCCTTCCTCTACAAACTGCACTACACCATGCACATTCCCAAGGGCTGGGGAATCGACTTCGGAGTGTGGCTAATGGGCGTGGTGTCGGCGGTCTGGATTGTCGACTGCTTTCTGGCGCTGTATATCTCGTTTCCCAGTGCGCGCACCTGGCGTAAGTCGCTGAGCTTCCGGCTGCGCCATGGCGGCGCCAAGCTCAATTTCGATGTCCACCGCTCGGGCGGCGTGTGGGTGTGGAGTCTGCTGCTGATGCTGGCCGTGACTTCGGTGTCGCTGAACCTGGGAACGCAAGTGATGCGGCCGCTGGTGTCGGTTTTCTCGCCCCTGACGCCCTCGCCATTCCAGTCGCGCCAGGGTAGTCGCGAGCGGGAACTGGCCGAACCGCTGCTAAGCCGGGAGCAGGCCATCGCGGCAGCCGAGGCCGAGGGCCGCCACCGCGGCTGGACCGCTCCCGCTGGATCCATCGTCTACGCCCAGCGCTTCGGCATCTATGGCGTGGCGTTCTTCACGCCCGAAAACGACCGGGATGACGACGGCATGGGGAATGACGTTCTCTACCTGGACGGGGATACGGGTGCGATCGTCGGCGAAAAGGTGCCGGGTCAAGGCACCGTGGGCGACGTCTTCATGCAGGCTCAGTTGCCGCTTCACTCCGGCCGGCTGCTGGGCACGCCGGGGCGCGTGCTGATGTCGCTCACGGGGATTTTTGTTGCGGCGCTGAGCATGACCGGTCTGGTGATCTGGGCACGCAAGCGTCGGGCACGGACGAAGCACAAGTTGCGGTCGCAGGCGGCCTCGAACTAGCTACGCTACCTCCAGCAGCCGCCCTTCACCCAAGCACTTTAGAACGGAATATCGTCGTCCATGTCGGCCAGGTTGGCGGCCGGCGCGGCTTGAGGAGCCGCCGGACGAGGCTGGGCCGGGCGCTGGCTGCGCTGCTGCTGGGGCGCCGCGGAATAATCGCCGCCACCGCCCATGGAGGCGTCGCCGCCCTCGCGGCCGCCCAGCATTTGCATTTGGTCGGCGACGATTTCGGTGCTGTAGCGGTCGGCGTTGGTTTCTTTGTCTTGCCACTTGCGGGTTTTGAGGCGGCCTTCGACGTACACCGAACGGCCCTTGCGCAGGTATTCGCCGGCGATTTCAGCCAGGCGGTTGTAGAACACCACGCGGTGCCATTCGGTTTCTTCGCGGCGCTCGCCCGAGGCCTTGTCCTTCCATTGCGAGGTGGTGGCGATGGAAACGTTGCAGATGGCGGCGCCGTCGGGGCTGTAGCGGACTTCGGGATCCCTTCCCAGATTACCGACGAGAATGACTTTATTGACTGAGGCCATGGTGGAATTCCTAAATTTTGAAAAATCGTAATGTTGTTATTATCGTCGATAGCGACGTAAATGCCAGTTTAAAGCAACATAAACCGCAGTTCTACGCAGACATTTTTTTATCCGGCCCGAATCGGCGCTCGCCACGGGGAAGCCCCTTGGCCGAGGCGCATGGAATCAGCCTCGGCCAAGGCTACCCATGGTTACAAATTCAATGCGCCGACACCCGGATCCCCAGCGCCAGGCCAGCCAGGCTCCATTTGATCCGCCGGTGCAAGCAACCGATCAAACCGCCACTAAGCCGCCATCCCGCGACCCTGCCGGAAGCCGCGCGCGGTCAGGAACCAGATGAACGCCAAGGCCGCGGCAGCCAAGAATACCTTGGATTCGCCATGCGAGACCAGCAGGCCGCCGCAAACGCCGCCGGCAAACACGCCCAGGGACTGGGCAGTGTTGTAGAACCCCAGGGCCAGCCCCTTGAATTCCGCCGGCGCCACGCGCGACACCAATGAGGGCTGCAAAGCCTCCAGGATATTGAAAGCAATGAAGAAGCCGACGAACATCACCACCGTCGAGCCGAAACCTTTGCTGGCCAGCGGCATGAGCGCCAGCACCACAACCAGGCCCGCCACGGCGATCTCCAGCGCCACCTTGTGCGCATGGCGCGTTTCCGTATAGAAAACGGCGGGCACCATCAGCACGAAGGAAAGCAGGATGACCGGCAAGTACACTTCCCACAGATGCTCGGAATCGTAGCCGCCCAGGCGCGCCAGCAAGCCGGGCGCCACGACGAAAATGGACATCAGGATGAAGTGCAGACAGAAAACGCCGAAGTTCAGGCGCAGCAGGTCGCTGTGCGTCAGGACGTCGCGCGGGCGAACCTGGACAATGGGCGTTTCGGCGCGCGGAACCGCCGGCACCACGACCGCCGCGATCAACAAGCAGACAAAACCCAGCAGGCTGATGGCCCAGAACAGGCCCGACAAGCCGAACTCGCCCACCAGCAGGGGCGAAAGCACCAGGGACACCGCAAACGACAGGCCAATGGAGCCACCCACCATGGCCATGGCGCGCGTGCGCACCTCGGGCCGGGTGGCATCGGCCACCCAGGCCGTAATGGCGGCGGAGATGGCGCCCAGGCCCTGGACGACGCGGCCCACGACGATCCAGTCGATATTGGACGCCAAAGCGCAAATCACGCCGCCCGCAATGAACAGCACCATGCCGCACACAATGACCGGGCGCCGGCCAAAGCGGTCGGAGGCCATGCCCAGCGGAATCTGCATGATCGCCTGGGTCAGCCCATAGGCGCCCAGCGCCAGCCCGACCTTGGCTGCATCGTTGCCGCCCGGAATCGTGGCGGCCGCCACGGCAAAGATCGGCGTCAGCAAGAACAGGCCCAGCATGCGCGAAGCGAACAGCAAGGCCAAGGTAACGCTGGCCTTGCGCTCCACCGGCGTCAGTTTCAGCCTGACCCGCGTCTTTGCGCGGTGGGCGCCGTGTATGCCATGTGTGCCGTTGGGATTGCTCATGAATAAAGAAGCCTTACATTAATTACGCCCGCGCGACTACGCACGAAACAGCGCTGCGCGCTATAGTAGCAAGTTAGCCTTTGAAAAACCTGAAAGAACCTGATGGACGCGATTCGCATCCGGGGCGCCCGTACGCACAACCTCAAGAATATTTCCGTCGACCTGCCCCGCCATAAGCTCGTCGTGGTAACGGGGCTTTCCGGCTCGGGGAAGTCGTCGCTGGCGTTCGATACGCTTTATGCCGAAGGCCAGCGGCGCTATGTGGAAAGCCTGTCCGCCTATGCGCGCCAGTTCCTGCAGCTTATGGACAAGCCCGACGTCGACCTGATCGAAGGCCTGTCGCCGGCGATTTCCATCGAGCAGAAGTCCGCCGGCCACAACCCGCGATCCACCGTGGGCACGATTACCGAAATCCACGATTACCTGCGCTTATTGTACGCGCGGGTCGGAACCCCCTATTGCCCCGATCACGGCTTGCCTTTGCAGGCGCAAAGCGTGAGCCAGATGGTCGACAAGGCCATGGCCTGGGCGCCCGATACGCGCCTGGCGATTCTCGCCCCCCTTGCGCGGGCGCGCAAAGGCAGCTTCGAGGACGAATGCGCCAGCCTGCAGGCGCAAGGGTTCGTGCGCCTGCGCGTCGATGGCGAAATGGTCGAGATCGACCGCCTGGAGCCCCTTAAAAAGACCGAGAAGCACGATCTGGACGTGGTCATCGACCGCCTGCGCGTCAGGCCCGAAAGCCAGCAGCGCCTGGCCGAAAGCTTCGAAACCGCCATCAAGCTGGCCGACGGCCGGGCAATCGCGCTCAATATGGATACCGGCGAGGAACAGGCGTTTTCCAGCCGCTACGCCTGCCCCGTCTGCCAGCACAGCCTGACCGAACTCGAACCCAGGCTGTTCAGCTTCAACAACCCCGTGGGCGCCTGCCCAGCCTGCGACGGACTGGGCCACGTGGATTTCTTCGACCCCAAGCGGGTCGTGGCGTTTCCAGGACTCAGCCTGGCCAGTGGGGCCATCAGCGGCTGGGACAAGCGCAACGCCTTTACCCACACCCTGCTTACCAGCCTGGCCACGCACTACGGGTTCGAGCTGGAAACCCCGTTCGAGGAATTGAGCGAAGATATCCAGAACCGCGTGCTATACGGCTCGGGCGAGGAAGAAATCGCCTTCCTCTACCTGAACGAAAAAGGGCGCAGCACGGTCAAGAAACACCCCTTCGAGGGCGTCATTCCCAATCTGGAGCGGCGCTGGCGCGAAACCGATTCGAGCGCCGTGCGCGAAGAATTGGGCAAGTATCGCCATACCAAGGTCTGCCCGGCCTGTCACGGTTCGCGCCTGCGCGTCGAGGCGCGCAACGTGCTCATCGGCAACGAACCGGGCGAGTTCCAGCGCCGTGGGCGCGCCATCTACGAAGTCGAGGCCCTGTCGCTGGCCGCCTGCCTCACCTGGTTCCGCGAGCTCGAGCTGAGCGGGGCCAAGAAGGAAATCGCCGAGCGCATCATCCGCGAAATCGAGGCCCGGCTGCAGTTCCTGAACAACGTGGGCCTGAACTACCTGTCGCTGGATCGCAGCGCCGACACGATATCGGGCGGCGAGGCGCAGCGCATCCGGCTGGCCAGCCAGATCGGTTCGGGCCTCACCGGCGTCATGTACGTGCTGGACGAGCCTTCGATCGGCCTGCACCAGCGCGACAACGACCGTCTCATCGAAACGCTGCAGCACCTGCGCGACCTGGGCAACAGCGTCATCGTGGTCGAGCACGACGAAGACATGATCCGCTCGGCCGACTTCATCATCGACATGGGGCCGGGGGCCGGCGAGCACGGCGGGCGCATCGTGGCCCAAGGCACGCCGCGCGAGCTGGCGCAGAACCCCGAATCGCTCACCGGCCAGTACCTGACCGGAACACGGCGCATCGCCATACCGCCGCGCCGGCCCGTCACCCCCGACCTGCCGTGGCTGCGCCTCGAGGGCTGCACGGGCAACAACCTGAAATCCGTCAACCTGGCGCTTCCGGCCGGCCGCCTGATCTGCATCACCGGCGTATCGGGATCGGGCAAATCCACCCTGATCAACGACACGCTGGCCGCCGCCGTGTCGCATGAACTGCACCGCGCCCAGACCGAGCCGGCGCCCTTCGAGTCGCTGGACGGCCTGTCGCATTTCGACAAGATCATCAATGTGGATCAAAGCCCCATAGGGCGCACGCCGCGCAGCAATCCGGCCACCTATACCGGCATGTTCACGCCCATACGCGAACTGTTCGCCGGCGTGCCGGAATCGCGCACGCGCGGCTACGACCCGGGACGCTTCTCGTTCAATGTAAAGGGCGGGCGCTGCGAAGCCTGCCAGGGCGACGGCGTGGTCAAGGTGGAAATGCATTTCCTGCCCGACATGTACGTGCCCTGCGACGTCTGCGGCGGCAAACGCTATAACCGCGAAACGCTGGAAATCCGCTATCGCGGCCGCAACATCAGCGAAGTGCTGG
>CALMPB010000157.1 GCA_937871985.1 uncultured Burkholderiaceae bacterium
CTTACCTTGCCACTACTGAGACAGGCCCGGAAATCCGCTTCCGAGCCGCGCATTTGCTGATTTCGATATTCAAAAAAGGGAGCGTCTGTTCAAACGCCAATTTCGTCCGCTTCGATTGACAAAAACTCAATCGATGGATCATGGTCGATCCATGATCCTGCCCTCACTCAACGGTATGCGCGCCTTCGAAGCCGCCGCGCGCCTCGGCAGCGTAAAGGATGCCGCGGAAGAACTGCATCTCACGCCCTCGGCGGTCAGCCGTCATATCCGCTCGCTCGAAACCAACCTCGGCCAGGAACTGTTCGAGCGCAGCTTCCGGCAGATAACCCTGACAGCAAGGGGCTCCTACTACGCGCACAGCCTGTCGGAGGCCTTCGAGGCGATCCGACGCGCTACCGAGGATGTCAGCCTTGTCGACGGTGCGAGCAGTCGGAAGGCAAGGCGCGTCAGGCTGATGTGCGAGCCCACCTTCCTCAATCTCTGGCTCGCGGATCGCCTGCCGGCCTTCCGCCGGTTGCATCCTTCGATCGATCTGGAGATTTCGGCGTCGGGCAAGCGCTCGAACTTCGACCTCGCCATCGTCGACGAATTCAACGAGAAGACCAGCCCGGCACTGAAGCTGGTCCTTCCGCTAATGCTCACCCCCGTCTGCGCGCCAACGCTTCTTGACGGGCCGAGGCCACTGGGGACGCCGCAGGATCTGCTCGGCCATCACCTTATCCACGAATGCGAGACAAGGAGATGGGAGCGGTGGCTGGCGCAGGCCTCCGTGGTCGGCGACATCAGCAAGCCGGGCACGGTTCTGCACGACTGCACGCTGATCATGCGTGAGGTGGCCAACGGCACCGGCATCGCGCTGGCCGACACCATCATGGCTCAGGATCTCCTGCACCAGGGCAAGCTGGTCGCGCCCTTCAACATCTACTACGACTATCCGGCCGGCTATTATCTGCATCAACGGCCAGGCGTCTCGAACAAGCCGGGGATAACCCAGTTCCTCGACTGGCTCTTTGCCGAGATCGACGAGCATCGCAGGCTGATGGCCGCCGCCTTCAACTGACGACCGACGGCGTCCTTAATCGTCTTTTTCCTTCATCAACAGCGGTTTGTGGCCGATGGATGCCGCATTCCAGGAAGCAGACTCATCCTGCCCCGTCCGCCTGAACGAAGCCGCCCAAGGTGTGGTGATCGACATGGCCGGTCGCGTTCTGTGAGCGCAGGGGCGAGGCAAGGAGCCCCGCCGTGTAGTAGAACAGGAAGCCGCCGACGACATAGGGCGTGATGACGTCCACTTCGACGAAGGAGCGCACCAGGAACATGACGGCGATGCCGAAGGCGATGAGCGCCTCGGGATCGTTGCGCGCGCTGGCCAGGCGCCGAAGCAGGCCGAAGGGGATGCGCAGCATCAGGAAAGCGATCAGCAGGACGCCGATAGCGCCCAGTTCGACCAGCACCTCGATATAGGTGTTGTGAAAATGAAAGCCGGTGCGCGTGTCGATATAGAACTCGGCCCACAATCTTTCGGCTTCCGAGAAGCCCTGCACCCAGTAGGCCTGATAGCCGACGCCGAAGATCGGCGCGTCCGCGGATGCCGCCCACCCCTGGCTCCACAGATATGTGCGCCCCGTCAGCGTCGAATCCTTGCCGAATGCGCCCAGAACGAGGTCGGACGCGCCGAGGCTGGCGGCGGCAAACACCGCCACCAGGGCCACCATCAGTCCGGCAATGAGAGCTCCCTTGCGAGCCGTCGGGGAGAACCACGTCGTGATCTTCAGGCAGATAAGGACGGCCAGAGTCGCGATGATCGCAAGCACCGAAGTCGCCGATTGCGCCTTGACGAGGGCCACTGCCGACAGGACCGCACACGCTAGCGCCAGCATTCGCCAGAGGCCGCGCTCCCGCAGGATAACGAGCGCGGCGAAGGCGAAAAGGATACCGAGGGAGGAAAACAACCCGATCTGGTTCTTCGACGAGAACGCGCCGACGAAGCTGTAATTACCGTCGAGCGGATCATAGCTGTATTGCCCGAACGCAAAGGAGAACATCAGCACCACGCAGATGCCGAGCATGGCGCCGAGGGTAAGCGTACGGGTGTTGACGGTGCGCGCCGCGATCAGCGCGCAGATCACGTGCGACAGAAGCTGCACCGACGCGCGGGCCGTGACAGACGGCGCGGCCGACCAGAACACCGACAGGCAGGCAAGGACCGCGAAGGCGATCACCCACAGGTAATGCCAGTACCCGTCGAGGATGCGGCGGTGGTCGACCAGCAGAAGCGGCAGCCAGCACGCATAGTAGGCAAGGATGGAAACCTGCCCGAACCGGGTCGAATAGGCGAAGACGAAAATGGATAGCGCGACGGCCGCGCAACCGTACAACTGGTTGCGCTGGGGATCGACCAGGATGGCCTTCGGTATCTTCATTTCGCCTTTCCGCGTCCCGGTTGGCGAACGTCAGTTCGAGTTCACGCGGGGCGCTGTCACCTCCACCTTGACGACGTCGCCCGGAAGGACCGCCGTATCCTCAGCGGCATCGCTCTCCGAGGACTTGCCGTTGGTGCTGCGCACGATCTTGTAGTGCACCATCGGCTCGGAACCCGGCGTCGCGCTGGCGGCGGCTTCGGGCGCCCTGCTGAGAGCCTCCGTCATCAGGCCGGAATACATGCCCATCTTGAGGCCCATCTCATTGAGATCGGCCTCGGTCTGCTGTCGATCCTGCGCAATCTCGGTGTCGCGGTCGTTCTGCAGCGTGGTGCCATCCTGGGTCGCCTTGGCAATGTCCTGCTTGGCGCGCAGGCTCGCCGTCTCCATGTCGAGGATCTTGCCCTCCAGCTCGGCGTTGCTCTGCTCCAGCGTCAGGACGCGCTGGTTTGCCACCAGCCCCTTCTCCTGCAGGTTGCCGAGGCCCTTCAATTCCTGGCGAGCCAGGTCGAGCTGCCGGTTCTGGGTGGCGATCTTCTGCGTGAGCGATTCGATCTCGGACTGCAGCAGCTTCTTCAAGTCATCGAGCCCGGAAAGCTGCAGCCGCAGCCGCTTGGCCCGTGCCTCCATCAGCGCGGTTTCGTCGCCCATCAGCTTGCGTCCGGCATCGGTCTTGCGAAGATCGTCGGGAAAATCGATCTCGTTCTTGCTCTCGGCCTCCGCGGTCAGCCGCGCGCGCCGGGCAAGAAGGCCGTTCCGTTGCGCCACCAGCAGATCGTAGTTGCCCTGCGCGTTGATGAAGTCGCGCGGGCCACCAAGGCCGGCGGAGTCTGAGCGGCGCAGGCCGCCGGCAAGGCTCAGGGCCTTCAGCACAGTGAGTTGTGGGTCGAACGGATATTTGCCGGGCGTCTGCACGTCACCGGCGATGAAGACGGGACGGAACTCGGCGATCTCCACGGAGGCTTCGGGGCTGTCGGACAGCCCGAGCTTCTGCTGGAGCTGTCCGGCGATGGCCGCCGAGAGCTCCCCGACCGTCTTGCCGCGCGCCTTCAGCTGACCGACGAAAGGCATGGAGATGTCCCCCGAGGGACCGACCACATAGTCTCCGTTCAACGTTGACCAGTCCCGCAGCGCCCCTTCCGCGCTTTGCCATTCGGCAATGCGGATACGAAGCCGATCCATCGTATCGAGCTGATAGTCACCGTTCGTCTGGGCCGCGGTTGCGCCGACGGCCGCCATGAGCAGCAACACGGCGCCAACAAGGGCGCGCGCCGGCGAGGAAGAGGAATGCCTATGGAACAAGGTCTTCAACTGTCTGTCATCCTTCTTGCAGCCCCCGTCTTGCAGTGATCCCGCGATCGACGGTTCAATAGCTTCCGCGGGACATGAACACCGCAGGCACCGTCCGGACCAGGATCTTGAGGTCGGATACGAAGGACCAGTTTTCGACATAGTGACGATCGAAGGCGACGCGAGCCCCGTAGGAAACGTCATTACGGCCGCTGACCTGCCACAGGCCGGTGAGGCCAGGCCGGGTGCTGAGATAGTACGGCGCGGCGGTGCCGTAGAGCTCGAGCTCGTCCTTCACCACCGGTCGCGGACCGACGAAGCTCATCTCGCCGCGCAGGATGTTTAGCACTTGCGGCAGTTCATCCAGGGAAAGCTTGCGCAGCACGACGCCGACTCGCGTGACGCGCGGATCGTTCTGCAATTTCCGGCTGGCGCTCCACTCTTCCCGCTCGGCGGGATTGGCGGCGAGATAAGCCATGAGGACCTCGTCGCCATTCTCGACCATTGTGCGGAATTTCCAGCATCGGAACACCGCGCCGTTCCGGCCGATACGACGATGGCCATAGAAGATTCTGCCGCCGTCGGAGAACTTCACCAATGCCGCCAGCATCAGCAGCAGGGGGCTGAGCAGCACAATGCCCGCCAGAGCGCCCGCTATGTCGAAGCCACGTTTGAATAGCCCTCCTGTCACGGGTGGGGTTCCAGCCTCGGTTCGAGGCGAGAACCTGTTGGCCAGTCTGTCGGCATACCGCATCTTATTGTTGCTCCGCAAAATGGTCAGGTCGCTGATGCTGCACTGCAGCGTGCGAACATTAGAGCGCTGGATATGGCATGTCTGTGATGAAAATCGGCCGCGACAGCGGACGGATGGTCATATTTTATGACAGGCAGAAATAATTCTGGTACCATTATAATAAATACGCACAAACTTACTTATACGATTGAATGATACATTTATTTAAATCGGAAAAATATAGCATAAAACCTCACGTCGATTTTATACATATCTCATTTTATCGTCATTCGGCACCCCTAAATTGCAGAACCATTTCGACCTTTGGCCGAGAGCGACAGACAGCATCTGACGGCAAGCCGAGCAAAAAGTGTCCGTTTAACCGTCCCGCAGTTCTTCTCGGTCTAGCTTTCTCCTGGTGTTGCGTCGGATCCGACAGGCGTCGTGTTGCGGAATGCTACCGAAATTCCTATACTTGGCGTTGTGCGGGCGATTGCGAAAATCGAAGGTCCGGACTCTGGATTTTAGGGTCCGGATGCGGTGGTGGCAGCGTGAAACTACGCCCGCGGCGGCGGGAGTAGGATTTTGCGCAAAGGACTTTTCATCACGCGCCACGTCAGAAGTGCGAAGGGTTGACATGCCCTTTCCGCTTTTTCTCCGTGGCTTTGTCATCACCTTGGTCGTGTTCGCCATCGCGAACTACGCGATCACGCATTCGCTCTTCACAACGATCGTCAACACCGTGATCTGCGCGGTGCTGGTCCAGGTCGGCTATTTTGCCGTGATTCTCCTGATGGTTTGGCGCTCTGGAGCGCCAAACAAGAACAGCGCCGATTCGAAAGATCAGGAATCGACTCTCGCGGAAGATGGCAAGCCGGAAGGAAAAGCCGCGCCGCTGCCCGGCGTCGGCCGTTCACCGCTGCGCTGAACAGCCAGGTCCCCCCGTACGTCATCAAATCGCCTTGCGAAACTGAGAAGGCTTGGCCCGCCGGTCGACGATGTCGGCCGTGCATTGGGCATGGGGAATGATTCGCGGTCGCGGCAACGCGGCCGGTCCGCAATCAAGCGAACAGGACCTCGACATGCCAACATCCCCTACCCTCTGTGTGGTCATCGCGGCCAGGAATGCGCAGGCCACGATTGCAAGGGCGATCGAGTCGGCACTGCGTGAGGAGCGCGTCAGCGAGGTCGTCGTGGTGGACGACGGCTCCGATGACGCCACCGCCCAGGCATCACGCGCCGCCGACGACGGCAGCGGCCGACTGGACATCGTCAGGCTCGACGAGAATCGCGGACCGGCGCATGCTCGAAACCTCGCCATTGCGCACTCGCGCGCGCCGCTCCTCGCCATACTGGACGCCGACGACTTCTTCCTGCGCGGCCGCTTCGCCACCATGCTCGACGGCGAGGATTGGGATTTCGTCGCCGACAACATCGTCTTCATCGACGAGCGCAGCGTCTCCCTGTCCGAGCCGTCAGTGCCTCGATTCGACCCCTCGCCGTGGTTCCTGGATGTAGCCGGCTTCATCGATGGCAACATATCCCGGCGCGGCGCTTCCCGCGGCGAGATCGGTTTCCTGAAGCCGGTGATGCGGCGTTCGTTCCTCGACCACCACCGCCTGCGCTACGATGAGAGCCTTCGGCTGGGCGAGGACTACGATCTCTACGCAAGGGCGCTGATAAGGGGCGCCCGCTACAAGGTCGTGCATGGCTGCGGCT
>CALMPB010000158.1 GCA_937871985.1 uncultured Burkholderiaceae bacterium
GAGCCAAGTTTCTGTAATGAGCGATCTTTCCGCACACACTCCGATGATGCAGCACCAACGGCAAAACATTGCACAAGCAACTGATTTAAAAGGATTTTCCTGATATTTCGTCTAAGACTATGCATTAGCGAATGCCGCTGAAAGCCCGCGCCCCACACGGTGCTAATTGGTAGTTCTAGACACAAAAAAGGCCTCACGGCACCAACCGTGAGGCCTTCTTCTTCGCCATCAAATAGTGCCGAACAAGCCACCAAACTGTTCCGGCTCCCAGTTCATAATCACCAGTTCTCCGGTCACGCCGGCCTGGCCGTGGCGCTGGTTCGCCGTGCTGTAGCGGATGTCCAGGCGCTCGAAGTGATAACCGTCAAAGGCGCGCCGAATTTCCGGGTGGTCATTGATGCTGACCATCACCTTGCCCTTACAGCGCCGCATGAATTCGGCCATTCGCTCGTAGTTCGCGAAGGGGAAATCCACGCCGTATCCGGCGGTCTGCCAGTAAGGTGGATCCATGTAGAAGAACGTGTGCGCTCGATCATAGCGTTCGGCGCAGTCGAGCCAGGCCAGGTTCTCGACGTAGATGCCGGCGAGACGTTGCCACGCGGCCGACAGATTCTCTTCGATGCGTAACAGGTTGATGGCCGGGCCGGTCGTGGCGGTACCGAACGTCTGCCCGGTCACCTTGCCGCCGAACGCATGCTGCTGCAGGTAGAAGAACCGGGCGGCGCGTTGGATGTCGGTGAGGGTTTCAGGCCGAGTCATTTTCTGCCACTCAAAGATCTGGCGCGAACTAAGCGCCCATTTGAACTGGCGCACGAACTCTTCCAGATGGTTCTGGACCACCCGATAAAGCGTAACCAGGTCGCCGTTAAGGTCGTTAAGAACCTCCACTGGTGCGGGCTGCGGTCGCATGAAGAACAGCGCAGCACCACCGGCGAAGACCTCGACGTAGCATTCATGAGGGGGAAAAAGAGGGATCAAGCGGTCGGCCAGGCGGCGTTTGCCACCCATCCAGGGGATGATTGGGGAGGTCATAGATTTGCAAGCCTTTACTGTATGGATAAACAGGTGGTAGGCTCGCAACGCTTTGTGCACGAAGCGGGAGCCTAGGCTGGACTTGCAGGAATGGTCTGCGGGTTTGGCGGGCCGAACGGATGTTGACGCATCCCTCGGCCCGCTCCTTTCGTTTCATTGAGCTGTGCAGCGTGTCACTTGAGGTAGTCAGAACCATGATCATCGACGACGACAGCTTTGCGCTGGGCATGCCCACGCCTGTAGAGATGTTGCAACAGCACGCACGCCTGGCCGATGCAGAGTGCGATCAGCTAAGGCTTGAGCTTGACCGGGCGCGCGAGAACGTCGAGAAACTGGTGGCAATCCACCAGGGCCAGGCCGAGCAGATCGCTGAGTTGAAAAAGGTGATCGAACGACTGACCTGGGATCTATCCCGAGCCAACGTCGAGAACACCGCTTTAAAGAATCGTCAATTAAGTGGCTGCTCCCCCACCTGGGGTGCCATGCCGCCCACGCCCTATAATTGAAAGCTTCAGGTTCGGTTCATCGATGAGCAGCTTGCGATGGACCAGACTCATTTTTTTTCAATTGAGGATGCTTTATGTCCCTCGACAGCTACAACATCGCTTACTACTTGACGCCAACTGGATGGCATGAGGTAGCTGGATTCAAGGAAGATCCAAACGACATCATTGAAGAATGGACCGCGTATTGTCGGCAGTCAGGCATAAAATCTCCGGTCGTGGTGACTTGGCGCCAAACTCGCCCCACTACTCCAGGGAAGGAGAAGCTCGCCGAGGAATTGCGCTCAATGCATCCTTGGCCTAATGAGTTCAGTTAAGGCTGGTTACTTCAAGCACACCCGGGCGACATAATCTTGGAGCGCTTTTAATGCTGCCTGATCCGCAATGATTCCGGCTCTGATAGCGAGAATGTTTCGTCCAGCAACAGGAGCGAGTTCGACGGTTCCTGCATCACCCACGCCGGTGGCGCTGGCGGTGCCGCGCATGTCGCCACCACCGGCACGACAACTTCCCGCGATCCGCAGCCGGCGATCCCCATCAGCAACAGCGCGGCGCAGGCGTTCATTCTCATTGAGGTCATCTGTCCTCTCCTTGAGTCGTATGGTGTCGAGGTCGTGTAAGGCCTGCTCGGCTGCTTGCCGCTTCTCCAGTGCATTCCGGGCCTGGGCGGCTGCCGCGTTCGATATCGTGGCCAGGTCCTGCTGGTGCAGCAGTGCTTGGTCAGCAAGCTGAGCTTCATAACGCCAGCCCTGCACTTTCCATGTGGCAAAACAAGCAATGGCCACCAGAAGTAGCGCGCCAATCAGCGCCAACTGTCCCCGGGCAATCACGTCAACACCTGCAGCGCACGGTCATACAACACCTTGCGCTCTGCGGCACCATGCGGCACCCGGCCCGGCTTGCCGGTATTGATGATGCTGCCGATGTCCTGGAATCGGCCGGCGTCGGCCAGTTCGTTCAGGCGGTGCTTCGCCCACCACCAGGCCGCAGACATGGCGGCATGCTCCGGCTGCTCGAGCAGTTCCGGCTGGTCTTCCAGCGGCAGGCCCAGGCCCGCGCCGGCGGCGGCATAGTTCGCCCGACCGGTGACCTGCAGCAGGCCGCGCCCACGGTACCGCCAGCCATCGCCCGGGTGGAGGTTGCCCATGCGGGCGTTGTACACGACATTGGCGATCCGCTCCGGCTGGCGGCCGTACTCCTTGGCCAGTGCGGCATTGAACCGTGTCGGCCACACCCGCATCAGCGCCTCGGGGCTATAGTTCAGGCTCTCCACCAGATTGCGCAGGTGACCAGACTCATGACCAATCTGAGCCAGGAACGCAGCCTGCCTTACCCGACTGTCGATCTTGAAACGTGCCATGGCCCGGTTAATCGCAGGCAAAAAAATGCCCGCGACAGGGCGGGCTTTGGGGAGTATCTGCAGCAGTTGCTGCTCGCTCATCGGCATTGACGTTTCTCCGGACAAAAAAATACCGCCAACTGGCGGCTTGGATACACTCGGCCAAGGCTCACATTGGCTCGGGAGCGACAGGCACCACTGGCGAATCATCGTGGTCGTCGCCGATTCTGACCAAGAAGTCGATGTAGCGCGGATCGTCTTCTTCCACCTCGCCCTGATGCGGGTATGCTTCAGCATCCTGCGGGCCCGCGAACCGCGCGACGATGGTTTGCTCATCTCCATCTGAAAACTGTACGTACATTTAGGTGCCCTCTAAGTTAGAACTTGTAACCAGTTACCGAGACCGTGGCGCTCACCAAGGAGCCGCTTGATACCGTAACGCTGTAGTAGATGGTCCGAGGCGTGATGATCGGCAGCTCCCTGAACGCGTTATCGGTGTTAGTGGCACCGGAAATGGTGCACTGCGACCACGCCAAGCCATCAGTCCTTGATGCCACGATCATCTTGTTCAGGCCGGTGCCCGAAGAAGTCACGCCGGTCCAGCCCAGCACCGATTTTGCATTGGGAGGGACAGTGGTTAGGGTGATCGGTTGGAAAAGCGGCTGCTGTACTGTGGTGTTGATAGCCTCGTTCTGCATCAGAGAGACCATTCGGTTGCTTTGGTAAGCGATCACCAAAAGGCGGGCCGCAGTGGTGCCCCACGATGAAACCAACGCCGACGCAGTGAACCCGGAAGGCATGTTGGCCCCGGTATAGACAGGCCCATCGGACGTAGTGCTCGCGCACGCCAGCAACCCATGCACCCCTGTGGTGGGGTTGTACACCAGATAGATAGACACGAAGCCGCTGGCGGGAGCGAGGCCCACATCCATGCCGCCCAAACCGACCGTGGCGAGGTTGATGGTCTTGTTCACGTTGGGGACAATGTAAGCCACGCCGCCTAGAGTCGTTTTAACGACAACCTCGTCAGCGGTGAATGTGGCACTGGCCGTGGCCGCCAAGGTCGACATCTTGTCGCCAGAGGGCCCTATCGCGCCTGCAGACACGCCGCGAATGGCGGCCAACAGCTGGCCGTTGTTGGCCTTAACCGGTGCGATGCCGGCCGCAGCCAGCACTGACATGATCTCTTCCTGGACAGCGTTAAGCCAGTCGTCGGTCACCGTCGTAGCTTGCACCCCACCGACCGGATCGCCGTCAGTGAATTTGTTGTCGACTGTGGCGCCTGGGCCATCAATTCTATGCATGACTTTTTCCTAAGAAGTTGTGAGGGCGACGAGTTCAGACTCGCTTAAACGACGTGGGTAATAACGGATACGGCGGATGTGGCCTTGCAGGTGATCGGTCGATACGCCGCGCGCACCCAGTGTCAATCGGTCGATGGTGGGCAGAGAGCCGCTCATATCGCCCGGCCCTAGAACGCCAGCTGCTGAGAACTGGAAGTCGTTTGCTTTGTAAGCAATTGCCTGTTTGATGGTTTGGCCGGGCGCAAATGCAGGACCGACAACCGAAGAGAACTCCGTAGCAGCAGCGTCGTTTACAACCCATGCCGATGCCTTCTGATCACTAGCGCGCAACCAGAGCATGACCCTCCCAACGGCGCTGGTTGTACCCAAGTTTGCACATACTGCGTTTACCGTCACACCATGTGGCACGTACTCGCAGAACAAGGTGCCTTCCCCTGCCTGCAACCACGATCCAGCAGGAACATGGGCCAGGTCAGCTGCCCGGGTGACTGGCGCTGCCAGGGTTGGAATGTACGAACTGGGGGAGTCGCCAGCTTCAAGTTGTGCACCGAAAATGTAGATGCCTGACGTGCCATCACCGAGGTAGTTGGTTGCACCACCTTGGCTAATAAAAATATTAATCGGCACAGCGGCAGGTGCCGCAACTGTCGTGGAAGCAAGCCAGCACCTGAACCAGCCGTCAGGATAAGCCTCTATGCCAACTCCATCCAATCCAGCGCCACCTGAAACAACCACACCGTTCACAAGGTCGTAAGTCACTGTCCCAGTGACTACCCAGTTTCCAAACGCAGCAGTGTTCAGCACTAAATATCGGTTTGCAGAATCGGCCTTTGCAAACACCGAACGGCAATACTTTGTATTGCCAACAACAGGTTTACCATTTTGTTGCACGATATGGTCGGCGCTTGCTGCTGATTCTACCAGGCGCGTTGCTGGCGAGCCGTCAGGCGCAAGGACTACACCGGGGACTTCTACAGATGTGTTGGACTTACTCCACGCAGCATTGGCGAAGTCGTTCGACTGAAGTGCGATATTCACCCGCTGCTGCTCGAACAGCAGACCACGCGGAGCACCCGAAGCGTCGAACTCAAATCGAGGCGCATCGGCGGCGGCCGTCTGCAACACACCTGCCGCGCCCAGGTATGTCCCGGTCGAGGCCCTGGTGAAGTTGACGAGGCTACTGAATGAAACTGGCTGCTGCTTGAGCAGGTAGGCGCCCGACGTAAAGAGCAAATCCAGCGACGAGTTTGCGTAGGCAAAGAGAACCACTGTGTGCGCTGGGGCAAGCTGCCGGATCTTGCACGTCAATGTGTCATTGCCCCAGGCGCGCAACTGCTCACCTGCAGCCGACTGGCCAGCGCGAAACGGGATGACCGTGACCTCGGGGGCACGCACCCGCCAAGTGAATACCCAATCGCTGTTGGTGAGTACATCACCAGCCACCGACCGGCCAGCACGAAACGGGCGAAATTCTTCGATAGTGATCTCGTAGCCAAGCGCGGCGGCGATTGCGATGAAGTACGCCTTCGACTGGCCGCCGGTGGCAGTCAGCTTGGCCAGCAGCGCATTGCGCCGGCCCTGCACCGTGCTCTCCAGCGTCCCCGCGCACTTATCTGGCAGGCCCGCCACGCGCTCCCAGTCGGCGAGCATTTCGGTGGTGGTCGCCGGGTCCATCTCACCGACCAGGTCCAACATTCGACCATCAAGGCGAGCAAGCTCGGCCGCCACGCCGCCAAGGATTGTATCGACTTCGGGCGTCAACTCCGGATCCCAAGCAGGCCCCGTGGGCAACAATGCCTGCAACTGCTCGCGGTACTGATCGGCCGTTCTCAGGGCAACCATACGCATCCTCCATAGGTCAGCAGTTGATTGGCCGCCGGCACCACATCGGCTGCCGGCGACACCAGGACATGGTCATGTTCGCCGTTCGCGCCGCTGATGGTTTCGCGGATATGGCTGATCAGCAGCGTGTCACCCAGACCCGCCTCACGGGCATGCAGATCCAGCAGCTGAGCCTCGACCGAAGCCCGCACGGCGGCGCTGTCCGGTTTCAGGCGCACGCTGTAGACCACCGGCAGCGGTACCGGGGCAAAGACATAGAGTTCCGCCGTCACCGGCCGGCGCACCTCGACATAAGCCTTCACCTCATCCAGTTGGGCAGGATTGGGGATCGGGTCTTGGTCGTTGTCACGCATCACGAACAGGCCGACCGTACCGGCACCCAGGTAGTTGCGCCGACACCAGGCGCGAGTGATCCCCGGGCATTCCAGCGCCCAAGTTTCGTAATCGTCAGCTGAACCGCCGTGCGGGATGACGCGGTAGGAGCGAATCACCCGACCGCGCAAAGCTTCCAGGCTTTCCTGGGCAATCCCGCCGGCCAGGCCCGGGGCCAACACGGTAAAGGCACTGGCAATACCCTCAACCGGCTGCACCAGGTTCAGGCTCAGACCAGCAGCGGCATTGCCCAGCGGGCCACCGTCCAGGGCTTCGACCGTGGCGGTATTGGTCCCGGCCACTGCGGTCACCTCAGCGGTCACCCGGTAGGAGCGCCCGTCACCGGCCTGGAGTACGGTGTTGATGTCGAGCACCGCTCCCAGCGCGGCGGTAAAACCGACCGGACCAGTCGCGGGTTGAGCGGCCTTGCGCGGTGCATTGAGGCGAAACGCGGCCATTCGCTCCAGCGTTTCCTCATCGGCACTGTCGGGCAGGATCTGCTCGGCGACCCAGTCCAGATAGCCGTACAGACCGAAAGCCGCAGCGCTCAGGGCGCGGGCCAGCACCTGAGCATCGGAATGGCGCAGGGCATTGCTGCCGAGGTCCGCCTGGACGCGACTGATCAGCGCGGGAAGCGCGGGGGTTTCAAACGGCATAATTCACCTGCCAGAGTTGGTCGGGTTCAATGATCAAGGGGTGGCCACTGAGCAACGTCAACACCACCCGCAGGTTCAGGCGGCTGCTGTCGGCACGCTCACTGGTGATCGTCACATCCAGCACCTGGCCGTCATCAATCAACCAGCGCAGGGCCTCGACGGCGTAGTACTCGGCATCGCGCTGGGTGCGCTCGGTGAGCTTGACCCGGCGCAGCAGCCACAGGCGCGAGCCGATGCGGTCATCGGCTACCCGAGGGAAGCTGTCGCCCCACCAGCCGTAGCGCTCTTCGTCATCGACCGGATCGTCCGGACTGGCGCGGCGCCAGGTAAACAGGCTGATCACCACCGTGCGCACTAAAGACTTTTCGCTATCGCTAAGGATCATGGCGCACCACCGATAGGCGCCCCGCTTTGACCGGTACCGGGCTGCACACCGCCATGCGGGTGATTGATCTGACTCACACCAGCGGCCACCTGGTCGCCCTGAGAAACGATCCGTCCGCTCTGTGTGATCTCCGGCGTATCGAAGTTCACCGCCGTGGTGGCCTTGATGTTCAGGGTGTCGGTCTCGATGTCGATGATCCGGCCGCGCTTGAGGTGCACCTTGTCGCCTTCGTCGGTGTAGAGCGCCACCTCACCGGCCTCCAGGGCCTGCAGCCGGTAACGGCGGTCAGCCACGGCCAGCACAATGCCGTGCGAGCGATCTCCGCCAAGAAAGGCGGCAATGCCTTCGGCGCCGGGCAACGGATGACTGGTGAAACCGTACGGCTCGAAGTGCTCCAGGCCATCCTTGATTTCCCCAGCCGTCAGGCGCATTTGCAGCGCCTGCAATTTCTGAGTCGCGGTGGCCAGCACTACGGTGCCGCGCACGAGCATGCGTGTCAGGATCGTCATTGCTTGTCCCAGTCCTCTGGCAGCAGGTATTCAAAGCTGTCGCCTTTTTTGCCCTTCTTCAGCTTGCGCCGTTTGAGCGGGTCGGCCGGCTCTGGCTCGAAACCTTCGGGGGGACCGACCACCAGGGTGGTGATCGTGCCCTTGTCGTTGAGTGAGTAAGTGACCTCGGCAATCAGCATGTCGCGGTCAAAGCCGATCAGCGGGTCAATCACCCGGACCAGACTGTTGTGCCGCCACAGGGCGCCATTGGACTGCCGCCAGCCCTGCACCGCGTAGGTCGCCTGCAAGGCCTTGCCCATACGGTTGCCGCGCTCCCAATTGGCGCGACTCTGGGCCAGGTCGTCGGTCATCTGTCCGGTCTGGTGAATGATGTGCACGCGGCGGCGCGCAGTGCGGTCGTCGCTAACCGTGGCCGACACCTCTGCCGCCTGGGCACCGAAGGTATCGTCGGTACCACTACGCTGGCCGAGCACCTGGTATTCGGAGAACACCCCGGCGAAGTCGAGTGACGCACTGACCGTCAGCACGTTCTTGCCGACCTCAATCGCATCGACTGCCCGCCCTTCGCTGCCGACACTGGCCAGCACCACCCGCCCTTGGGCGTCATCGGTTGAGAACACCCGGAACAGGGTCAGCAGACGATCAATGGACTCGAACACGGTTTCCCCCGGCTCGATGGTGTGATCGGACAGCTTCGCCGTGGCACCGATATCGCTGTGCACCTGCAGCCCGTAGGGGGCAGCCAGAGCTTTCACGATCGACAGGACGTCCTGGTTCTTCCACTGGCCGGGCTTGTTGATTGCAGCGCAGTCCACCAGATCGGCGGTCAGTGAACGCCCTGACACAGTCAAAGTGATCTGGCGCGCATCGTGGCTGATCGGCGTGGCGAACACCCAGCCTGTCAGCACCAGATCATTGCCGATCAGCACCTCGCAGTAGGCGCCTTGACGGATGGGCTGCGGGGCCTCCTGCCCTGCCCAGCTCCAGGTGATCCCGAGGTTGAAGTCGCGGGCTTGGCGTTCCAGGCCCGCCGATATCTGCACCTCTTTCCAGCCGCTGTACTCCAAACCATCGACCAGCAAAGTCACAGCGTTGTCTTGATCCATGCCCTACTCCTGCGCGAGTTTGAGTGGCAACGGCGGGACGAATCCCGGGTGCCGGATACGGTTGCGCTGCACCACTTCGCTGGCGCGGGTGGCATCGCCGAAGCGCTGGTACGCGAGCACCAGCGCCGGCAATGACTGCGTCGGAGTGACATCGACCAGACGCACCCCGGACGCCGCCACGGCGGTCAGGTGCGCACCGACGGCGTGGCGTACCTCGGTCAGGGCCTGGTAATGCGCATGGTCCGCCTTGAGCGAGGCCTGCCAGATGGCAGCGTCGAGTTCATCGCGCAACTGCAATACATCGTCGGCCACCGGCACTTCCGGGCGCTCAATCGGCTGCACCAGCTGCTGCTCCAGCGCCGGCGCCGTGGTAACAGGCTCTACCTTTGGCGCAACTGGCAAATCAGCCACCTGCTGTGCGACCTGGACCAATAACGCGTCCTGCACCAGGTTGGCGGTGGCCTGGGCAGCGGCGGCGGTATCGGCACCGCTGACCTGTGGGACAGTGTCGATAGCTTGAATGGACTCGACTTGCTGGGAGGCCTCACTCAGCGGGCCGCGATAGTTGGAGTTCAACGTGCCGCGAGCGCTGGAGCCCGAAGAGCTTCCCCGAGACGAGAACAGGCTGAACAGGCCACCACCAAAGCTGCCAAGGTAGCTGCCGAACAGGCCCCGCAGGTTGTCCGGGGCGCCGACGATGTCCTGAACAAAGCCACTGATGCCGTTGAACATCGAGGCCAACGGGGCGAAGTGCTGCTGCACGGCAGCAAAGGCACCGCTAACGCTGTTGCGCAGACCAATCAGGTTGATGCGTGCCGTATTGACCTTGCTCATGGCCGCCGAGTAGCGGCCCATTGCCGAGTCGAGCAGGCCGCTGGAGGCCTTGACCGTTTGTTGTCGGGTGTTGGCCCGAGCGCTGGGAAACTTGCGGGGCAGGTCCGGGTACAACTCCAACTCGAAACGTGCCATACCGCCTTCACGCCGGTCGTGGCTGACTTCGCAGGGACCGACCTTGACCGACATGCGCCCCAGCCATGGGTGTACTAGCTCCCCCGGCCCGGGGGTTTCCAGGGCTTCCAGCAACTTGTCGCGGCGCTCGAAGCAATCCGCGCCGATCACATAAGCCGTGAGCTTGTGCACCTGGGCCTGCTTGCCCAGTTGCTCATAGAACGGCTCGTCGCGTTGCACGTATTCGTGCAACTGGCCACGCTGGCCGGCGGGTACCGAGGTCTGCTCAATGACGAAAGGTATGCCGCGAAACGATGCCGGCAGCAGGCTATCCCGCCAGGTCGTCGTACTCATGTCGGGGCTGCTCCCAGGCTGCGATAGCCGACCTTCGGATTGACCTGCAGGCCGGGCTGGTTGGTTTTCGGTGGCTCGACACGGGTGCCGGGAGGGGCACCGTTGATGTTGATGTTCAGCTCACCATCGACCCGCGCCTTGTTGTTGGCCGCGCCGGCCATCACCAGGCTGCCCGGCTCTGGGCGGCTGAGCAGCTGGCTGCTGGGCAGGACGCCGGCAGCAGCAGCCATGCGTTGCTGCTGGAACAACGAACTACGCTCGCCGGTCATGACCAATGCGCCATCGCCCTGACCGACACCTTCACTGTTGCGCTGGTTCTGCACGGAGGCCGCTTGCTGGAGCTTGGCGGTGATGCCCTCCCCGCCTTTGTGCAGCCCAAGGAACTCGAGGTAGGGACGAACGTCCTCCCACAAGCCCTTGAACCAACCGACAATCGGGCCCCAGTTCTCAATGATCTGGCCCAAGGGGGTCCAGCCGAAGATCGACTTCATGAAGTCGAGGAACGGCACCGAGTACGCCTTGATCAACTCCCACATCGCCGAGAAGAACGGGCCAACGGTTTCCCAGTTACTGATGATCAGCCCCGCAGCGGCGGCAATCCCGACCGCGATCAGGGTGATCGGGTTGGTGGCCAGGGCCAGGCCCATCACCCGCGTAGCCACCGTCGCAGCCATGATGGCTACCCGGATCCCGGTGAAAGCGACAGCCGCCCCCAACAGGCCACGGACCATCTCGGGGTTGGCCTGAATCAGCGCGGCCGTGTAAGTGATCATCGGCCGGATGGCGTCGATCGCAGCGTTCAGGCCGGGCAGCAAGGCTTCGCCCAAAGCCCGCCCGACGCCGTCAATGGTGTTGCGTAGCAACTGCAGGTTGTTGGCGGTAGTGGCGGCTCGCGCCGCGTACTCCTTGTCCATCGAGCCTGAGTAGCCCTTCTCGTCGGCCACCTTCTTGAGGTTGCCCTTGAGCAGGTCCAGGTTAGTTAGCAGCGGCGCGATGGCGGTGATCGACTCGCTGCCAAACAGCTGGGTCATCAACCCAGCCTGCTTGTCCTTGTCGATCTTGCTGATGCGGTTGAGGATGTCGAGCACGGCGCCCTGAGCATCCTTCTGCATGGCCTTCGCCACGTTCTTGGAGTCCAGGCGCAGCGACTTGAAGGCCTCGGCCTGACCCTTGGTCGCCGCCGAGCCTTTGGTCATGGCCAGCATGAAGTTCTTGATGCCGGTCGCGGCGACCTCTTGCTCGACACCAACGCCGGCCATGGTCGCGCCCAGGGCGGCAATCTGGCCAGAGGCCAGGCCGGCAATCTCGCCCAGCGGCCCGATGCGGGTGACGATGTCAGAGATTTGCCGGGTGTTGGCCGGGCCGGTGTTGCCCAGGTAGTTGATCTTGTCGGCCAGCTCGACCACGTCGGCCTGGCCCATTTTGAACGACGTTCGCCACTTGGCCATCATGTCGCCCGACTGGTCGGCAGTCTGGTCGAAGGCTACGCCCATCTTGACCGCCGCCTCGGCGAAGCCCATCAGTTCCTCACGGGCAATGCCGGACTGGCCGCCGGCAGCGACGATCTTGGCAATGTCGCCGGCCGCCATCGGCAAGCGCTCGGACATTCTCCCGATATCGTCGGACATCTGCTTGAACTGGTCCGGCGAGTCAAAGTTGACCACTTTCTTGACGTCGGCCATCTGCGACTCAAACTCGATCGCCTTGCTGATGCCCGCCACAAACGGCGCGGCCAGGGCGCCACCGGCTAGCAGGTCCTTGATGCCGATGTTGCCAAGACCAGTCTTCTGCAGGTTTTTCTGGAACACCGAGACGTTCTTGCGGATCCCGGACAAGGTCGGTGACAGCTTGTCGACGCCGGTGATCAGCGCCTTGAGTTGAAATTTGTCGGCCATCACGGCACCTGCAGCAGGGCGTTGATGCGCTGGGCGTGCACCAACGATTCAAGGAAGAGGTCCAGGGGCTTGGCCAGGATCCGGTCGGGGTCAACCTTCCAGAACCAGGCCAGGTCATAGGCGATGGCGATTAGGGCGTCGAGGTCTTCGAGGCCGCACTCGAGAAAAAACTCACGATCTTCCAGCTCAAGGTGTTGAAGTCAGACAGATCCAGCTGATTGACCGTCGAGGGTGGTATGGCAGCGCAGACGGCGATGTACTTCGCTGCAGCCTCGGCATCCACCGACACCTCTTCGTTGCTGTCCAGCTTGTACGGCATGGCCTTGATTGCCCGGACCTCCTGTACCGTCGGCCGACGTAAGGTGAGCTCGGTCAGTTCTTCGTCATGCGCCTTGACCGGGGCTGCCAGCTTGATGGTTACGCTCATTGCCACACCCCCTTGGTGCCGTCGAACTGCAGGTCAACTAGGCCGTCCTCGCCCTTGCCAGTCGGCTCATCGACCAGATAGGCGCCCGACAGCACGTAGGTTTTACCGTTCTTGAATTCGCAGGTGATCGTCATGTCGGTGCCGGTCACCAGCTTCTTGATCGGGAACCCTGGCTCGAAGATCACCGAGGCCTTCAGGTACGCCGGCAGATCCTCTTCCTTGTAAAAGCCCGGGGCGATGGTTTCGCGTTTCACTTCGCTCAACGGCGCCTCGCAGTTGCCGCTAACCGTCAGTTGGACGCCGTCCACTTTCACGTAGCAGGTGCCCGCTGCTCTTTGACCCATGGTCATGTTCTCCAGAATGAAAAAGCCCGCTCAGGGCGGGCTTGGGTTGTCGCGTACCGGGTCAGGCCTCGGCGGCGTATTGCAGGCGGAACTGATTGAGCAGCGCGAACACGCGCAAGCCGTTGACGTAGTCCGGCGGGAACAACACGTTGACCCGGCTCGGGTCGTTGCTGTCGCGCTCGACCACCAGGTGCTCGGCGAACAGCTCGGTGTTTTCCACATGCCCTTCCAGCTCGAGCTTGGCGTACTGGGCAATCAGTTCGCCACGGATGGTGCTCGGCGTGACGATTGGCTGACCGGCGCCGAAGCGGGTGCCGTCGTTGGCCAGCTTGTGCCGCCCGTACTTACTGGTAATCACCCCCTGCAAACGGCGGATGATGAAGGCCGACTGGTGCAGGGTCTCGCTGTCCAAGTAGGAGTTGTCGGCCTGGCCGTAAGCATTCTTCTGATAGGTAGTGATCGAGCGCTGGATGCGCAGAGCACCGCCTTCGCAGTACGCGGTGGCCATGCCGTAGCTGAGCAACGATTGTCGCTCGCTCAGGGTGAAGCGTCCGCTCGGCGGCGCCGGATCCAAGCCCGGCAGGCTGCCACTCTGGGTCGGGCGACTGGCATCGGCGGAGATAAACACGGCAGTACGCGCCGCCCAGGATGCGGCCTGCACCCAGACCGGCTGCGGTACACCCGGCTCCACCGCCTGGATGGTCATGTGCTGGTCATTACGGGCCTGCCCAGCGGCAACCAGAGTGCCGAGGGTACCGCGCTTGGCCGAATAGACATGCCCAAACAGTTGCTTGGACCAGGACCAGCGCCCAGCACTGTCGCTCATCGCCAGCTTCCAGGCATCCAGTGTGGTGGTGTCCGACCACGGCACGCAGATGAACTCGAACGGCTCATCGCCAAGCGCGGCCAGCGCGGCAGTCTGGTCGGGCGTTCCAACGCCCCCGGTGAATGCCGACGTGACCACGGTCAGGCCAGCCGGGGTAAATTCGCCGTTGGCTTTGCCCAGGCGGTTGAGCTGCAAGCCGATGTCATTACCGCTCTCGCCTTTCCATTTGCACGTCAGGGTGACCACGCCGACTGCCGCCGCGGCTGTTACCGGCAAGTCGACGGCCGCGTTGATCTGGGCGGCCAGGGCGGTAGCCGCCTGGGTTGGTGTCGAAGCATTGATCACATTGGCCTGGACCCGCACACCGCCAACGTAAAGATTCAGCAGGCCCGCCTCGGTGGCGGCACCGGTGATGGTCACCGTGGCCGTCGCGGCGGTACCGGTCGAAGCTTTCAACGGCAGACACCAGATTTCGCCGACCGGATCTGCCTTGCGCCAGGCGTCGTACATGGCGGCGAGCATCGAGCCCTGGCCACCGATGTTCTTTGCCAACGCCAGGCTGGGTACCAGCACCAGCGAACCGATTTCGGTGGCCGAAGCGGTTTCGTTGACCTGGCCAACGATCAGCCGTCGCATAGGCGAGGACGCACTATTGGCCGCCGAGTTGTCCATTTCCGCATAGAACAGCGGAACCCGGACATCGCCGGGAATGTTGCTGAAGCCGATGGCCATTACTGATCCCCCTCTTTTTCTTGCTTCGGCGCTTTCGCGGACGGCAGGGTGACATCGCCGTCATCGAGGCGGCGACGCCACCAAACGCTGTCGGTAACTTCGCGACCCTTGGCGGGTAGCAAATCGCCCTGCTCCGGGTCAGGCACGGCGCGGCCAGGGGCCGGCACCACAGTGATACGGTTGGTCATGGTGATACGTCTCCTGAGAATTTCGCCTCAATGCGCCCGTCCGGGCCTGGGTACTGCAGGTTTGAATCTGCCGGGTCAATGCAGTCCATGTTGATGGTCGCGCCGGTGAACGACGGCAGGCCGTCGAGTTCGTATTCGTGCCAGGTCTCGGGCGGATCGGTTGAGGCATTGCGCCCCAGCTGGAATGCCGCCGAGAAGCTGAATCGGTATACAACCCGGGCTCGATTGATCAGCACCAGGCCGCCACCGTCATAGACGACCAGGTCGTAATCCGCCCCCGGCTGCCAGCCGACCAAGGCGCGCCACAGCTCCTTGCGAAAGTCGTGGAGCAAGTCAGCAGCCTGCTGGCCGCGCTCATCCTTGGTATCCATAACAAGGACGACTTCAAAGCGATCCTCGACGTCCTGAATGACCGCATTCTCGGCTCGGTTTTCACCGGCCTTGTCATCGGCGGCAATGACATAGGCACAAGGGTTTTTCAGCAGCGCCGATTCACTGACCGCGCCCAGGTCGATGCCGCCTGTAACCCGCTGGTGCAGGCTCGGGCAGTGCTCGCGCAGGTGCGCGATCACGGGTGATAGTTTCATGGGGATGATCCAGCGAGGTTTAACTGATGGCAGCGGCGAACGCGGCCTTGAGGATCGCTTCAACCCGGGCCTTGCTGTCCTGCAGCGCGTCTTCCATGTAATTGGCCCTGGGAGTGATGCGCCAGGCACCGGCGGCCCGTTCGGCCAGCGCCGCCGCCCGTTGCCCTTTGGCTCGGCGGTTGGACTTGCCACGGCCCTTGCCCGGCGCCAAAGGCTGAAGCCGACGCCCCTGCTTCACGCCGTAGTGCAGGTACGCCGGGTAATACTCTTTCATTGCATCGGTCTTGTACGGCGCGACCTTGACCAGGAAGCCTGCACGGGAGACCTTGAACTTGATGGATTGAAGGGTGGTACCGGTTCGGTTGATCGGATAGTCGCCCTGGCCACGGGCAAGCGCGATATTTAGCTGAGCACGCTGAGCAACCAGCTTGCCGGCCCTGCGCATGCCCTTCTTGATCTCCCTGCGGTCGAACAGGTCACGGTGGAACTGGTCGAAGCCGTCGATGTGCATGTACGCCCCGACGGATGCCGAGTTAGCCATACAGTCCTCCTCCTGCCTGAAGCAGACCCAGCAGCTCTACATCGAGGACGGTGAAGCGGTGGCTACCGTTGATATCCGCAATGCGCCGGATGCGGTAAACCTTCGCCCCGTGCACCACTTCATGGCATTCGCTAAGGCCATCGAGAAAATACAGGGTCACGCGGTGGGTGACTTTGGCATCAACCTGCAACCCGGCCACGTAGGTGGCCGTGCCAACCGGCGCAATCCTTGCCCACCGGTGTTTCTCTTCCGTGAACACCGAGGCCAGGTCGTACTCGCCCTCTGGTAGATCACTGCGCAGACGCAATTTGATGCGCCGGTTCAACTCGCCAGCCCCAGGCTCACGCATTCGCCCCACATTACCCACTTGCACTGCCATGGTCAGAACCTCGGCGGTACGGTCACATCCGCCAGCAATGTATCAATGAAGGACGACGGCAGTTCAGTCAGTGCCTGACCGACCACCAGCGTTTCTCTTTGCTGGTAAGCGGTGGCGGCCGCCATCAGCAGCCAGGTGCGCACACCCGGGTGCGCATCCAGGTCCAGCCCGGCCCGATAGCGAATGCGCAGTACTCCCGGCGGCCGCCCGGCACCGAAATGAAGAAAGCTCTCCCGGTGCCCTTGGCGCAGGTCGAAGGGCCCAGGCTGTTCTTGCAGACTGCCGTCAGCCCGAACTACCGCCAGCGACTCCACTTCAGTCGCCTGCCCCGTATCCAACGCATGGCCGGACAAGTAGTGCTCCGGCCAGTCTTCGACATAGGTGGCCTGGCGTATCGCCGCGCCAGTTCGACTCTCGCAGAGGCCAGTCACCCCTGGGATGATGATCTGCTCCACCAGCTCGGGCTGCATGTCTTCCGGCTCAATCCGGCACTGGTACGCCACTTCGGCAAGGGTCAGGACCGGCTCACCGAGGTACGCAATACGCCTGGCCATGATCAGGGCTTCCCGTCGTCGACACCGGAGTCTTCATCAGAGGCCGACGTGCCACCACCAGCGTCATCATTGGTGTTGCTCCCTGCCTCTGGAACCGACGGAGATTTACCGTCAGTGGCGGTCGGGGCCGGGCTGGCCTTCTTGGCCTTCTTGCCGGTGTAGGGCTCAGCTTTCCCCGCCTCGATGAGCTTCTGCGCTACATCGTCATCAAAGCCCGCGACTTCCCCGGCCGAGTAACCGCGCCAGGGGCCCGTGAACGTGATAATGGTTGGCTTGCTCATATCCACTCCTTCAAGTTGTGGCCCCGCTTCTCGACGAGGCCAACGGATTACATGCCGGCGCCCCAGGTGACGGCGGTCCCCACAGCAACCGACTCGACGTGTCGAGGGCCGAAGTCATGCTTGCTGATCACACGGATCAGGGTCTGATCACGCTGAAAGGCGCTGACGGTTTCGCCGCCGGCATCCTTGTAAGACGCCTCGGTACTGATCGCGATCGCCAGGGCTGTGTCTTCACCGATGTAACAATCGGCAAAGTTGACGAAGTAGATCTCCGACTCGTTGCCACCCGCGCCGAGGTTGACCGGAATCTGAGTGGTGAGCGCGACCGGGTAGCCTTTGAGCTGGCCCTGATCAATCTCCGGATAGGCTTTGTTGCCGTTGCCGTCACGCAACGCCTGCAACCAGCGAATGGTTCGCGGCGCCATGATCCAACCACAGGCAGCCAAGTCGACGTTGGCGCCCTCGAGGCGCAGCATCAGCCCGCCGAGAAACAGGTCGATCGCCTCAAGCGTGATACCGGCCGTTGCTGGAGCTGGAACAACGTTCCCGGGCAGCGCCCAGTAACGAAGGCCTTTCGGCAGCGCGCCACCGCCAGCGCTGCGGATGAAGTGCAAGTCTTCCGACAAGCCCATGCTAGTGGACAGATCACCACTTACCTGTGCATCAATACGCGGGTTAACCCCGGAATAGGCCAGCAGGTCATTGGCGATCGGCACCAGGGCCGCCGCCTTTTTCGAGGACAGTTTCATGTCACCGAACTGCATCCCGGTAACGGAGATATCGCCCTCGGCTCCGATGTAACTGACCTGAGTGTTGCCGAGGATGCGAGGCATGGTCAGATTGCCGTTGTTCAGCGGGAGACTGACCGCGCCCATGCGCCGGACAACCGATTTCGGTCGCAGCGATTCGATCACGCTGGTACTGAAGTTCTCGGGCACCAGCACACCGCCCGCCCCCGGGGTGACGGTGGACAGTGCCATGTGAACATCGGCGCCGAAGTTGCCAGCTTTGGCCATCTCAGCGGCCTGGTGCTGATTACCCTGGGCCTGAACGAGCAAACGCACCATCTGGGCCATCGCTACGCCCGGCTTGGTTGGCTCGTTGAAGGGACCGGAAATGCTGCTGGGCGGGCCGTTAATCCCGCTGGCACTTTCGCTGACCGGTACCGCGCTCGCCGCCGCAAGACGCTCGGCGGCTTCGGCCCGGCTGATCTTCGCGGTCAGCTCGTTGACTTTCGCTTCCAGCTCAGTGAACTGCGTCAGTTGCTCAGCGCTCAGGGTACCGCCTTGAGCCTCGATCTGGGCCAGGGCCTGGACCTGGGTAACAAGCCCCGCGCGTTCGCTACGCATTTGAAGTACAAGTGACATAGTGCCTCCTGGGCATAAAAAAACCCGCTCAGGGCGGGCTTTGGTGACTGCCGCGAACGCGGTCAGTTAAGGGTTTGCATCTGAAGCGCCGCAGCTCGAACCCCGATACGCCCGCTTTGGCGGGACATCCGGGCATGGGCTACGGCGCGAGAAAGATCGTCGACAGCTTGCTGGGGGCTTTGCAGGCGATCGGCCAAGCCAGCCGCGATGCCAGCCGCGCCTCGATAGAGCCCAGCCTCGGTCGCTATGACCTGCTGGGCGCTCAAGCCGCGATATTCAGCCACCGCGTTGACAAACAGCTGGTAGCTTTCCTGCACGACCTCATTGAGGTAGCGCAGCGATTGCTCGGACAAGGGCTCATGCGGCGTGAGGTCGTTCTTGTGCGCCCCAGCGAACACGGTCGTCACTTTGACGCCCATCCCCTCTTCCATCTTCGAGCGGTCCATGTGGCTTGCGATGACCCCGATCGACCCCACCCCACTGGTCTGACTCACCACCAGCTCAGTACAGGCCGAACCGAGCAGGTAACCGCCGCTGTAGGCCATGAAGTTGACCAGGCCGGTAATCGGCTTCTGCTGGGCCATGGCGCGGATATCAGCGGCAAGCTCGAAGGCCCCAACCGCCGAGCCGCCTGGGCTGTCGATATCGAGCACGATGCGCTCAACCAGTGGGTCAGCAACTGCCCGTCGAAGCTGCCCCCGCAAGGATTCGTAGCTGGTCATGGTTTCACACATGCTGATGTGACTACCGCGACTGACGAGCACCCCGCTGACCGGCACCACTTCGATCCCGGTTTGGGCGATTTCCGTTCGCCGTTGCTCTTCGGCCATTGCCATGCGATCGACCGACTCATCATCGGCCCACAGGGCGGGCACAGCGGCACCCAGGTTAACGATGTTGAGGCTCATCGCCTGGTTGGCCCAGCGCACACCCAGGTCAAGCATGTCAGGGGTAACCAGCAGCGGCTGATTAAAAAGCAGGCTCGATGCCCGCAGGTACTGTCGTTTCATTGGGCCAGGATCCTTGTGATTTCGGCATGCTGCAGTTCGATCTGAGCACGCACTGCGGGGTTACTCAGATCGGCGTCGACTTTGCCCGCCGCCACCATGTTCAGCGGCTGCAGGTAGATGTCACCACCCGAGACCGGCGGCATGTTTTCCAACCGCCGAATGTCGTTGACACTCAACCAGCCCCATTGCCGGCCGATCGCGTAGGCTTCGTAGCGGCTTTTCTGGTCGCCCCTCAAGAGGCCGGACAGGTTGAACTCAATGAAGTAGTCACGCCGATCCGAGGGCAGCAGGAAGTCGCGCATCATCGCTTGCTCGTGACGCTTGACCCAGGGCAGCAGGCCGAACACCGTAAACTGGATCAGCAGTTGTTCCAGCGTGTTGTAGTTCGACTTTTCCAGGTCGTTGACCATGGGCAACGGGATCTTGTAGATCCGCGCAATGTCGGTCCCCGTGGCCTTGAGCATGGCGATGATCT
This sequence comes from uncultured Burkholderiaceae bacterium, assembly GCA_937871985.1. The sequence goes on from CALMPB010000158.1 coordinate 19,957, forward strand.
CGGCGTCGACGTTGTTCATCGAGACCGGCTTGAAGGTCATCCCCTCCTGGAGCAGCGCGACCTTCTTGGCGTTGTCCATGCCGCCGAACTTCTGCCCCCATTGATCGACGATTTTGTCGATGCTGCCCTGATCCTTGATCGGCGGCGCCTCTCGCGGTCGCTCGATCACGCCGGAAACGGCCACGCCGTTGGAGAAGCTCTTGCCCGTGTACTGGCGCACCGCCTGGGCCAAACCAATGGCCTCGGCGTGCAGCTCCAGCGGCGATACGCCCTGGTAGTGGTTGGTGGAATGCCAGCGAACGTGGTGAATCATGCGCATGGGCACCGGCTCAGACCCGCCGACCCGGTAGTACGGCAGCAAATCGCCGCCCTTCAGCACCTGCACCTTGTCGTTGTGCAGCGGCCACAGCGCTTTGACGTTGCCGTCCTCACTCCGATCAATGAAGCTGAAGCCGTTGCCGCGCAACCCCGCCGCGAGCTGCAGGCTCTCGCGGTACTCGAATGGCGTCTGAAAGCCGTTTGGTTGATAGCGCAGCACGTCGTACAGCGGGTGGTTGATCGCGCTTTCGCGTTGCCCCTTGTCCTGACGGCGATAGAGTTCCAGAGGAAGCTGCCCCACACTTTCCGCCAGGAGGGTGACGCAGTTCTGCAGGATCGGGAGCCCCAAGGCAGAATCCGGTGTCACCCGAACGCCCGAACTGTTTCGCCCGCTGCCGATCAATCCACGCCAGAAGCCGCCGCCCGGGTCTGTCAGGGTGCCCTTCTGTCCATCCAGCACGCTTGAAAAGAACATGTTCAGCCGCCTCCTGAGTTGGCTTTCTGAGCAGCTGAAGCCCGATCAGCCAGCCGGGCCCAGGCCAGCAAGCTCACGCCAGCGACCATCAATGCGGCCGGAATGTGAATCATCGCCACACCGGCGACCAGCAGGCCGAAGCCCAGCAGGCCCGCCAGCCAGGACAGGATGTCGAGTTTCATATACCGGCACCTTCGTCATAGATTGAAGTACCCACCGGCCCGGCGGCCTTGCCGCTGATGCCGGTGGCCATGATGGCGGCCACGATGCCGTCAATACGGCCAATCGCTTTTGCCTTGTCAGCCTTTCGGTTGTTGGCAGGGTCGGCCACGATGACCGCGTTGCCGGCGTTCCAGGTAAGGACCGGGTTACCGTCGTGGCGCAGGGTTTCAACCTCTACCGGCTCAAACACTTCGCTGACTATTTCAAAGTCACCCGGGTCAAGGTCGGTGACTGGCTTTTCCTCAGGCAGGCCCAGCAACCGGCGCTCGAACTCGTCCACCGCTGGCCCCATATCCTTGAAGCCCTGGCCGAAGCCAACCAGCTCAGGCAGTGCGATGTCGTGCTCAACCATCAACTGCACCAGGTCTTCGATACGCCAACGGTCGTAAGCAATGCGCCGGACGTCGAAGTAGTCGCAGATCTTCTGCAGGCGACGCAGCACGAACAGCTTGCTGATTGCCCTGCCTGGGGTCGTTTCGAGTTCGCCCTGTTCGATCCACAGGGCGTAGGGCACCTTGTCCCGTTTCTCGCGCTCGGCCAGGTCGTGATCGGGGATCCAGAAGTAGGGCAAGAGCCGCCAGTGCGGATCGTGCGGTACCGGCCAGAACAGCAAGACAAAGGCTGTCAGGTCGGTGGTACTCGCAAGGTCGAGGCCGCCCACGCATGGACGATCGCGCAGCAAGCGCATTGGTACCCGCTCGGCCGCTTCGCTCCAGACCTCATATGAAATCCACGGCGACTCGGCTTGCGTCCACTGGCAGAAGTTGAGGCGTTTAACAACCGCAGCCTGGGCAGGCAAGCCCCGGGCGGTCTGCACCTGCTCGCGCAAGTACTTGCGGCCTGGGATACCGTCGCTCTGCCCCTCCGCAATGTGGTCGAGCGAAGGGTTGACCTTGGGCCAGCACGACTCATCCGTGAAGGGGTCGTCGCCCTTGTCCAGCGAGCAGATGAAGGCGAAGAAGCTGTCATCCTCTTCTTGACCTTCACAGATCCGCACGCCGAGGTCGTGGTATTGCCCGCAGACCGTCTTCTTGTCGGATCCGCTGTTGGTGATCATCACCACCAGCGCCTTGCGGCGGTTCTTGGTACCCGCCCGCATCATGTTCACGGTGGTGGCAGTCTTGTGCTCGTGCAGCTCGTCCAGCAGGCCGATGTGCGGACGCGGGCCGGACTGGCCTTCATCGGCGCTGATCGGGCGAAAGAACGAGTTGGTGTTCGGGTAAAACAGGTTCCAGACCTTTTCGTCGCGGCCGGATTGATACAGTCGGCTCGACAGCGAGGGGGACATGTTGACCATCGAGACTGCGTCACGAAACAGGATCATCGCCTGGTCTCGCTTGGTCGCGGCGGCATACACCTCGGCGCGTTGCTCGCCATCGGCGACCAGACCGTACAGGCCAATCCCACCAACCAGGGGGCTCTTCCCCGAGCCTTTGCCGGTTTCGATGTATGCCAATCGGAAACGGCGAAAGCCATCCGTGGTCATCCAGCCAAACAGGCTGCCCACCACAAAGGCCTGCCAGGGCGCGAGCAGAAAAGGTTTGCCCTCATAGTCGCCGCCATTGAGGCAGAGCACGTCCTCAAAGAATCCGATCGCCCGATCGGCCAGTTCCTGCACCCAGACCAAACCACGCTGGTGACCGTTCTCCAGGTCTTGCAGATGGCGGCGGCAGGCGTTGCGCACATCAGGACCGGCGACGATATCGCCTGCCAGTACCGCATGGGCAAAGGCCGCTACCCGGTCATCAACTGAAGTATCGGCTTGCAGCGTCTCGTTGGTCATTGGGGAAAAGCTCACCTTGGCCTTGTGGCGCGGTCTTCAGGGTGCGGCGCGCCATTGGTGAAAACCCAAACTGAGCACCGGCAGCATTGGCGCGCTTTTCCGCATCGTTCGCGAGCTGTCGCCACACCGATATTTGCTTGGCGCCAGTCGCGAAGGTCTGGACGTCACCCGCATCGTTGCTATCTGCCTTGGCATTCATCTCAGCGATCCGCCGCCGGAACCGCTGCCAGTCAGCAACCGCTTCGCAGTAGGTGGCGAGCGCCATCCCGTCCAAGGTGCTAACCAGGCCAAGCAACAGCAGGTCAGGCACGACGCGCTCCCACTCGACGACGGCCTCATCACTGAGGCACGTCGGCATTGCCGGCGCATTGACCGGCACGCCAGGGGTCTGCACTTGCGCCATCAAATCGCCAAAGCTTTGCTTGCCACGGTTTCCGTTGAGCAGTTTCAACACCGCTGGCTGGGCAGGCCTTCCTGAGTTCCCATTTCCGGCCATATCCAGGCCCTCCAAAAGTGATTCGATACCCCTCGCCGCTCGATACCCCCCCTCTCCATTTTTCCCGGCGTTGCGAAGAGAGTTGGGCATGCGGTCTAGGACAAATTTCCGAAAAAGCTTTTACCCCCCCCTACCCTCCGGGCAGCAATCGCAGCGGCAGGTCGGGGTGCCCGGCTCAGGCTCAGGAACAACGGGCGGCACCCAGCCGTAGTTCTTTGCGATCCTTGGCGGGAGGAAGCTCAGCCTCCCGCCCTGCCAGTGATCCGGGTGAAGCGCCAAATAGCCAGCCTGCAGCAGGGGCTCCAGCAGCTTCATCGCCTGCCGGACCTCTTCCGTATAACCAGTAACATCGTTCGGGCCAAATGGCCGATTCGGACGAAGTACAAGTCCAGCGATCTTCATGTCGATCTCCTATTCCAGTGATGGTTTGGGTCAAGAGGAAGACCCGCTGAGGAGCAACCAGCAACACGGCCACTCCGTTCAAGTCGTTGCTTGACCGAGTCATGGCAGAACTTGCACAGCGACTGCCAGTTGTCCGGATCCCAGAACAACTTCCAGGCGGCCTTGATCTGAGCCGCATCGCCGCTGGCCTTCGCGTCTTTCAGCTTCGGCGCGACCTTGTGGTCGACCACCGTCGCGGCCACCGGGCGTTGATCGGTCGAGCACATGCAACAGAAAGGAAACTGACGCAGGTGACCGTCGCGAGATTGTTGCCACCGGTAGCCGTAGCCACGACTGGCGCTGCTCCCGCGACGATCAGTACTGCTATTCATTGCTGGAAGCCTGAACGTCGCAGACGCCCAACCGCTTGGCGGCCCAGCGCTCGTACAGACCGATTGCGACATCGGCACCGGCCGTGGCGGTCAGACACCCCACCGCTGCCGATGCCCAGATGGAAACACCCATCGAGTACATGAGCATGATGGTGGACAGACCGCAGACAATGCAGGCGCCAGATCGAAGCGCAATGCGCCGCACCAGACCCCAACCCCGAACACCGGACTTATCGGCGCGCCACATCTCGCCGGACACTCCGCCTACCAGGGACAGCACCACCACCATCCAGATCGGCATTTCAATTAACGCTTGTTGCTCATTGGTCATGAGAGCCTCATAGGTCGAATGCACGGCGCCGAAAAAAGAAAACCCCGCCACATGGCAGGGTTCTCAGTGCTCCGACTTCTCGGGGCGGACTTGCACAGCACTGTGCTAGGGGAGCGCCTAAGCGCAATTCGGATATCGTGGTGACTTTTTACTACCGACCGGAAAAACCGAAAAGGGGCGTTTTTCGGTCATTCTCTACGACGCGACTTTGACGCAACTTTGACGCAGGTTTGAGGTAAATTGCCCCGACGAACGGTATAGCCGTGGGCGGCGCCCATGCGCGCCATTAGGATCACCATCACCTGCTGGTGCAGGGCTTGCACCCAGTTCCGGTAGGTACGGTCAGCCCCTTCAGCCAGTCCAATTTCCTGCATCTGCTGACGCACTGGCACGCCGTGGCAGTACCGCAAACGAGCCAGGCTTGCCAGCTTCTGACCACGCTCATCACGGCGATCCAGCTCCGCGATGGCGGCATCGACTTCAGCAGCGGCGTAGTCCATTCCAGCCCCACCCCCCAGAAGCGGTCGAGTTCCAGGCGTGCCACGCGGCGCACTGCCCTTCCAATCCATGATCCCACCCATCTGACTACCCAGACTGGCCTCGTGGCCGTGCCGGGCTTGCTGCTCGCCCCAATGCTTCATCAAGCTCTCGATATTCTCGATCATCCCCGCCCCTCCGCTCAAATCGAACCTGACACATAAAAGCCAAAACCCGACACACACCTGACACACATAAAACCCTTTTAAAACAATCAAATACCTTTATTTGTGTCAGGTGTGTCAGGTGTGCATGGTTTTCTCTTACGCATAGAAAAATAAAAGTGAAATAACGATCAGCCTGAAGTTCTGTGCGTACACGCCTGCGCACGCGACAAACCTGACACACTTGACACACGCACCCGCAAAGCCACGGATTTAGCGGCCCGGAGCTGTGTCAGGCTAATAAAACCAACCCGCAACAACGAAGACACACCTGACACACTTACGGCCGTCATTTGTCCGCTCTCCCCTTATCGGAGAACTTCACATGGTCCCAACTATCGACACTCCACCCTGCGCTCTTGGCTTGGGCCCTCCACGTGGCCACCGCGTTTCCGAGCGCAGCTGCGCTCAAGGATGGGGGCGGGGAAGGTGCAGAATCGACGCCAGACCAGGGGAAGAAGAACGTCCCGAAAGCTCTCCGGGCACCTTCCATCCACGGCACACGCTGCTGCTTATCCACCTCAGTCGAGATGAACCCGCTGAACTTTGTATGGCTGAGCGTGTGCTCCTTGTTGCGATGGCACCACTCCAGGAACAAGGCATAGAGGTCACTGCTCACACAGACCGTGAATGGTGCCCCCATCACGCCAAGGCGCCATTCGCGCAAGAAGGTTTGCCAGCTAGCCATACTGAGGTCGACCAGTCGTTGACGTGCCTCTGTACTCGGCGGCCTTGTACGCTCGTCAAAGTCACCCGTGTCGTAGTTCAGTAGGTAGTCGTAAAATGCCGCGATGCCATCCTCAGCCAACTCGCGCTTCACTTCCTTTTGCGCTTCCGTACCCAGCGTTTCCCGTGGCCACATCACCAACATGCGCCGATCGTTGTCGCTGATGGGCCAAGGCATAATTTCGTTGGAGAGAAACACCGCATTCATGTGGTTGGCCTCTTCCCAGCCATTCACGAACTTCGACTCCATACGAACCGTCTTGCCAGTGATCATGTGCTTGATCTTGCCAACCTGGTTGTAACGCTGATCACGGCTGACGACCTCTTCAAACACGCCGTAGAGCTTGTTCGACTGCCACACGGTCCAGTTCGTCTCCAGTTGCGCCTGCCCGACCGTGGCGGAGTACTCTCCGTAGATCGCCCCCATGATGTCGCTGAACAGCAGACTTTTACCGCTGCCCTCCATCGTCGAATGGAACAACACTGCCGTATCCATCTTGGCCCCGACGTTCTGCAGCGGATAGGCCAGCCACTTCGTCAACCAATCAGCTGCGGCTTCGTCGTTGTTGCACAGGAACATAATCAGCGACCGCAGCGTCTTGCATTTGCTGTGCTCAGGGTCGGGAAGCATCGGCAACCCCTCGAAAGTGTTGATGTACACCTCGGGGTCCTTCGTCATGCGTGGATCGAACACTATGTGCTCCATGTCCACAGTCCGGCGCTCAGGGCTGTTCAACCACAATCCATAGGCATCCCCCATTGCCATCTTCAGCGCCCCTTCGGGAACGCGACGGCGCCGCTGTACATCCCAGCAGTCCTTGGTGCCGTCGATATAGATGTAGCGCTCCGTCGGGCTCATCCCTTCGGTTGTCACCTGCTTGAATTTCGCCTCAGCCTTCGCCTTGCTGGCCTGACGCTCTGCCATGTCATCCGCAATAACCTTCTTGTTGGTCGACTCGAACCAATCCTTCGCCAGCGTCTTGGTCACCAGCAGCTCGAATGCGGTCTTTTTGATGATGACCCGGCGGAACATGTCGAACACGGCCGACTTACCCTCTACCAGGGCAAACCGCTGAAAGATCCGCTCAGCCGTCCAACCGGTCCCCCCGCCCCCCTCTGGAGCAGGAGCCGCAATAACCTCGGCGGGCGCTACCACCGATGGGGTGCGGGGAAGGCCTGAAAACTGTTCCGGTACCGCCAACTGCGCCGCAGCCTCAAGCTGCCCACGCACAACATCAAGACCTTGCTCAGCGTGCAAATCGTTCCAATCCCTGGACATCAAGCACCCTCCCCAAAGTTCGGAAATGCGGCAATGCCGCCGACTTCGATTGCGGCAGCTTCGGCCTTGGTGCGTCCAGGGTTACCCGGTGCGCTGGGATCATCATCACCCGCCACCACGATCGGTACGCCCGGATACGCGGCACGCATTGCGTTCGTCACCTTGATCAGGTTGCCCGAGTCGACTGCCATGGCCACCGGCCACCCTGTCGCCATGTGAACGCTCGCTGCGGTCGCATAACCTTCAGCCGAACCGATCACCATCGGGTCCACCAACGAGCCAAGCACATGAAAGCATCCCGACTTGCGCCCGTACTTCGGGAACAGTTTGGTGCCCTGCCCATTGATGGCCTGCAAACTCCATAGTTTGCCGGCAGCATCCACCAGCGGCACAGCAATCGCTCCCGGCTTGAACACCAGAAAGCTCAACGAGGACGGCCGTGGATTGGGCAAGCTATTGAAGAACTGCATCGAATCGCTGCCGGACCACACCTGGCAACGCTTATTAGCATCGTCGATAGAGAGAATGACCGTGGACTTGAAGAAACCAATGCCAAAAGCACCGACCTGTTTACGGTCCAGATAGGCGCTCACGCCTTCCGGCTGACAGTGTTCGGTCCAGATCTTCAGGCAAGCATCAGCAACCAGAGCTCGCATTTGTTCGAGCAGAGCCTCATCAGCCTCAACTTCGGCCTGGTGCTGGGCACGCCGCACCGCCTGCTCAGTCGCAAAGCGCCTCTTGTCTTCCGCTGTCATTTCGGTTTTGTCGGGCTTCCATCCAGCGTCCAAGGCCAGCTTGATGACCGTACCAATGCCGGTACCGGACTTCTTGAATGACTTCCAGACCGATAGGGCGGCCTTACCGTCGTAGCCCTTCCCGCTTTGACTCCAGATGTTCCAAGGCCCGTAACCATCGGCACCGAACTCGGATTTGACTCCCATGCCAACCTCAACCCAGGTGTCACGATGGTCGGCAGAGATGTAACTAAGTAGGCAAGGAAGGTCAGCAAGATGCAGAGGAATCTGATCGTTCATCTGCGCCGCTCCCTAAGCCCCTGACAAGTGATGCAAGTCTCGCAACCAGCGGCCGCGAGTTGGCGGGAGCGTGGAATGGCGTCATCGCAATCGACACAGAATTCGGCACTGGGCTTTGTTGGTTTTGGCAGATGCCGCTGCAAGGCGACCTGCAGGAGGTACTCAGCTTGTTCGTTGGCGCGATCAATCTCATCAGCCATGACGAGAGTCCTCCATCGCAGCGCGAGCACCGGCCATGATGCCCAGCACTTGGCGAATGACATCCATGCCGCGCTGCTCCAGATCGAGCACCTCATGCAGCTCCCAAATATTGTCAGCGGCACCGTCGTGCATGCTGCTAACAAACTGACCGGCCTCATCAAGCAGTTTGCCGACAGCTCGTAGCGCCTCATGGGTTGCAGGCACCGGAACTGGTCGATACCAAACGGCACCGGCTGGACGCATCAAGGCATCCAACAAACGAGGATCGGCAGTAAGGCGAATGACGTCTTCTAGCTCGTCTGGATTGAGCCAACGCCGGTCCTCGTCAAGCTTGAGTTTTTTCTGAAGGGTGTCGTTGTCGATCACCATCTCAAAGGCAAGAGCGGTGACACCACCCCTGAAGTCACGCCCGGCGCGATAGAGCGCCTGACGCAGAGAAAGCACCTGACCAGCGTCAGGTAACAGATCCGTGCGACTCATAACCGTAAAACCCCCGTTTACGGCCTAGCCATAGAAGCGAGCGCGCCCTATCCTACGACTACGACCGATGTACATGTGCTGTGTGTCGTCGTAGCTGGGCTGGGGGATCTTTGGTGAGAGGCCCCAGCTCAGCACCCTTAAGCTGCCTTTGAGCCTCGCAAGAAGGCCCAATCAATGTCCGACCTGAGCTGCTCACAAGTAACGACGCGGTTGGTTTGCTTCTCGATGCTTACAGCCAGTGCGGCACTCGCCCGCCGATTGCCATAAGCAACCTGTTTCAACTGGCCGACTGAAGTCCCGCACTTCCTTGCGAAGTCGTCGGTCGACGCCTTATCTAAACCTTTCAAATACTCGTGCAAGGTCATGGTGCACCTCCTTCGTGCAGCAAGATTAGCAATTGCTAATGCAATCAGCAATAGCAAACTGTAATTTACCGATTGCTAACGGAAAGCGATGATTTGCCAATGGATATAAAGAAATTGCGAATCTCGAAGCTGCGCGACTTGATGGGAAACAAAACCCAGAAGGAGTTCGCAGACCTGTACAACCTCGACGCTTCCTATCTGTCGCAGTTGCTCAATGGCCACCGGGCCCTTGGCGAGAAAGCTGCTAGCAATCTGGAGGCGAAAATTGGTCTTGAGCCCGGCACTCTTGTCTCGCCGATGCAGGGTTCACCAGAACCAGACGCGATGATCGGATCATCTCCAGTCGTCTCTGGCGTCCAATCGAATGCCGAATACCTTGGCCCGATTGATGTCTGGGATGACGACACCCCTCTGGACGAGGACGAAGTCTACGTGCCATTTCTGAAAGAAATTGAGCTATCCGCAGGCAGCGGAAGGACCGTCGTAGAGCAGTCACACAAGCAGAAACTGCGCTTTGGCAGAATGACACTGAGACGTCAAAATGTTCAGCCAAGCGAGGCGGTGTGCGTCACCGTTAGCGGAAACAGTATGGAGCCAGTGCTGCCCGGCGGTAGCACCGTTGGGGTCGATCAAGGCAGCACCGCAGTTACCGACGGGAAAATGTATGCGATCAACCATGGCGGCCAGTTGAGAGTCAAAACCCTCTACCGATTGCCTGGAGGGGGGATTCGCATGCGCAGTTTCAACCGCGAAGAACACCCCGACGAGGAGTACACGGCCGAAGAAATGGTGAAGAAGGAGATCTTCATCATCGGCAAAGTGTTCTGGTATTCCGTACTCCTATAGAGCTGACATTCGACAAAGAGCCCGCTATGCGGGCTTTTTTTCATAGCTCGAAAATCAATTTAGCATTTGCTATTGCATAAAAAATTAGCTGTTGCTAATTTAAGGCTCGTATCCCTCTCACCAAAGAGTACGAGCCATGATCAATACACAGCACCACTCTCCCTGTCAGGTACTCCTTCACCCGGCAGCCTGCACCAGCCCCGCCGCCGTTGCTGCGATCCAGCAGCGCACGGGCCTGCTGGTCATCATCACCCCCAAGGGCCGCGCCGCCATCATCGAATTGGCCCACACCGACGCCTCCGACAGCTCACTGCCTTTCGGGGGTGACGCTGCATGAATCACTACACCCAAGAGGAACTGCTACTGCAGATCCTGTCCACGTGCCTTCTGATCAATTCACAAGGCAAATGGCACGCCTTCTTCGAGCTGGCAGGACACGTTGGCACCGCCGACGTGCGGGTCATCTCGTCGAGCACCAACTATCAAGCGCGAAAGTCGTACGACCAGGAGGTACACAGCGCGATTTTCACCCCAACCAACCAACACCCGCACGAGCACCTCACCGAAGAGGATTTTCGTCAGGCCCTTGTTGATCTGCTGGCACGGACTCAGGGCTATATCAACATGGGGAATGAAGAATGAAGCAGCTTTTGATCGGTCTCGCAGGCCGCGCCCGCACCGGCAAAACCACCGTAGCCACGCACCTGGCCAATGTTCACGGCTTCCAGACCTATGCATTCGCAGACCCGCTGCGCGAAGGCCTGATGAGCATCTTCAATCTGAGCCCCTGCGACTTTGACGGCGACCGCAAGGAGCAGCCCATTGGGTGGCTCGGCCGCTCCGCCCGCGAGTTGATGCAGTCCATGGGGACCGAATGGGGCCGCAACATGGTCCACCCGGAGCTATGGCTGTTATTGGCCGAACAGAATCTTGAGTTCCTCGGACAGGCCCACGACACCGTAACCGGTTTTGTCATCAGTGATCTGCGGTTTGAGAACGAAGCCGACTTTGTCCGCAAGCGTGGCGGCATCGTGATTCATGTCCTTCGACCAGAGGCAACAGAGGTCAATCCGCACGTCAGCGAAGCGGGCATCGGTATTCAGGACAACGACCTGGTGCTGCACAACGAGGGCGCGCTGGACGACCTTTTCGGACAGCTTGACGAGCTCTTCGACGCCCTGACAGCCCGCCCAGACAACGCAGCAGCCTGAGGGCCGCGCCATGAATCGCACCCTGGACGCAACCGCCGCTGTACTCGGCCTGAAGCCTCGCAGCTTCCGCAAGCGCCTTCGAGAGCTCGGAATATTGACCCAATCCAGCGACCTTGCCAGCAAACATCGGGACCGGGGCTACCTGTACGCCGATGCACGCAGCCGCTGGAACCCCAGCATCCACACCTTCAGCCACTACTCGGTGGTCATGGTGACGGAAAAAGGCGTGGCCTGGCTGGCAAAGCAGCTGGGCGTTGAAGTGACCCAACACACCAAGGACGACGCAGCATGAACCAGAACGCTATCACCTCCGCAGTCGGCGCCCTGAAGCTGGTGCCGCTGCTCTTGAACCACCCCACGGTGATCAGCCGCGCAACGCTCACAGGCGCCGCGGCTGAAGCGCTGACGCTGCTGGAAAGCATCCCACCGGCAGCCGTCGAGTTGATCGAGGCCTTTCGCTGCGTCGAGCAGGTCATCGGCGAAGACCAGGTGGCCTACGTCACCCCGACCAACTCACCGGAGTACCCATTAGGGGCCGTGGTAGCAGACAAAAAAGGCCACATCCGCGCTGCTGCCACAGGAAAAACAAAGGAAGGACTGGCGGAACTCATCCGCCTGAAGCTGCAGCCCCCACCCGAGGGGCGCGGGGAGAAGACATGAGCAGCACCTACGAACAGCTTTGCAAGCAGTTCAACACCCCTTGCCCAACGCTGGCCGATGTACGGGAGCACTACTTCCCCCACATCCGCACGGATCGCTATCTGCTGAGCGAAATCAAGGCAGGTCGCATCCAGATCAAGGTCACTAAGTTCCACGGATCAGGCCGGACCATCGCACATGTTTACCTGCACGACCTCGCTGACTTCTTGGATGCGAAAGCCAAGCAAGCAGCATGAATTAGGCGGCGCCGGCCACCAGGCGCAATAACCAAAGGCACAGCACATGAAACCAACCGATACCGCTGAATTCATCAGCGAACTCAACGCAGGCGTATTCGCCCAGCAGATCGGCCACGCACTTTCCGAAGTCGCCGCAGGGGTCGTCGACAACGGCAAGGTCGGAACCCTGACCCTGACCTTCAGCATGAAACAGATCGCCGGCCAGCACCAGGTCGCGATCAACCACAAGCTCGCCTACAAGGTGCCCACGAAGCGCGGTAGCCGTAGCGAAGACACTGCGCTCGATACACCGATGTACGTCGGCGAAGGCGGCCGTCTGACGCTGTTCCCTGAAGTACCCAGCGCCGACCAGTTGTTCGACCGACAGGCCGCACCGGTCCACGCCAAGTCCTGATTCACCGCCACTCCATACCTCTCACCAAGCAAGGAATAGATCCAATGGAAGCCAAAGCAATTCAGTTGATTCAAGACACCGCAGTGCTCGCCAACGCCAAGGCGCTAGACACCCACTCCCCGACCATCGCCCTGCCAGATAACGCGAAGCTCCATAACCTGGAAAAGTTTCAACTCAACCGCAGCCGTTTTCGTGGCCTGCTGAACACCAGCTCACTCAGCGACTTCAGCGGGTATGTACTGACCAACGCCGACGGCGCCAGCTCGGGCTTTGTCGACAGCGACGATATGTCCTGCACCGTGTTCTTCAATCTTGGCGATCAAGACAACCCAGGCCACGGGGACTTCCGCGCAACCCTCAGCCTGAAAAAGACCGCCGCCTTCATTGCCCTGGAGCGAGCCGCTAGCTCAAAGCACGCACAGAAAGAGCTGAGCGACTTCATCGAAGACTGGGCACCGAACCTCGAGGCATTTGCGGCTGACGGTACCGCTATTGACCTGCGCCGCGCCGCTGGTGCTATCCGCTCGATCACCATCGAGCAAGCCCGCAAAAGCGAACACGTCGTCGGCGACATGAGTGCTTCGCGCTCGGCGATGGACCAGATCGAGGCGAAGTCGGCGGACGGTCTGCCTGCCGAGTTGCTGTTCACGGTCGCACCATATGAAGGCCTTCAGCCCAGAGCCGTTCAGCTTCGCGTCGCCGTGCTCACGGGCGGTGATCAACCCGTTCTGCGCCTGCGCTGGATTGGTGAGGCTCAACTGCGCGAGGACCTGGCGCATGAGTTCAAGTCAGTGGTAGCCGCTGAAGTCGGCGAAACCACCACCCTGACCATCGGCACCTTTGCCCTGGCCTAACCCCTCATAAGCCCCGCCGCTGGCCTCTCACCAAAGATCACGGCGGCGGGCACCCAAACGGAGCACAGCACATGCAAGCACATCATTACACCCTGGCCATCGCCGCCCTCTGGCTTGTGACCCTTGCACTTCTACCGTACCTGTTCCGCCGCGCCACGGCCCGCGCAAAGGCCGCCGGCCAGGCCGCCGCCGTTCTGGAGCGAGATCTGTACTACACCCAGCGCATCGAAGCACTGAACGCCGACCTCCACCGCCTCAACGAAGAACGGAAGGAAGAACAGTCCAAATTCATTCACTCGATGTCGCGGCGCCAAGCGCTAATCGAAGAACTCGAAGCCCGTGTGCTGTCATCTACCGGCCTGGTTGTCACGCATGCCGATCACCATCTGCTACGCAACTCAGCTGAAACACTCGCCCTGGCATTCAAAACGTGGAGTTCTATGCCAGGCACTGAGCCTTGGCGCGGTCGCGCCACCGCACAGGCGCACGGACTGAACTCACTGGCCACCCGCATTTCAGCAGAACTTCGCCTCTTGCCCGCCTCCCCCTTGGCCGACAAAACGGAGGAGGCAGCATGACCTCGCTGAAGCAACCAGCATTCGATTTTAAGACCCAGTATGGTCTTGGGCTTGACCCTCTTGATGACGAGATCGTGGTCGACTTTTTCTGCGGTGGCGGCGGCGCCGGTACCGGACTGGAAATGGGACTGGGTCGACCGGTGACGGTGGCCAAGAACCACAATCCGGCAGCGATCAGCATGCACACCGCCAACCACCCGCACGCCCGGCACTACACAACCGACGTGTTCGAGGGTGACCCGGAGGAGGAATGCGGCGGTCGCCCGGTGGGCTGGTTCCACATGAGCCCGGACTGCACCCACCACAGCCAGGCCGCCGGCGGCCAGCCGCGCAAGCGCGAGATTCGCAACCTGTCGTGGATCGGCCTGAAGTGGGCCGGCAAGAAGAAGCCACGGGTGATCAGCCTGGAGAACGTGAAGCAGATCCTGCAATGGGGTCCGCTGATCGCCAAGCGCGACAAGGCTACTGGCCGGGTCGTCACTCTGGATCTGGTGCCGCATCCAACCAAGCCAAAGGCAAAGGTTAACCGAGTGGCCGCCCCCGGCGAGCAAGTTCCGGTGTCCAACCAGTTCCTGGTGCCGAACCCGAAACGACGCGGCACCACCTGGAAGCGCTTCGTGGCGTTGCTCGAAGACATGGGGTATCAGGTCGAGTGGCGCGTTATCAAGGCTTGCGACTTCGGCGCCCCTACCAGCCGGGAACGCTTGTTCATGATCGCCCGCTGCGACGACCAGCCGATCGTGTGGCCGACGCCGACCCACGCGAAGAAACCCGCCAAAGGCCAACAGAAATGGCGCACCGCCGCGGACTGCATCGACTGGACCGTGCCAAGCAAAAGCATCTTCGGCAGGAAGAAGGAGCTGGCCCAGGCCACCCTGCGACGCGTCGCGAAAGGCCTGCAGAAGTTCGTGCTCAATAACCCGCAGCCTTTCATCGTGCCGATCGCCAACTGGTCCGGTGAACTGGCCCAGTCCGCACATGAACCATTACGCACCGTCACCTCTTGGCCGCGCGGCGGATCGTTCGCCATGGCCAGCCCAATCATTGCACCGGCAACACACCAGGGCAGCGACCGGGTGAACGATCCCTTTGAGCCATTGCCGACAGTGACCTGCGCCAATCGCGGAGAGCTGACGCTGATCAGCCCTTTGATGGTCACAGCAGCCCACGGCGAAGGAAAGCCTGGCGGAGTACAGCGCTGGGGTATCGGCAGCAAATCCTCGGCTGACCCGCTGGGAACCGTTACTTCAAGTGGCGGCCACTCGGTCGCTACTGCTCACCTAGTGAAGTTCCGCTTCGATGACGCAGGCAAGGCTTTGGACGAGCCGGTACCGACCATCACCAGCGGTGGCAACTACCAGCGCCCGGCCGGCGCCGCCCACGCCATGGGCCTCTCGACGGTGTTCATGGCCCAGATGAATGGCGGCTTCAACACCACCCATGCAAAGGGCATGGACGAGCCCATGA
>CALMPB010000159.1 GCA_937871985.1 uncultured Burkholderiaceae bacterium
GCAGGTCGCGATGAAGCTCGGTCAGGCGATCTACGAGAAGCAGCAGCAGGCCGAAGCCTCCCCCGCGGGCGCCGGCGAAGCAGCTGGCACCGCCGGTGGCGAGGATGTGGTCGACGCCGAATTCTCGGAAGTGGACGACAACAAGGCGTAAGTGAAGTGATCCGCGATCGTCGCCCCGGCGCGTGCCGGGGGCTCAGGCACAATGAAGCGATGCTTGAGATGCCGGCCTCGGCCGGCACGGCGATCGCCGGACCACTCGGCGGGGGCCGGGAATGACCGAAATCGATTATTACGAACTGCTTGAAGTCGACCGCGGCGCAGACGCGAGCACGATCAAATCGGCCTATCGCAAGCTCGCGATGAAATATCACCCGGACAAGAACGGCGGGTGCAAGGACAACGAAGCCAAGTTCAAGGCAGTCAACGAAGCCTATGACTGCCTGAAGGACCCGCAGAAACGCGCGGCCTATGATCGCTTCGGCCATGCCGCGTTCCAGAACGGCGGCGGCGGTGGCAGCGCGCACGACTTCGCGGGCTTCTCCGATATCTTCGAGAGCGTCTTCGGCGAATTCATGGGCGGCGGCCGCGGCGGCCGCGCCCAGCCGCGGCGCGGCGCCGATCTGCGCTACGATATGGAAATCACGCTCGAAGAGGCGTTCCACGGCAAATCCGCCGACATCACCATCGACGTGACCGCCTCGTGCGACA
Organism: uncultured Burkholderiaceae bacterium; assembly: GCA_937871985.1. The sequence continues at coordinate 709 of CALMPB010000159.1, forward strand.
GTTGCCACGGCACCGGGGCGCGGCCGGGTACGCACGCCCATACCTGCTCGACCTGCGCCGGCCACGGCAAGGTGCGCGCGCAGCAGGGCTTTTTCGTCGTCGAACGCGCCTGCCCGATGTGCAACGGCTCGGGCCAGGTGATCGAGGATCCGTGCCGCGACTGCCGCGGCGACGGGCGGGTCGAGCGCACCAAGACGCTCACCGTCAATATCCCCGCCGGGGTCGACGAGGGTACCCGCGTCCGCATGTCGGGCGAGGGCGAAGCCGGGCCGCGCGGCGCGCCGCCGGGCGATCTCTACATCTTCCTCCATGTGAAGCGCCACGCGATCTTCGAGCGCGAGGGCACTACCTTGTTCGCGCGCGCGCCGATCAGCTTCACCACCGCGGCGCTCGGCGGCACGCTCGCGATCCCCGGGCTCGACGGGCGGACGCACGAGCTGAAGATCCCGGCCGGTATCCAGTCCGGCAAACAATTGCGTCATCGCGGTGCGGGCATGCCGGTGCTGCAGGGGCGCGGACACGGCGATCTTGTGATACAAATCGACGTGGAAACCCCGACGCGGCTCTCGACGCGGCAGCGCGAGCTGCTCGAGATGTTCCGCGAGACCGAGACCGGCGACGAATGCCCCGAGGCGCAGGGTTTCTTCGCACGGCTCAGGAACGCGTTCGCAGGGGATTGAGGTCACGCGCCAAACCGGAGGTGCATCATGCGAATCCTGTTGCCAGCCGCCATCGCCATTGCTGCCGTCGCCGCCCCCGGCGCGGCGCGGGACCGCAACGAGGTCCCCGCCGCGACGCCGGACGGCAAGCCGCAAAGCTGCGTGCCGATCACCTCGCTGCGCGAAAGCCAGGTGCGGAACGATCGCGTGATCGACTTCCGCATCTCGGGCGACCGCTATTATCGCGTGACCTTGCCGCAAAGCTGCCCCGGGCTCGGCGCCGAGCGGCGCTTCGCTTATTCGACCTCGCTGAGCCAATTGTGCTCGACCGACATCATCACGGTGCTCTACCAAAGCCCGCCGATGCGCGGCGCGAGTTGCGGGCTTGCCGAGTTCCAGCCGGTGAAGATCGCAAAAACCAAGTAATCAGGTCGACGAACCCTCTGGTCTTCGCGCTTCGCGGCTGCTAGGCGCGCCTGACAACGCACTCGTAGCTCAGCTGGATAGAGCGCTGCCCTCCGAAGGCTGATGTCAAGCGGAACGATTGTGAGAAGGAGGTCGAAAAACACTTGAAATACAGCGCTTTGAGAGCACCGAGGTTGGAGCTTTCAACTCTCAGATTTTTCGCGTAAGCACCGCGTAAGCATAATGCACCCGTAGCTCAGCTGGATAGAGCGCCACCCTCCGAAGGTGGAGGCCACACGTTCGAATCGTGTCGGGTGCGCCACGCCCCTCAGGGCTGGCGCAATGGGTTAGAGCGAAGCTCCCCAGTGTCGGCTAAGACGGAAAGATTTCAGGCAGGTTCGTAAGTTCGCGATCAGCGACTTTTTGCTGTCGTGTCTCGTGCCGGTTGGATCACCTTTACGACGCTCAGCGTGCGTTCGTGTCCATCGCGATCTGGCCAGAGTATTGAGTCACCTTCGCGCAAGCCGATGAGCCCGGCGCCGACAGGAGTGATTACGGAGATCCGGTTCGCAGCAATATCGGCCTCGGCAGGGTAGACAAGTTCGACGGTACGACGGGTGCCGGTTGCCTGATCGACAAACTCGACCGTCGAACGCATGGTAACGACGTCAGGAGGAATGTCCTCGGCGGTGTGAATCCTGGCGCGTTCGATCTCGGCCATCAACAGGCGGCTAACATCTGACTGGCGGGCGTGGGCACGCATTCCGAGATCGGACAGCGCATCGGCTTCGGTGTCGATCATATGAATGGGAGGGCGCGCGGCAGCTTTAACAAGGGTCATGACGAAGGCTCGTAGTGTGAGGGTTGCGAACGCTGGCGAGGCGTGGCGGATCGGGCTATGCCCTTACCCCGAACCCAGCACGCGAACGTCCGGACCCGGGGCTAACAGCCCGACATGAGCTGGCACCCGCGATTGCAGAATCGGACGTGAGCCTTCGACGCTTGCATAACCAGGCGACCATGGGCTGCGGCCCTAGCCCCGTCAATCGCCCCGCGAGCCTCAGAGCGATGTGTTATGTAACCCGGTGAACCCGATTTGGCTGAGAACGGCGAGCGCACGGCCTTAGCTGACCAGCATTCTGAGTGCCGCGGAGCTGATCAGCATCAGGAGCAACATGGCGAAGACGTGATCCCACATGCAGAGGCTCGTACGCGAAACTGGCTGTCGCGTGACCAGCGCCACCCCAACGAGAACGAGCGCGGATGCAGCAAACATTAAATGCACGAAGAACAGGAAAAGAAAGGGCGGCCGATGATCGAGCGCAAAGGTTGGTGCGCAGAGTAGGAGGATCAATCCGACTTGCCCGCAAAACGCGCGGAGGTGTATCCGCGAGCGGCTATCCTGCTCACGCAACAACCTCATCCACCGGAATCGCGTGACCGCTTCCCACATGGTCGGCGAGTGCCCTATCATTGCTCCAAGGCTCGCCGGTCACGGCCGCGCGAGGCCAATGCAACGAACGGTAGCTCGACCGACATCAGGATGGCGTATGATCGGCCCAAACCGCGCAAATATTGCGTTAGGGCAGATTAGCTTCGTCTAAGATCTTCGCTTTCAGTCTTTCTCGTCCTGAGATCCTTTAAGCCGACCTTGATCTCCAGCTAGAGGTTCTTGTGGAGCCTCGGTTACCGACCGATCTTTGGCTTTGTTGATGAGCCGAGATTTCGCGAGCGTGTCGAGCTGCACAGCGACATCGCAGTTGAAGGGTCAGCGACATCGTAGATGACGTGTG
>CALMPB010000160.1 GCA_937871985.1 uncultured Burkholderiaceae bacterium
TTTCCGAACGCATGGTGGAATTCGCCAAGAGCGTGGTCGGCGGCATCCAGGGCGGTCTGGCCTGCACCTGCGTGCTGACCTGCATGATCTTCGCCGCCGTGGCCGGTTCCAGCGTGGCCACCACCTTCGCGGTGGGCGCGATCCTGATTCCCGCCATGATCCGGCACGGCTATCCGGCGCCCTTCGCCGCCTCGCTGCAGGCCAGCGCGGCCGAGCTGGGCGTGATCATTCCGCCTTCGATCCCGATGATCCTGTTCGCGGTGTCCACCGACACCTCGACCGGCGAACTGTTCATCGCCGGCGTCATGCCCGGCATCCTGATCGGCGTGGCGCTGATGTTCTACGTCTGGTTCTACGCCAAGCGCAACAATCTGGGCAAGCGCGACGGCGAGGGCCGCCTGCCGCTGTGGCCGGCGTTCAAGAACGCCTGGCTGGCGCTGATGATGCCGGTCATCATCCTGGGCGGCATCTACGGCGGCATCTTCACCCCGACGGAAGCCTCGGTCGTGGCCGTGATGTACGCGGTGGTGGTGGGCAAGTTCATCTACCGCCGCCTGAGCTTCAAGCAGCTGTCGGACACGCTGCACAAGTCGGTGGTGTCGACGGCGGTGATCATGTTCGTGATCGCCAACGCCGGCATCTTCAGCTTCCTGCTCAACCGCGCGGGCATCCCCGACGCGCTGGGCCTGTGGCTGGCGCAGATCTTCGACACCAAGTTCACTTTCCTGATGGGCGTGAACGCGGCGCTGTTCGTGATCGGCATGTTCATCGAGACCTCGGCGTCGATCGTGGTGCTGGCACCCTTGCTGCTGCCGGTGGCGCTGAAGTTCGGCGTGGAGCCGGTGCACTTCGGCATCATCATGGTGGTGAACCTGGCTCTCGGCATGATCACGCCGCCGTTCGGGGTGAACCTGTTCGCGGCTTGCGCGGTGGCGAAGTTGCCGCTGGAGCGGTTGATCAAGCCGTTGATACCGTTCGTGGGGGTGGTGATTGTTTGCTTGATGATCATTACTTATTGGCCGGGGTTGTCGCTGGGATTGCGGGATCTGGTCTACGCGAAGTAGGTTCTTTGGTTTGATTTGGCGGGCTTGGCTTCTTCGTAGGCCGCTCGCCGACGCGGGCGCCTGAGGGGCGAGCGCCCACGATTGCGGTCCGGAGCCTTCGCTCCGGACTGCCCCGTCGTCATCGTCGTCACCGCCTATGGCGGCTCCTTCCGATTCCCTCGGGCGCATCGAGGTTGCCCGCCCCTCAGGCGCCCGCGCCGGCGACCTACCGGATTCTTGGCCTGTTGCGCTGCTAGAGCTGTGGTTGGTGGCGAATCTTGCGTCGCCCGCTGTTTGCGGCCGCGCGGGCGGCCGCAAGCAGCATACGTATTGGTCGTCGTCGTTGCTGTCTGCGCTTGCGCGAATGCGGCGAGCTGCTTGCTAATGGCACTGGCATTTAGGGTGTGGGCGGTGATGCTGGTTGGCTTTCTCTTGGCCCTATGCAGGCTAGCCACCCATAGCGCTACGCTCCATCCCGACACTGATCCCCCCCACATTCCGCATCACGGAAGCGCCAAACCTCTACCGACGGGTACCTGCCAGAAGGAGGAGCTTACCGGCTAGGTAGGGTCATAGGAGAATTTTCCGCGACGCGTCCGCTACTGAAGCAGCCATCGATTTCCTCATGGACTAGGAAAGTGCGCGTCTTCCTGGAATCTCGCTGATCCGCGGATTCGAAATTTCGCCACTGAGACATTTTCATGAGACATGCGCCTGTCAATGCAATCAGCCCCCTTGAGCTGGCAAGGTGCAATTTTGAGACGCTGGTATTTGCGGGAGGGGGCAATCGGTGCTGGTGGCAAGCGGGCTTGATCGGCGCTCTATGCCGGGGCATGGGTTGGAACCCAAGGCGCCTGATCGGAGTCAGCGCCGGAGCCGCGATAGCGACCGCATATGCGTGCGACAGAGTGGAGTACGCACTGCGGGATGCCATCGCTCAATTCGACGCCACGCCGCGCAACATTGAATGGCGCCGCTTGCTCCGCGCCAAACGTCCCTTTGTCTTGCCTGGAATCTACCCGAAATGGCTCGACAGCTTCCTTGATGACCAAACCCTCGACCGCATTCGCCAAAATCACTTCCAAGTAGAAGTCGGAGTAACGCGCCCAGCGCGGCTTTTGCCGTTTGCCATCTCTGCCACCATGGCTCTTCTCCTGCATGCAAGCGAGAAGCTCTGGCTAAGAGGAGTTCACGCCAAGTTGCCACACCGTCTTGGATTCCGAGCACAGTACTTCAACTTGGCTACGTGCAGCGACGTCAGCGAAGCTCGCTTGTGGCTACTTGCATCAGCCGCTGCTATCCCTGTCACACCGGCATACAGAGTCGCCGGTCTACCCGCATTGGATGGCGGATTCTACGATAGTATTCCCCGCCCGCCGCGCACGCCCCGAAGCCTCGATACACTCGTTCTACTTACCCGGCACAAGTCCAATTTTCCGCGCATATTCGAGCATGGCGGAGCGGTATATATACAACCGTCCATGATGGTAGCCGCGACAAACTTTGATTGCACTAGCGGTCAAAATGTTCTTTTGACGTATGAACAGGGACTGCAAGAGGCACTGCAATTGCTCGATGCATCGCGTTAGGTCGCCACTGCAGTCCATCAAGTAATCCCAGCAGGCGGCGGAGTTGAAATGACGATTCTTGGCCAACTCCGTCTTGGCGCTTGAAGACCGAGATGCGCCGTCGCTGGTGGACAGGCTCACCAGTTCCAGCAGCTCGTCGACTCAGCGCCGCGTCTCGGCCAAAGTGGTCCTCCCCCCCCAGCCTTGTGATCGGCTCGGCCACGATATTGCCCACCCGCCAGCGTGGATTCGAGTTGGCGCACTGATTCTGGAAAATCATGTACGGAGCAGCACCCCGCCCTTGCGGTTGCGCCCGTAGCGCAGCGTTCCGCGCGTCACAGAAAGCGTCCCCCACCTTCAAGACCTGCTCAGGCTGACGCGACAAAGTGCGTTCCAGCCAGAGTTTGCGCTCTCAGCCTTCAGCTCGCGTAGCTGCCGCACGGCTCTTTGCTAACGGATCGTCGTGCCATTAGGGCAGTAAGCAAAGCGGCTCTGCTGGACTCTGACGCACGACATCGCCATTCATGCACCTAGCCTTTTGTGGAGATGTGCAGCTGATGCCCATCAGATAGCCTGCTCTCGCCATGTCATTTTGCGCGCGAGAAAGAACTCACGAATTGACATGGTCGGATTGCGAGAAGAATTCGTCCAGATCCGCTCGCACCTAGTCCATCAACTCGATATTAAGCACTGGAGTCGTCTTATGACATTCAAGAAACGTGCTGTACCGGTACTGTTGGCTACCGCCTCCCTGGCACTCGCGGCGCTCGCCCAGAACGCCATGGCCGCAGGCTCCTACTCGAGCTCGGCAGTCATGCCTGTCATCTACAACAAGAACTTTTGGGTGAGCGCGGAGGCGCCCGTAGTCGGCCGCCCGCCGAGCACCGCAACCATCACCACTGTGCTCTACAACTACGGCTACAGTTTCCCGCGTCCGACCGGCTTCCAAATACTGCTGTGCGACAGCACCGGCGCCATCTGCCACGACGTGACCCGCTCGGCCCGGGGCGCGGTCAGCTTCATAGGCAAGGGCGTCAAGGCCAACACGCCCGTCCGCTTCTACGCGCGCGTCGGCGGCAACGGCACGATGCCGGCCCCCCTGGCGGCTACTAGCCTCGCCAACGTGACAGTGGACTACGACGGCTGATCCGGCAATCGGCGAGCGGGCAGCAGGTCTCACGCCGGCTCGCCATTAACGATAAATCCGCAATTACGCGGCTTTTCCGCCCACCGATGCGAGCCAGCCACTGGCCTCAAGGTAGTCTTTGGATTGCGAGTTCGTATGGTCAAAGAGCTTGGCAAGAATCTGATCCGCAGGGGTACCCTTTGCCTTCTCGGAGTCGTATATCGCCTTGCGCTGCGCGTCAACCACGGCAGCCTCCTTGGAAAAATTCTCCTTGAAGGCTTCGTCGATGATGCGCCCGGAAGAGAGCTTATTCAACGGCTCCCCCCCCCTTCCCGGTGCAAGCTGATCGCGTATGTCGTAGCAGATCGTGCTGGGAATATTCGCCATGTCATACGCGAGCCGTTCAGCGTATTTTGGGTCGGAAGCCGCGGAATTCAACAGCATCTCCTGACTCGCCGTGCGGCCCTGCGTCGCGGCCCCCTCCTGGCTCGAGCGCTTGCGAGCCGCATCGGAAACGCCCGCTTGTGTGGTCGAGGAATTGAATCCCTGAAAGACTTTCTGAAACCCCGCCACGTCCACCGACGTCGATTTCGTCGTAGTCGAGTCCAGCCTCGAAAAGGCCACTCGATCTGCGCCTTGGAACGAAAGGACGCTAAAGCCAGACTGAATATTCATTCACATCTCCAATCGATACAGGAAGTGCCGAGCCTTGGAGCATTTTTTCCGAAACTTCTTGGCACCCACGCCCTGGAAAGCTGCGTTGACAGAACTACTTCTTGACTTGTCGCTCAATGTTAGATTGAAGGACCGCGAGCCTTTAGCCCAAAAAACGAGTGAAAAACGGGGTTGCTCTGGCTTTTTCAATCCCGCGCATACGCCTTCTCAGCGCAAGCCACTGAACCCTCAGCGTTACCTCACGGCCGCGCTGACCGGATTGTTTCTTTTGACATGCGACGCCGTATTCGGTGCCGATGTTCTCTATTCCGAGTACCAAGCCAAACAGCAGCAAAGTGCGTTCGCGTTTCCGCTGGAAGAAGCCATCGCGCTGGCGGTGAGGGACAACAGGTTGGTGAAAAGCGCCTACGTCCAGCGCATCAGCCAGAAATTTGACCTCTACGTCAGCGAAGGGAAGTTCTACCCGAAACTGCTGTTCACAACGTCCGCATTGACGAGCAAAGCCAACGGTACCTCCAGCGACGCGAAAGACCTGAACACCGACGCGTCGCTCACCTTGCCGACCGGAGCGACCGTATCTATCGCCAATGTCCAGGGCAGGAGTACCGCGGGCACCTCTTCGTCTACATCGGTCACGCTGCGCCAGCCCCTGCTGAAAAACGCAGGAATCGATGCGAACACGGCCTCAGTCCGCATCGCGCGCCTCGATGATGAAATCAACCGGCTAGCGCTCAAGGCAACGCTATCCCAAACCGTCGTGCAGGTGATCTACGCCTATCGCGAGCTCCTGCGCGCCCAGGAACAGAAGGTGATCGCCGAAGCTGCCCTGGGACGCAACAAAGACCTGTATGAGGTCAACCGCTCGCTGATTGCGGCAGGACGCATGGCCAAGGTGGAGATCCTGCAAACGCAGGCCGAAGTCGCGAATCGAGAAGTGGCGCTGGAAGAAGCGGAGAACCAGATCGACGCGGCCCGGTTGGCCCTTGTAGCGTTGCTTGCTCTGGAGCCTCGCACACCTCTATATGCGACCGCTCCGACCAGCGTGGACTGGCGCCCTACCGACCCGACGCGCGCCCTGGAAACGGCGCTCACGCTTCAGCCCGACTACCTCTCCATGAAAATCCTGGTCGAACGGGCCAAGATCAGTCTGGACTATGCCAAGAACCAGCAGCTGTGGGATTTGTCGCTGGTGGCCACCAGAACCCAGGCCCGGAGCAGCGGCGCGTCGCTGCGAGCGATGGACATTCAGGCGTCCGGCGCCCGAACCGACGGCAGCTACGCGGGCCTGCAGCTCACCATCCCCTTCGGAGACCGCTCCATCAAGCAATCCGAGGTGCGCACCTCCGTGGATCTGCACACCCAAGAACTCAAGTTGCTTGAAACGCGTCAAACGGTGGAGCACCGCATCCGCGATGCCACGCGCAATGTCCAAACCCGATGGCGCCAGCTGGAACTCTCGATCAAGGCCCGCGACTTGTCCCGGCAGAAGCTTGAAGCGGAGAAGGAAAAGCTACAGGTCGGCCAATCGTCGAACTTCCAGGTGCTGTCCTTCGAGAACGACCTGCGCAATGCCGAGAACGCCCGCCTCAATGCGCAGATCACGTACCTGAACACGCTCACTGAACTGGACGAACGCACGGGCAAGACCCTCGACGTCTGGAGCATCCCCATCATCCAGACCAATGGCTATGAGAACTGAAGAGTCCATGCCGTCAGCCCGGCAGATCGGCCTCGTAATCGTGAGCGCCGTCGGCATCATCGAATCACTCAACATCAAGGCAGAGGTGCTTCTGCGGCTACCGAGTGTATCGCTCATCGGCCAACCGGCAGTCGCGGCATTGCTCGATATCGTTGACGAAACGTCCGCGAGCACGTTGATCTCACGGTTCGGCACACCGCCGCGCGGCGGCAGCGCTCGGGAAAAACACCATCACGCCACACGACTGTTCGTACACTGCGAACGGCTTCCCGGCGCCGAAGCTAATGGCCGTTGGTTGATTCTGCTCGAGACCCCGTTTCCCTCGGTCGCGCCCGCAGCCGCAGCGCGGTGCGCAGAGCGCACCAAAATTCCCAGGCTGGCCGCC
>CALMPB010000161.1 GCA_937871985.1 uncultured Burkholderiaceae bacterium
CAAAGGCTGGGAATGTTGAAGGCGCTGCTGAACAAAGGCGGTTGATGCTGGATCGGCAGGTGGGCTTCGAGCGTCCGCGGCAAGCAATGCCAATAAGGTGGAAAGCGGCAAAGACAAACATTTTGGCCGGTCAATGGGCCTCGTCGGTGGACAGCACTTCGGCCAAAGGCCAATGCCCATCGCGTACCAGGCCTATCATTTTGCGCTGCAGGCTGGTTGCCGTGTGGCGTACGCCCGCCGTATGGCGCCGCGCATTGCTGACATACATGGACCAAGTCATGAAGAGCCCCTCGATAGGCGCCATACGCAAGGCATCCATTTGTGGGTATTCATGCAGGGCGCAATACGGCATGACCGTGTAGCCAAGGCCGTCCTTTACCAGAGACAAGCATAAAGGCAAGGTTTCCGCGTCCGCGGCGCGCCTTAGCTTCTGGCCATGATGTTTCAAATGGGTATCGACGCTAAGACGTATCAGGTTGGGCCTACCCGGCAGGATCAGGCGGCAGGCGCCCAATTGCTGTGCATCGACGGGATGTTTTATGTCCAGGCCGGAATCGGCCGATCCGACCAATAGCAGTTGTTCGCGGATCAAGGGAGTCTGCTCGAACTGACCGGATCCGCCTTCACGAAAATCCATGATGGCCACATCGATCAGGCCATCGTGCATCCTGTCTCGCAAGTGATGCAGGAATGCCTCGTAGACCCGCAGCGAAATGGACGATTGCGTTTTGATTTCGTGGGCGGCAAAGGGTGCTGTGATCAGGCGGTTCATGGAAAACGGCAAGCCAATGGCCACTTGTGTTTTGACCTGCCGCCCGATTTCGTCGCGCAGCAATTCGGCCTGACGAAGGATGGGGCGCACGCCGTTGGCCAGCGTAACGCCGGCCTCGGTCAGTTTTACACCTCGGGCGTCTCGTACCAGCAGTTGTACTTGCAGGTCGTGTTCCAGGGCGGCAAGACGCCGCGACAGCGCTGGCTGGGTCATGTCAAGGTCGGCCGCCGCCCGGTTGATGCTGCCGAACTCGGCAACGCGTAAAAAGCAATTGACCAGATGAAGATCCATGGCTCACCCCAGTACGTTTGGATTTCAGTTTAACGATTTACGTTTAACCGATCAACGACTATTCATGTATCGCTTAACTTGGGCCTTACCTACAATGCGGACTCAAGGAGACAACACACATGGCAGAACATATAAGTGGCCGCCCTATTCGCAGGGTAGTAACCGGGCACAACGTTACGGGGCAGTCCGTCATTCAGGAAGACCAGGCATCGCCGTTCACCTTGGCAATGCCCAACGTGCCGGGCCTGGTGATCACCGATCTATGGAAGACCTTCGGCACGCCCGCCGACAATAGTGGCAGTGAGCCCTGCACGAAGCAAATCACGCTTACCCCTCCTTCCGCCGGAAGCGTATTGCGGATGGTTCAGTTCCCGCCGGACAAGGGCTACATCGATACCTGGGATGCCCACACTAGTTTTTCCGCCATGGGCAGCGCCTCGGTGCTGGATCATGGCGATGGAGGCAAGGCGGGAATGCATCGAACCCATTCCGTCGACTACGCACTTGTCATGTCCGGAGAAATATGGGCTTTGATGGATCAGGAAGAGACCTTGCTTCGCGCCGGGGACGTACTGATCCAACGCGGAACCAATCATGGCTGGAGCAATCGCAGCAATGAGCCCGCATTGGTGGCGTTTGTGCTGATCGACGCCAAGCCATACGCTGTGCCGGAACGGGCATGATTATGCAGACGTGCATCGTTCCGTCCACGCCCCGGTTGGGCATTACCGTATCCGGCACGGGACCGCTGGTCATCTTCATTCACGGCATGGGGGGCGACCGTAGTACATGGCATAAACAGATCGACGCATTGCAGCATGCCTATACCGCGGTAAGTGTCGACTTGCGCGGCTATGGCGACAGCGGCGACCCGCTCGAACCTCTGAACTTCAAGCAGGATTTTACGGACGATCTGGTTGCCGTCATGGATTACTTTGGCGTGTCCAAGGCTCATCTTGTTGGTCTTTCCATGGGCGGGCGGGTTGCGCGCACCGCTGCTTTGCGCGTGCCGCAGCGGGTGGCTTCCGTCACGCTCGCCAATACCAGTCCCGGCTTCGACCATTTAACGCCAGAGCAACTGGACGATTTCGTTGCTGCCAGAACCCAGACATTGGCGTCCGGCGCTTTTCCTCCGGATTTCGGCCGGCAGCAGGCCAACGCCATGGTCGGCCCCAATGCATCAGTTGAAGCCATACGCATTGCGGCAACGGCGATGGGACGGCTGCGGCTGCGCAACTACCTGGAAGTTCTCAAGGCATCGACGCTTCAGGACAGGGGTGACAAACTCGAGAACATTGCGTGCCCCGTATTGGTCATCACCAGCGATCACGATCCGGTTTATCCCGCTTCGGTTACCGGCCAGTTGCGGGCACGCATTCCCGGAGCCCATTCCGTATGTCTGCGCGATGCAGGGCATCTTGGCAATCTGGAGCAACCCGAAGCATTCAATGCTGCATTGTTGGCGTTTCTAGGCGGCTTGCCGCCGGAAGCTGCCGCCACTTTGCCAGCCAGCGAAAATAATTAGGAGCAAAAATGTATTTTACCTGGGAAGAGTTTCCTTTGATGACTCCCGAGCAATTGCAACACTCGGGTAATCCTTCGGCGCCTGTGGTCGTTGTCGGCGCCGGGCCTGTCGGTCTGGCTGTGGCGTTGGGACTGGCTCGCCAGAACGTAGCCAGCATCGTTCTGGAGCGGCGCACGACCATCTCGACGGGGAGTCGTGCTCTTGCCATGACACGCCGAAGCATGCAAATCCTCGATCAACTTGGTGTCGGCGAGTCTGTGTTCGACATGGGTGTCAAGTGGTCGGAGGGTTGGACCTATTACGGCACCGAGCTTGTCCATTACATGGATATTGCCAAGCCACAAAACGAGAAGCATGGGCAAACCAATCTGCAGCAATGCTGGATGGAAAAACTGCTGCTGGATGAAATCGCCAAGACTTCATTGGTCAGTGTGCGTTTTGGGCACGAGGTGGTGGGCATTCGGGAAGATGCGGAGGGGGTTGATATTCAGGTCAGGACGGCCGCCGGCGACTATGCAATGCAGGCGCAATATCTTGTCGCCGCCGATGGGCCACGCGGCACAACGCGTCGCTATCTGGACATGGATTATGAGGGCACCTCCTATACGCAGCGCTTTGTCATCAACGATATCATCTGCAAACTGCCCATTCCTTCGGGGCGTCGCCTTTTCTTCAGTCCCGCCTATCTGCCCGGCAAAGCGGTATTGATGCACCAGGCGCCTTTCGATATGTGGCGCCTGGATTTCCAATTGCTGGATGACCAGGATGCCGACGAAGAAATGCAGCCCGAGAAGGTTCATAAGCGAATACGCGCGCATTTCGACTTGATGGGGCTCGATCCCGATTACGAACTCCTGCTGACTTCCGTTTACAAGACCAATGCCCTGAGCCTGCCGACTTACAACAAAGGGCGAATCATCTTTGCCGGCGACGCCGCGCATCAAGTGCCTATTTTCGGCGGGCGAGGCGTGAACCATGGCTATGCCGACGCCCACAACCTGGCCTGGAAGCTGGCCATGGTGGTCAATGGAACCGGGCACGCCAATCTGTTGAACACGTATACCCAGGAGCGGCGCGGCGCCATTCTGGACACGCTGGCCGAACTGACAAAAACCACCTTGTTCATCACGACGCCATCCGCCGGCATTGCCCTGGTGCGCGAAGCGGTTCTGTCGTTATCGCTCAGCGAGAACTTCCTGAATAATTTGTTCGACCCCTATGCTTC
>CALMPB010000162.1 GCA_937871985.1 uncultured Burkholderiaceae bacterium
GCCGCAACGTTGTGCTCGAACGCTCGTTCGGCGCTCCCACCGTCACCAAGGACGGTGTCTCGGTTGCCAAGGAAATCGAACTGAAGGACAAGTTCGAGAACATCGGCGCCCAACTGGTCAAGGACGTCGCCTCCAAGACCTCCGACAACGCCGGTGACGGCACCACCACCGCCACCGTGCTGGCCCAGGCCATCGTCGAAGAAGGCCTCAAGTACGTGGCCGCCGGCATCAACCCCATGGACCTGAAGCGCGGCATCGACAAGGCTGTCGCCGTCGGCATCGAAGAGCTCAAGAAAATCTCCAAGCCCTGCACCACCAGCAAGGAAATCGCCCAGGTCGGCTCCATTTCGGCCAACAGCGACTCCTCCATCGGCGAAATCATCGCCAACGCCATGGACAAGGTCGGCAAGGAAGGCGTCATCACCGTTGAAGACGGCAAGTCGCTGGAAAACGAACTGGACGTCGTCGAAGGCATGCAATTCGACCGCGGCTACCTCTCGCCCTACTTCATCAACAACCAGGACAAGCAGGTTTCCGTGCTGGACGATCCGTACGTCCTGATTTTCGACAAGAAGATCAGCAACATCCGCGATCTGCTGCCCGTACTGGAACAAGTCGCCAAGTCCAGCCGTCCTCTGCTCATCGTGGCTGAAGACGTCGAAGGCGAAGCACTGGCCACTTTGGTCGTGAACAACATCCGCGGCATCCTGAAGACCACCGCCGTCAAGGCCCCCGGCTTCGGTGACCGTCGCAAAGCCATGCTCGAAGACATCGCCATCCTCACCGGCGGCACGGTCATTTCCGAAGAAACCGGCGGCTCGCTTGAAAAAGCCAGCCTCGAAGAGCTCGGCCAAGCCAAGCGCATCGAAGTCGGCAAGGAAAACACCATCATCATCGACGGCGCCGGCGACGGCAAGTCGATCGAAGCGCGCGTCAAGCAAATCCGCGTCCAGATCGAAGAAGCCACGTCCGACTACGACCGTGAAAAGCTGCAAGAACGCGTGGCCAAGCTGGCCGGCGGCGTTGCCGTGATTCGCGTCGGTGCTGCCACCGAAGTCGAAATGAAGGAAAAGAAAGCACGCGTCGAAGACGCTCTGCACGCCACCCGCGCTGCCGTTGAAGAAGGCATCGTTCCTGGCGGCGGCGTAGCGCTGATCCGCGCCAAGGCTGCCATTGCCAAGGTCAAGGGCGACAACATCGACCAGGAAGCCGGCATCAAGCTGGTTCTGCGCGCTGTCGAAGCCCCCCTGCGCACCATCGTGGCCAACGCCGGCGCCGAGCCCAGCGTTGTCGTGAACGAAGTCGCCAACGGCAAGGGCAACTACGGCTACAACGCCGCCAGCGGCGAGTACGGCGACCTGGTCGAACAAGGCGTCCTGGATCCCACCAAGGTTACCCGCACCGCGCTGCAAAACGCGGCTTCGGTTGCCAGCCTGTTGCTCACGACGGAAGCCGCTGTGGCCGAAATCGTCGAAGACAAGCCGGCCGCCGGCGGTATGCCCGACATGGGCGGTATGGGTGGCATGGGCGGTATGGGCGGCTTCTAAGCCACCTTGCTTCGCCGATTGGCGCAGGCTCCGGCCTGGCGCCAGTCACCCAAGGTACGGCAAGCCCCCGCGGGCTTGAACAGCACCCCAAAAGCAGGACTTCGGTCCCGTCTTTCGGGGTGTTTTTCATGGCGCGCCGATTTGCATATTTTTCGTGGCCCGTATTAATTTGTCATATTATTTCCGGAATGTTCCACGATAAATCACCTTAGGGGGTTCCACGCATGAGCAGCAACAACCGTCCAGCCATCGGCAGCGCCGAACAAGCACGCCAACTGCTCGAAACAGCCCCCATTTCCGTTGTCATCGTGACGGACGAAGGCGAATATCTATACCGCAATCCTGCGCACAATGCCATCTACCGCTACGACGAAGCCCAGATGCCGCAACTCAGCCGGGACCTCTGGGTGGATCCCGAAGACCGCCGCCGCCTGCTGGATATTTTCCGCGAGACCGGCGAGCTCAAGGATGCCGAAGTGCAGCACCGCCGCCGCGACGGCACGACGTTCTGGGGCCTGCTGACCTACCAGCGCCTCACCTACGCGGGGCAGCCTGCCCTGGCGGGCTGGATCTACGACATCACCACCATCAAGATGGCCGAACAGGCCATGGACGAAGCACGGCAGGCCGCCGAGCTGGCCAACAAGACCAAATCCGAATTCCTGGCCAATATGAGCCATGAATTGCGCACGCCATTGAACGCCATCATCGGCTACGCGCAAATCCTGCAGGAAGACGCCGAAGATGACGGACAGGACCAGTATGTGTCGGACCTGAACAAGATAGAAAACGCGGGCAAGCACTTGCTGAGCCTGATCAACGGCATTCTCGACCTGTCCAAAATCGAAGCCGGACGCATGGAGGTGTTTCTCGAGCCGGTGGAAATCGCCCGCCTGGCCGACGAAGTGCGCACCCTGACCGAACCCCTGGCCGCCACCAACGACAACGTGGTCGAGATCATCGTCGAGGGCGATATCGGCACCATCGAAACCGACTTCACCAAGCTCAAGCAATCATTGCTGAACCTGGTCAGCAATGCCTGCAAGTTCACCAAGAACGGCCGCGTGACACTGAGCATTGCGATGGCGTCCGACGAAGAAACCCCATCCCTGGTCATTCGCGTCAAGGACACCGGCATCGGCATGACGCCCGAGCAGCAGGCCAAGCTGTTCCAGCCATTCACGCAGGCCGACTCTTCGACCACCCGGCAATACGGCGGCACCGGCCTGGGCCTGGCGATTACCCGCAGGCTGTGCGAACTACTGGGCGGCACGGTGGACGTATCCTCCACGCCGGGTGAAGGCAGCTGCTTCACCATCGTCCTGCCCCTGCGCCAGCCCATACCCGCCGCCAAGACCAACCACCCCACGCCGCACGGCCCTTCCGGCGCCACCACCCTGCTGCTTATCGATGACGATCCGCATGTGCATGAAGTCATGGGCGCCATGCTGGCACGCGAAGGCTATCGGGTCGAGCATGTTTCGTCGGGCCTGAATGCGCTCGAAACCGTCCGGAACCTGAATCCCGCCGCCATTTTGCTGGACGTGATGATGCCGCAGGTGGACGGTTGGGCGGTGCTGGCCGCGCTGAAGAAAGACTCGGCGCTATCGGTCATCCCCGTCATCATCGTCTCGATGCTGGACGACCGTCCGCTGGGCCTTTCCCTGGGCGCCGCCGAGTTCCTGACCAAGCCGATAGACCGGAAAGTCCTGACGGAAACGGTAAAGCGCCATGCCGGCCCGGCCCACAGCCATAAAACCGGGGCCGGCGGTTCGTGACACCGGATCGGAAAACATCGGCCACCCCAAAAGCAGGATTGCGATCCAGCCTTTTGGGGTGTTTTTCATGGCTTTTCTTAATTCTGTCATGATTTTTCTGTAGCGTTCGAGGCTTTGGCCGGCGCAACGGCCAACCGGCCCAAGGTCGGCAACACAAGGAGAAAACGATGCTCGCCGCATTGGTGCCGGCCATGACAGGCCTGGGACTGTTTTTTTGTGGAGTCCGCTTCGTGGCGACCAACCTGGCGCTGGTGGCCGGCGCCTCGGCGCGGCGCCTGTTCCGGCGCGCGCTGGGCTCGAACTGGCTCGCCGCGCTCAGCGGCATACTCAGCGGCTTGCTGACCCAAAGCACCAATGCCGTCGCACTGATCGTCGTCAGCTTCGCCAGGGCCGGCATCGTCGAAGGCAAGCGCGCCCCGCTCGTGCCGACCTGGTCGCACGTCGGCGCATCGGCGCTGGTGTTCCTGGTTGCGCTCGACACCAAATTCGTGGTCGCCTATATGCTCATGCTGAGCGGCGTGGCGCTTTATTTCGACTTCCGCCTCAGCGACCGGATGCGCTACGGCATCATGGCGCTGCTGGGCGCAGGCATGCTGTTGCTGGGGCTCGTCATACTGAAGGCCGGCAGCGCCCCGCTGGAAGAAATGCTGCGCGGGTTCGGCCTGCTGGGGCCGGACAGCGCCGCGATAGGCACGCTGCTCATCGGTGTGGCGCTGGCCGTGGCGACGCAATCCTCGACCGTGGCCGGGGCCATCGCCGTAGCGCTGGTCGGCGCGGGGGTCTTCGGCCTGGACACCGCGCTGCTGCTGTTGCTGGGCGCCAATGGCGGCTCGGGGCTCAACTACATGTTTCTGGCGCGGGAAGGCGAGGCGACCGGCCGCCACATCCTGTTCTTCCAGGCTGCGCAAAAACTGGCCGGCACCGCGATCCTGCTGTTGCCCTTCGCCATCTCCCACGACGCGTTGAACCGATGGCTGCTGGCCATGCCCGCCGACGACGCTCATCGGCTGGCGGTGGCCTTCCTGCTCATGCAGATTGCGGGATCGCTGGTCTGCACCCTGGCCCTCGACCCCCTGTCGCAAGCGCTGCACCGCCTGGTGCCGCCCCGCCACGAAGACGAGCTGGCCAAGCCGGCGTTTCTGGTGGAAGAAGCCCTGGACGATTGCGAGTTGGCGCTCGATCTGGCCGAGCAGGAAAGCCATCGCCTGCTGCAGCGCCTGCCCATGATGCTGGAACGGATTCGGGAGGGCGGCGATAAAACGGCCCTGAACGCTGCCAGCTACCGCCAGGCCGGACTGGCGGTCGGCGCCGCGGTTCGCCGGTATCTGGCGGCCATCCTGGATCGGCAGCCAGGCCCCGGCGCCATCATGCGCGCCATGAGCCTGCAGCAAAGCGTCTCCAATACGATTTCCATGCACGAAGCCCTGGCCGAATTCGTGCAATCGGTGGCCACGGCCTCGAAGGCATCGAGCGCGCAAACCACCATCAGCCACATGACGGAATCCCTGCACATGTTGCTGGATGAGTTGGCCGCAGCGGCCGCGGCGGAAGACCCCCAGGAGCGCCAGTTTGCATTGTCCCTATTCAGGCAACGCGACGAACTGATGGAAAGCATCCGCACTCGCCTGCTGGCCAGCGACCGCAACACGCCCACGCCGGTGCAGCAGGCACTGTTCCAGACCACGCTTTTATTCGAGCGCATACTGTGGCTGGCCCGGGACAGCCTGCTGGCCTTGATTCGCGACACAGAGGCGCCGTTCCGCGAGCCGTGAACTCGCCCCGCCAGAGGGGGAATCGCCGAGGCTTCCCGGCGCCCGCGTCGCGTTCTTTGCCCTAACCCGCGGCGCGCGCGGCCCGTTCGGCGCCGTCCCGCAGCACGGCGAGCTTCATCCAGGTTACGGCCGGGTCGATCTTGCCGTAGTTGGCGAAGGTGCCGAAACCGCAGTCGGTGCTGGCCAGCACCCGGTCTTTACCCATGAACGCCACGTAGCGCTCGAGCCGCTGCCGGATCAGTTCGGGATGCTCGACATAGTTCGAGCAACTGTCGATGAGGCCGGGGGCAAGAATCTTGTTGTCCGCCAGCTTGGCGTCGCGCCAGATTTCCCACTCGTGCTCGTGGCGGGGGTTGGCGGCCTCGAACAGGATGGTCGACGGCCTGGCGGCCAGGATGGGGTCGATGACCTTCTCGAGGGCGATGTCGCAATGGTGCGGGCCCTCGTAGTTTCCCCAGCAGACGTGCATGCGCAGCTTTTCCGAAGGGATGTTGCGGGTGGCCGCATTGAGCGCCTCGACGTTCTGCCAGGCGCGCGCGGTGAACTCCGCTTCGCTGAGGTTCTGGAAACCCGTGTGGGCCGCCATCGCCAGATCGGGGCAATCGAGCTGCAGGTCGAAGCCGGCCGCGACGATGGCTTCGTACTCGGGCCGCATCGCTTCGATGAGGTCGGCCAGATAGGCCTCGTGCGAAGCGTAATGCTGGTTCGGCTGGAAAGCGGTGACCAGGCCCGGGGACGCCGCGTTCATGAAGGCGCGGCCGCCTTGGCCGTGCCGCTCGACGGCCGACTTGAAACGGCGGATATCGGCCTTACACGGTTCGAGGGTGCGCAGCTTGACCGGGCCGATGCAGGCGGCCCGCACGAATTCCTGGGACCCCATGATGGCGGCCAGTTTTTTCCGCAGATCGGGGAAGTCGGCCAGGTCTTTGGCGGGGGTGCGGTCGATGTGGCCGCCGAAGCCCTCCAGCCGTTCGGTGATGTAGGTAGCGTAGCCGACCTTGCCGAGTTCGCCGTCGCTCATGATGCCGACGCCGGCTTCAACCTGCTTCTGCACGGCATGGTCGATGGCCGCCTGGACGACTTGCTCGAAGTGTTCGGCGTCGACCTCCTGGCCGTGGTCGCGTGCAAGCAGCAACTGCGCCAGTTCGTCGCCGCGGGGAAGACTGCCGACATGGGTGGTCAGAATAGACATCGCGTTCCTTTTCATGAGAAGACACCAAAGTGTCATTAGAGTGCCGCCAGCCCGGCTTCAGCAGGCCGGGCCAAGCATATATGGCGCTAGTTTATCCAACTTCCAGGAGTCTGTTCGCGTTGCCGAGGGATTTTTTGCCGCCGGGGGGCAGCAAGCCGTATCGTGGCACAGCGTGGGGGCATTTCCCAGCAATCGGGCCGCCCCGACCGAGTCCATTACAATGCTGGCTATCCGCACAATTACGGCGTCCGGTTCGCAAACCAGCGGTGGCCGCCCTTTTCCTAGGCCTATGAACGACACGCACTCTCCCTATAAAAGCAAAGGCGGGCCAGGGCGCCTGGCCGGCGCGCTGCGCTATTCGCTGCAGGGCCTGGGCGCCGCCTTCAAGCACGAAGCCGCCTTCCGCCAGGAATTGCTTGCCGCCGTCGTGCTGATTCCCCTTGCCTTCTGGCTGGGCAATACCCTGGTCGAGCAGGCGCTGTTGATCGCCGTGGTCTTCCTGGTGCTGATCGTCGAGGTATTGAACTCGGCGCTGGAGGCGCTTGCCGACGCCATCACCCTGGAACAGCACCCCTTGATCGGCCGCGCCAAGGATCTGGGCAGCGCCGCCGTCATGCTGTCCATTACCCTGGCCTGCATTGTGTGGCTGGCCATCATCGTCCACCATGCGGCAGCCTAGGCAATGAATGCCTGCCGGCCCGTCCGCGACACGCCGCGCCCCTGCCATAAAATGCAGCAGGGCGAAACCATAAATACATCGACCACGACAGACTCTTCACCATGACCTTCATCGAAAAACTAGACCAGGCCTGGGCGCACTCCAACTCCATGCTGATGGTGGGCCTGGATCCCGATCCGCAACGCTTTCCGGCGGAAATCCAGGGGCGGCCCAACGCCATCTATGAATTCTGCCGCGGCATCGTCGATGCCACCGCGCCGTTCGCATGCGGCATCAAGCCGCAGATCGCCTACTTCGCCTCCCAAGGCGCAGAAGCGCAACTGGAAGCGCTGCTGGCCTATGTGCGCGAACAATACCCGCAACTGCCCATCGTACTGGACGCCAAGCGCGGCGACATCGGCTCGACCGCGGAACAATACGCCCAGGAGGCGTTCGAGCGCTACCAGGCCGACGCGGTAACGGTCAATCCTTATATGGGTTTCGACTCCGTCGAGCCCTATTTGTCGTGGCAGGAAAAAGGCGTCATTGTCCTGTGCCGCACCTCGAACAAAGGCGGCTCGGATCTGCAGTTCGTGGAAACCAAGGATGGCGAACCGCTCTACCTGCGCGTTGCCGGGCTGGTGGCCGACCGCTGGAACACCAACGGCCAGTGCGCGCTGGTGGTGGGCGCCACGTATCCGGAAGAATTGGCCAAGGTACGGGCACGGGTCGGAGACATGCCGCTGTTGGTGCCCGGCATCGGCGCCCAGGGCGGCGACATACCCGCCACCGTGGCGGCCGGCAGCAACCGCCACGGCACCGGCATGATGATCAACTCGTCGCGCGCGATTTTGTATGCCGGCAGCGGCGACGATTGGCGCGAAGCCGCCGCCAAGGCGGCGCTGGCCACCCGCGACGCCATCAACGCGGCTCGATGATGTCCAGGGCCATTTTCAGGGCGAAGGCCACCGACGCGGCGCGGATCTGCTGACGGTTTCCCTCGAAGATATGGGTGGCGGCCCGCGTCACCAGGCCGTCGTGGGCGCGCTGGGCGAAGCCGAAGCACACCATGCCCACCGGCTTGCCCGGGGTCGCCCCGCCCGGCCCGGCAATGCCGGTCGTGGAAATGGCGAAATGCATGCCCGGGCTGGCGCCCAGCACGCCCGCCGCCATTTCCATGGCGGTTTCCTCGCTGACGGCGCCGAAGCGTTCGAGCGTATCGCGCCCCACCCGCAACTGCTCCATTTTGGCGGCATTGCTGTAGGTGACGAAACCGCGGTCGAACCATTCGCTGGAGCCGGCAATATCGGTGACAGCGCCGGCCAGCAGGCCTCCGGTGCACGACTCGGCACAACCGAGCATCCAGTGGCGCTTCAGCAAAGCCTGGCCCAGTTCGCCCGCTTGCATCAGGGTTGCATCGCTCATTGCAGTACTCCTATTCGAACCAATACAGCCATTGCCAGCAGACTGTAGCAGGCTGCCAGGATATCGTCGAACATGACGCCGAAACCGTGCTTCAGGCGCGCATCAAAGTAGCGTATGGGAGGCGGCTTGAGAATATCGAAAAACCGGAACAGCGCAAAAGCCGCAAGCTGGGCCCAGAAGGAATCCGGGGACAGCCACAGTACCAGCCAGAAGGCGACGCATTCGTCCCAGACCATCCGGCTGGAGTCGGGCTCGCCCATTTCGCGGCCCACCTGGTGGCAGCACCAGCAGCCATACGCGAAAAACAGTACAAGCACGACAGCCAACGCCGCGTCGGACATACGCGACAGCACCAGCGCCCACAACAGCCAGGCCAGCAGCGTCCCCCAGGTTCCGGAGGCCGGCCGCAACAAGCCGCTGCCGAAGCCGAACGCCACGATGCGAGCGGGCGAGCGCAACATCCAGGACCAGGTGGGAACGACGCTTTGCGGTGATGACTCGGGGCCGGACTCGGAAACTGGCATGCGTCAATAACCTTATTATCAAGTAGCTTGGTCTGGCGGAAATCCGACGATCAGCCGAAGTGGTCGAAACCACCGGAAGGCACGGCCACCACGTCGCCATTCGCCCGTTTGACTATCATATCGCCGCCTTGCGTAATACTGCCGATGCGCGTGGCGCAAACCCCCGCCCGGCGCGCCAGGGCAAGCACGGTTTCACGCTGATCGGCCGCGGCGGTAAAGCATAACTCATATACGTCGCCTCCCCCCAGCACGGCCGCTTCCTGCGTGGCCGCCGGCAGGCCGTGTAACGCCCGGTGCACGGGCAGGCTGTCGTAGGCCAGTTCGGCGCCGCAATGGCTGGCGGCCAGGATATGGCCCAGATCCTGCAGCAGGCCGTCGGAGATATCCAGCGCCGCGTGGGCCACTCCGGCCAGATCCTGGGCAAAGCCCAATGGAGGCTCGGGGCGCTCCAGCGCGCCGCGCGTGGCGGCCAGAAGAGCGGCATCGAACGGCAGCGTCTGCTGCAGCAGCTTCAGGGCGATATCGGCCGCGCCCAGGGATCCGGTTACCCAGATATCGTCATGCAGCTGTGCGGCGCCGCGACGCAGCGCCCGGGCTGGATCCACCTGGCCGAAAACGGTAACGCTCAAGGTGATGCCGGCAACGCTGCGCGTCGTATCGCCTCCCACCAGCGGGCATAGAGCCCGGTCGGCCATGGCATAGAAGCCGTTGGCGAAGGCCCGCAGCCAATCGTGATCGACGGCGGGCAGCGCCAGGCCCAGCACGCAGGCCAGGGGCTGCGCCCCCATGGCGGCCAGATCGGAAAGATTGACCGCCAGCGCCTTGTGCCCCAGCGCATCGGGATCCACGTCGGCAAAAAAATGCCGGCCTTCGATGAGCAGGTCGGTGCTGACGGCCATTTGCCGGCCGGCATCCAGGGGCAGCAGCGCGCAATCGTCGCCCACCCCCAGGAAGCGCGCCGGCACGGGACGTGAGAAATACCGGGCGATAAGATCGAATTCGTGTGCCAACGAGCCCTCTTAGCGGCGCGCCCCGGCTTGCACTTCGGCGGGACGGACGTCGGCGGCCAGCTTGTCGAGCACGCCATTGACGAACTTGAAGCCGTCGGTGCCGCCGAACGACTTGGCCAATTCGACCGCCTCGTTGATGGCCACCTTGTAAGGCACTTCCAGATGATGGATGAGCTCGTAGCTGCCGATGAGCAAAATGCCGTGCTCGATGGGGGACAGCTCGGCCAGCGGCCGATCGATGTAGGGAACGAAGCGCTCGCGCAAGCCCGGCGCTTCTTTCAGCACGCCGTGCAGCAGGGTCTTGAACCAGTTGGCGTCGGCTTCGGGGAACTCTTCGTCGTCGCGGATGTGGGCATCGATGGCGCCGGCCTCCTGCAGGCCTTCATCGCCCCGCAACAGCCAGGCATAAACACCCTGCAAGGCGAATTCGCGCGCGCGACGGCGCGCGCTGCGAGGATTGGGGCGCGATACGGCCGCCCCCTGCGTCTTACTCTTCGTCAAGATCGTCGTCCTCGTAATCTTCGTCGTCTTCGTCATCGTCTTCGTCGGACTCGGGTTCGAGCGCGGCGACCAGGTTGGCCATTTCGACCGCGGCGCGGGCGCAGTCGCGGCCCTTGCCTTCGGCGCGCGTTTCCGCCTGCTCGTCGGTATCGGTGGTTAGCACGCCATTGGCCACGGGAATGCCGGTTTCCAGCGACACGCGGCTGATGGCCGCGGCGCTTTCGTTGCTGACCAGCTCGAAATGATAGGTTTCGCCGCGAATGACGGCGCCCAGCGCGATGAGCGCGTCGAACTCGAAGGTTTCGGCCATTTGCGCCAGAGTGACGCCCATTTCCAGGGCGCCCGGAACGGTGACGACCATGACGTCGCGTTCGTCGACGCCCAGCTCGGCCAGCTCGGCCAGGCAGGCATCGAGTTCGGCCAGGCCGATTTCTTCGTTGAAACGGGAACGCACGATCCCGATGTGCAAGCCTTCACCGTTGAGGTCGGGGACAAGGGTATAAGGGTTCATAGTCGTTTCCTTTTAGGCGTTGGACGAAGGTTCACTATCGTAACCCGTTATGGTCAGGGAAAAGCCCGTCATGCTGGGCATTTTTCGCGGCCGCGCCAACAGGCGGGCCCGGCCGACGTTCAGGTCGCGCATGATCTGCGCCCCGATGCCGTAAGTGCGAAGGTCGAAACGGCTTTCGCCGCCCGACGGCGGCTGTTCGCTGGGCCGCGCCCAGGCGGCGAACTGCTCGAACAGGAGATCGGCCGTGCCCTGGCAATTGAGCAGGACCAGAACCCCCGAAGGCGCGGCCGCAATGGCCTTGAGCGCGCTGGAAACGGTCCAGCTGTGCGCGGTGGCGTCGGCCGACAGAATATCGAGCATGGTGGCCGGTTCGTGCACACGCACCAGAGTCTCGGTGTCGGGGGTGATGGCGCCGTGGACCAGCGCCAGATGCGGCGCGCCCGAAGCCAGGTCGCGGTAGGCCACGGCCCGGAATTCGCCCCAAGGCGTTTGCATGGTGCGTTCGGCGACGCGCTCGACCATGGATTCGTGTTCGCTGCGGTACTGGATGAGGTCGGAAATCGTGCCGATTTTCAGGCCATGTTCGCGCGCGAAGATTTTGAGGTCGGGCAGGCGCGCCATGGTGCCGTCCGGCTTGAGTATCTCGCAGATGACGGCGGCGGGGGTCAGCCCCGCCAGCGCGGTGAAATCGCAGCCCGCTTCGGTATGGCCCGCGCGAACCAGAACGCCGCCCTTCACCGCCTGCACCGGGAAAATATGGCCCGGCTGGACGATGTCGGCGGGTTTGGCATCGCGCGCCACGGCAACCTGGATGGTGCGCGCGCGGTCGGCGGCCGAAATACCGGTTTCCACGCCTTCGGCCGCCTCGATGGACATGGTGAAATTGGTGCCGAAACGCGCGCCGTTGCGGCTGGCCATGAGCGGCAACTGCAGTTGGCGGCAGCGTTCCTCGGTAAGCGTAAGGCACACCAGGCCGCGCGCGTGCGTCACCATGAAATTGATGGCGTCGGGGGTTACGAACTCGGCCGCCATGACCAGATCGCCCTCGTTTTCTCGGTCTTCCTCGTCGACCAGGATGACCATGCGCCCAGCGCGCAATTCGGCGACGATTTCGGGCACGGGCGAAATATCGAAGGTTTCCGTACTTGCAGCGCTGGCTGCCAAAGAGTTGCTCATGACTATAGTCTCGATAAAAGTTGGCTCATTTTACCGCGTGGCCAATGCGAATATCCGCACATTGTCGCCCGAACGGCGCAGCCGTGCCGCGAAAGCGCGCAAGCATCGCCCGCCGCGCTCAGCCGGGAAGCCGCAGGGGATTCTTAAGCTTTTGTTTTATTGCAGGTTTATGAAAAATATTCAGGGATATTTTTGACCGGAATCACACGCAATCCGGTCATGATTGCGCTAAGATGCGCCATGACTCATTACGGGCTGACATCACAATGCTTGAACGCGAGCTTAAACTCCATGTGCCGGCCAAGGCCCGTACGGCCATCGAAAAAGCATTGCGCGCCGCTAAAGCCAGGCGCATTGCGCTGCATGCGCAGTATTACGACACCGCCACGCGGGAACTGGCCCAGGCAAATGTCGCCCTGCGCCTGCGCAAGGAAGGCCGGCGCTGGGTGCAAACCGTCAAAGCTCCCGGCGCCGACGCCTTGTCGCGCCTGGAAATCAACCATCCGCGGCCCGGGCCCGCGCTGGACGTCCAGCTGTACGGCGGCACCCCTTTTCAACAGGTTCTGAGCCGGCTGAAAAACCCGCTGGCGCTGCGCTACGAAACACAGGTCACCCGCCTCGCCCTGAAACTGGAACTGCCCAGCGCCGTCGTCGAAATCGCCTATGACCAGGGCGCTATTATCGCGGGCGAGCTCGAACTGCCCATCAGTGAAATCGAATTCGAACTGCTGTCGGGCAACGTCGAAGCCCTGTTCGAAATCGGCGAACAATGGCTGCAACAATACGGGCTGATTCTGGACGTGCGCAGCAAAGCCGAACGCGGGGACGCGCTGGCGGGCATCAACGACCAAACGCCGGGCAGCGGCGTGCGCAAGCCGCTGGCCGACCAATTATGCAGCGCCCGCAAAGCCCGCCACATCGCGCTTGACAGCAAAGCCGGCGTCGAGCAGGCGTACCAAGTATGCGCCAACGAATGCCTGGCGCAAATCATCCAAAATACCGCCTACGCCGCGGGCGTCGACACGGAAACCGCCAGCAAACACGCCCACGTCGAATATGTGCATCAGCTGCGCGTCGGCATGCGCCGGCTGCGATCCTGCTGGAAGCTGTTCCACCAATGGGTGCCCGGGCCCCACTCCCCCAGCCGCGCCGAGCTGCGCAAAAGCTTCGGACTGTTCGGCGGCTCGCGCGACCACGACGTCATCAAGCTCGAAATCGAGCCACGGCTCAAGCAGGCTGGAATGCCCGACTTCAAGCGGCCGCGCGCGCACGCGCAGCCCCACGTCCCGGCCTCGGCCGCGGCAAGCGACGCGGCGTTTCAAAGCGCCTTGCTGAAACTGCTGGGCGGTCTTGT
>CALMPB010000163.1 GCA_937871985.1 uncultured Burkholderiaceae bacterium
TGTGCGGTGGGTTCTGGTGCAACGCAGGCGGCACCGCTTCGTGTTGGATTTATGGGACCCATGACGGGCCCGCTGGGTATAACGGGTCAGGAGATGCGCCGTGGCTTTGATTTGGCATTGGAACATCTCAATGGGCGCATAGGCGGGCTGGAAACTGTGGTCTCGTACGCGAATGACCAAGCCAGCCCCAGCACGGCGGTCGCTGAGTTAAGCCGTCTGGTCGAGAGGGAAGGGGTCTCCATTGTGGTTGGCGTTGCGGCATCGAATGTGGCGATGTCCATTGTGCAGCCCGCAGCAAAGGCCGACGTCACACTGCTTCTGGCGCATGCGGGCCCGAACGAGCTCGCCGGGAAAGAGTGCGCCACAAATGTTTTTGCCATCGGACACCAGAACGAACAGTTCGGCGCGGCAATGGGGCGTTATATCAAAGACGCCAATTTGCAGAAGCTTTACGCGATGAGCTTGGATTATCAGGGGGGGCGCGAAATGGTTGATGCCGTCGAGTATGGCTTCGGTAAGCCGCTGATGGCCAAGACTTTTACGCCTATGTCCCAAGTCGATTTCGCACCCGAGTTAGCCCGGGTGCGTGCCGCACAGCCCGACGGCTTGTTCGTGTTCTATCCGGGCAGCGCAGCGGTGGCATTCGTGCGCCAGTACGCGGGTACGGGTATGTCCAAGCAGGTTCCTCTGTTTGCGGTCGGTGCGGTCACCGACTCATTGGTGATCAAGGCTCAAGGAGATGCCGCATTGGGCGTCATCAGCGCTAACACATGGAACTCGGGTATCCATAATCCGCAGAACGATCGATTCACTGCGGACTTCAAGGCTAAAAACGGAGGGCGGGAGCCCACTACGTTCTCCGCTCAGGCGTACGATACGGTCATGTATCTCGATGCTGCTTTGCGCCAAACGAAGGGAGACCAGAAGCCGGAGGTACTGCGTGCTGCGCTGCGAGACAACAAAGAGTTCAAGTCTATCCGGGGACCGTTCAAGTTGAACACCAATCAGTTTCCGATTCAGAACATGGTCATTCAGAGAGTGGAGAAAAATGAATCGGGAGGGTATGTGCAGAAAATCTTGACCGTGGTGAAGTCCGTGGGCGACCGCTTTGCCGAAGAATGCCCTCTGAATCGTTGATTGCGGTGGAAGAATTGAAATGACAGCGGTGCTTTTTCTCGAGCAATTTTTATATGGAGTGCAGTTTGGGTTGATGCTTTTCCTGCTCTCGATCGGTGTAACGCTAATCTTCGGCGTGATGGGACTGGTAAACATTGCCCACGGATCCATGTTCATGATCGGAGCCTATCTCGGCTTTACGGTTGGTGAGCGATATGGGCCGCTGGCCGGCTTCGTGGCCGGCCTGCTAGGGGCGGCTATTGTGGCCTTCATCATCGAGATAGTGGTAATGCGGCGTATTTATCGCCGAGGGCACCTTGAACAGGTATTGGGTACGTTTGGCCTGATGTTGATCCTCAACGAGTTGGTGATCATGGTATGGGGTCGGGAGCCGTTACTGGCGTCGATGCCATCTTGGCTGACCGGCTCCATTCACTTTTTCGGCGATATGTATTACCCATCGTATCGCCTGGCAATCACGGCCATGGCGCTCATAGTGGGTATCGCGATGTATTTGCTCCTGTCGTGCACCCGGGTCGGCATGCTGGTGAGGGCCAGTGCAGAAAAGCGAGGTGTAGCGGAAGCGCTTGGTGTCAATGTTGACGTGTTGTTTACAGTCGTTTTTGTGCTCAGCGCCGTCTTGGCCGCGTTGGCAGGCTTGATGATGGGACCGCTCATTACGGTGGAGTCCGGAGTTGGCGAGCCTCTATTGATTTTGGCTCTGGTGGTGATCATCGTGGGTGGGGCCGGGTCGCTGAAGGGCTGCCTGTTTGCCAGTTTGCTGATCGGCATCATCGATACATTTGCTCGAGTTTACCTTGCGAACATGGGAGGGGGCGGACAAGCTCTGGCGAATATGGTTGTTTATATCCTGATGCTATTCGTGCTTTTGCTGCGTCCGCAAGGGCTGTTCAGTCGATGAAAGGGAATTTGTTAATGTCGTCCTCTAGATTATGGCGTGGGCTGCGCGTTTCAAACGACCACGACGAGAGAGTCTTTTTACTCCTTATATTGTTCGGAGCATGCGTATTGGTCGGCGTACTTGACCCTTATTCGCTCAAATTGATGGCAAAGGTGTTTGCGCTTTGGATTATCGTGCTCGGACTTCAGCAACTAACCCTCCATGCCGGGGTTCTCAGTCTTGGACACGGCGCTTTTGTGGCGGCCGGGAGCTATGTTGCTGGCATGCTCGCGTTGGGCGGGGAGCACTCTCTTTGGATCATGATCTTGGCCGTTACAGTCGTTTCTTGCTGTCTTGGCTTAATCGTGGGCGCGGCGGTGTTGCGTACGCAGGGTCTCTATCAGCTCATGGCGACGCTGGCGGTCGCGCAAATGGTGTTTTACGGTTTCCAAAGTCTGCGCTCGTTCGGTGGGGATGAGGGGTTCGCTATTAGCGCGCGTCCTATCGTCTTTGGTGGCTGGGGACTGGAAACCGATCGCGCCTTGACTTTGACTATTGTGGTGATAGCGTTTTTGTGCGCTGCGATAGTGGCTCGGCTGCGTGGTTCTGAGCTGGGCGCATTGATGCGGGCGAATAGGGATGATGCTCGGCGTCTTTCTAGCCTGGGCGGGAACCCGTATTTTGTAAGCCTGATGGCGTTCGTGTTTTCCGCAGTGCTGGCGGGGATTGGCGGCGCGATGTTGGCGCATGTCGCGCGCTATACCAGTCCGCAACTGGGTAATTGGCTGATGTCGGGCGAGTTGGTTGTGCTGATGCTTCTTGGTGGTGCAGCTACCCGGACGGGCCCTCTTCTGGCATGTGCCGCTATCGTGATGATTCAGGAAGTGCTGTCTCAATATACAGACCACTGGCTTTTTGTTCTTGGAGCGCTTGCGTTAGGACGCGTCCTTTGGGCCCCGGGCGAAAAGGAGCATGCATGAAACCCTCATCGGATGCCGTGCTGAGGCTTGAAGGCTTGACTAAGAATTTTGGCAAGCTCGCAGTGACTCGTTCAGTTTCGCTTGAAGTCGAGCATGGAGAAGTCCACGCTCTGATCGGGCCGAACGGAGCGGGGAAAAGCACATTGATGGCGCAAATTGCCGGCCAGTTAGCTCCGGACGCGGGCCGGGTATGGCTGAATAGTGTTGACGTTACAACATGGACTGCGCACCGTCGAGCGCGATTCGGCTTGGGCAGAACGTTCCAAATCAGTAGTGTGTTCCGAAGCATGAGTTCTTCGGATAATGTGGCAATTGCGATAAATGCCCAGGCTAGGCGTTTTTCACCTTGGCGTTTGTTTGCTACGCAGCCTTCGAAAATCGAAGCCCAGCGTGCATTGACACAGGTAGGCCTTCATGTCGCCGAGCAACGAGCGGCGACCTTGGGCTATGGCGGTATACGTCAGTTAGAGCTGGCCATGGGCATCGCCATGTCGCCAACGATTCTTCTGTTGGACGAACCGCTTGCCGGTCTTAGCCAGGCCGAAGCTCATGCCGCGGTCTCGCTGTTGGGGACATTGCGAGAGCGCTTCGGGATGCTGCTCATCGAGCACGATATGGATGCGGTGTTCAGTTTGGCTGACCGTATTTCTGTGTTGGT
This sequence comes from uncultured Burkholderiaceae bacterium, assembly GCA_937871985.1. The sequence goes on from CALMPB010000163.1 coordinate 3,656, forward strand.
GGGAGGGGCGATCATCGCTACAGGCACTCCCGATCAGATTCGTAATGATCCTCTTGTCCGTCAAGCATATTTGGGAGAAAGTTGATGTCTGGCACGCTTTTGTCCATCGACGGGATAACAGCATCGTACGGAGAAGCCCAAGCTCTGTTCGGCGTCCATTTACAGGTGCTCACTGGTCAGGTGGTGAGTTTGATGGGGCGTAACGGTATGGGGAAGTCGACGACCATCAAAGTACTAATGGGGATGCTTCCGTTGCAAGGTGGGCAGATCGTCTTTGCTGGAAAGTCGCTGGGCTACCAGCGTACTCATCGGATCGCTCGGCTCGGAATCGGGCTGGTTCCAGAAGGCCGGCAGATTTTTTCGGCGCTGTCTGTCAAAGAGAATTTGATTGCAACCGCGCGGCCCAACGGCCCATGGAGTCTGGCAGAGGTGTTTTCTTTGTTTCCTCGCCTGCGTGAGCGTCAAGCCAATCTTGGAAGTCAGTTGTCGGGGGGCGAGCAACAGATGTTAGCGATTGGTCGAGCTTTGATGACCAATCCCCGACTCTTGATCTTGGATGAGGCGACAGAGGGTTTGGCGCCTTTGATCCGGGAAGAAATCTGGAGCACGATCAAAGAGCTACGCCGCAGGGGGCAATCGATTATCGTGGTGGACAAGAATATGGGGGCGCTACGTGAGTTGTGCGATCACCACTACGTGCTGGAGCGAGGCCGCACTATATGGGAGGGGGATGCTTCCAAGTTCGCTTCGAGTTTGACCGAGGTCTCGGCGCTCTTGAGTGTGTAGCCGGGCTTGCGGGTGAAGCCGAGGATCTAGATTTTTAAGGAAACAAGAGATTCATAAGTAAGCAGTGTTTACCTAGGAGATTCATATGTCAGCAGTGTCTGCCCATCCCGGGAGTCTGGCCGCAACTGGGCAATTTTTACTTAATACATGGTACGTGGCGGCCTTGTCGAGCGATGTTGGTCGCACTCCCCATGCGGTTCGTATCTGTGGGGAGCCTTTAGTTTTTTATCGTACCGAGGGTGGTCGTGCGGTAGCCATGCAGGATCGCTGTCCTCATCGATTGGCGCCTTTATCCTTGGGGACGGTGCAAGGGGACGCCATTCAATGCGCTTATCACGGCATCAAGTTCGACTGCTCCGGTCGCTGTGTAGAGATTCCCGGAGATGCGAGAACAGGCGATCGCCTACCGCAGCAGTTTGATGTTCCTTCTTACGCGACTCAGGAGGCAGCCGGGTTTGTGTGGGTTTGGCTTGGAGATCAGGCGCTGGCGTCTTCCACGCCTCTTCCTCCTTTTACGGACTATCTTGAGAAGTCGGGTTGGGAGCGGTTCCAGGGTTATCAATATACTAAGGCCGATGTGGCGCTTGTCATCGATAATCTGCTGGACTTGTCCCACGAGGCGTTTCTTCATCCGAAGACGATAGGCAACGTTGCTGTGGGCGAATCTCCCGCAAAAACGATGGTTTTGGAAAAAACGATAGAAGTCGAGCGATTAATGCCGAATTGCCCGCCTCCCGTCATGTTCAAGAAGGCAGCCGGATTCAGCGGAAACATCGACCGTTATCAGCGGGTCGTCTTCACGCCTCCCGCGTTCTGTATTGTGGTGCGCGCCACGCCGGTTACGGGCTCCACAGGTGAGTCACTGGAATGGTTTGTGCATCATTTGCTTACTCCGGAAAAAACAGGTTCCACGCATTATTTCTTTGCCTTAACGCGGAATTTCGCATTGGGCAATCCCACCGTGACGGAAACGCTACGTCAGGGGGCGGTTCGGACCTTGGACGAGGATCGCGTCATGCTTGAGGCACAGCAATGTACCCTCATGGAGGTTCCGCTGGAAAGCCGTCGCCTGCATACGTCTTTCGACGGAGCGCCTACAGCGGGTCGCAAGCTGATGGAGCGACTCCTCTCTGAAGAGTCCCAACTCTAAACCGGGGATCCCAATACCGGCCGCCGGGGGGGGCGTCAACCTTCGTCTTCGCGGGCGATCAATATTGAGGAGATGATATGGAAGCGAGTAATAACAGTATCCGGAATGCAGACGGGCTCGATCTCAGCCAAAAAGGTATTGCAAGTCTGGAAGAATCCGCTGGTTTAAGCACTGAACGGGGGGAAGCAAGAACCGGGAACGTAGTGGATCACTTGGCAGAAAGTAGCACTTTCGAAAGAAGACTCCTCCATGGTAGAGTCGCTTCAAACAAGCAGATTATGAGATTTGCGGCGTGTGTGATGTCGGTTTAATAGTATTCGAGTATCTGTCATGATGAATTCCGCGTTAGGGGCCGAAGAGGTAATGAGGCTTTTGGGCATAAAGAAGCAGACGCTGTATGCGTATGCGAGTAGGGGACTCCTGCGCCGTATTGCTGCGCCGGGCTCCAAACGGTCATTTTATGCACGCGAGGACGTCGAAAAGCTTATCAATCGAAAGCAGGAGCGAGAAAGCCCGTATGGCGGAAGCGCCAGGCAATTTCCGGCGGTCAATTCAGGGTTCGTTGCAAGCGCCATCACCGAAATTTTACCGGGTGGACCAAGGTATCGTGGGTATGATGCTCAAGCGTTGGCGATGCATCCAGGCAGGATCGAAAATGTCGCTGAGTTGCTTTGGACGGGTGTGCTGACGGACGAATTGCTTGTGTGGGATTACGAGCAAATACCCGAGAATCTTGAGGCGGCTGTGGGGGCGTTGCAAGTTGGCGAGCATCCCGTTCCTTTTCTTCGTGTCATGTGCAATGCATCATTGGTGCTGGGGGCCTCTGCAGCGACGGAGATACGATCTGGCAGTACGCAACGGCTGGCGCGGCGGCTTGTTGCAACGTATGCAGGCTGCCTTGCCTACTTAACACCTCATGGTACTTTCGTGCGACCGCAAGCCGACGATACTATTGCACGGATTGCGGCGCGCGGCCTTGGAATTAAAGCTCACGCAGAATCCATCGCGGCATTGGACGCTGTTTTCATCTGGTGTGCGGATCACGAGGTTTCGCCGGCTACTCATACCGCTAGGCTGATCGCCTCGACAGGTGCTGGCCTGCATGGATGTTTAATCGGGGCAATTGCGGCCTACTCGGGAAGCGCTTTGGGCGGCAGTTGCGACCGTGCGGAAGAGTTCGTCTCGGGCAGACCTAGTACGGCACAGTTCAAGGACATGGCATTTAAGGCGGCACGTACTGGAAGCCAACTGCCCGGATTTGGGCAGACAGTAGGTCCCGATGGAGACCCACGCGCGCTCGGCTTGCTGAAAGTCGCCTCGGAAGTAGCATCGACCAAAGCATTGGACGACATAAAGTGGATGATGGATATTGCGCGCAACGAAGCGAATATGGGGCCGTCGCTAGAGCTCGGCCTTATCGCCGTAGCGCGAGCTCTCGGGTTACCACCCAGAGGCGCATCGGCGTTGTGGGCGGTAGGACAAAGCGTTGGATGGGTCGCCCATGTCATGGAGCAGCGCTTGGTAGGAACTCAAGTCAGGTCTCGAACCAATGGCAGCACGGCCTAGTGCTCCTTACGCTACGTGGCTTCTCGCTTATAGAGGCCAGAGGTTGCTTATGCCGATGATTTTTCGGGTGAGGTAATCTCTTCCACTAACTTAAGCCAGCGTATCGCCTGCTCACGGCTTTCCCCACACATCATAGGTTCAGGCTGTAGGGACGAGCACACTGCAGGCCGTTCAGGTCGGCCGAAAATCAAGCATCGTTCATCCTCGCCCAATTGGGCACAACGGACTCCCGCCGGCTTGCCCAGGGGCATTCCCGGGATCGGGCTGGAGATGGAGGGCGCGGTGCAGCACGCGCCGCAGTTGTCGCGGCAATCCATGTGTCAACAGGTCCTAGATCCAGCCGCGCACCCAATAGGCCAGCAGGCCGGCGTATTCCTTGATGATCGAGCGCGCGGCATCGAAGGCGCGTTCGTTGGGCTGCCAGAACGCGAAGTCCGGGTCGTCGGGCACGACGATCTGGGGGGGCGACGGCGCGGCGATGGCGGTGATGCCTTGCTTGTGGAAAACGGCCATGGCCCGCGGCATGTGCAGCGCCGAGGTGACCAGCAGCACGCGCGACAATCCCAGGGCCTTCAGCTTCTGGGCCGTGTACACGCCGTTTTCATGGGTGTTGTAGCTGTTTGTTTCCAGCACTAGGGCGTCGTCGGGCACCCCTTGTTTGCGCAGGGCGGTGGCCATGTTTTCGGCTTCGCTGATCTTGCCTTCCAGCGCGGCCCCCGACAGCACCACCAGCGGGGCGCGATGGGCTTCGTATATTTGGGCCGCCGTCTCGACACGGGTGATGGCCTGCGTGCGGCTATAGGGTTCGAACCAGTTCCGGCGGCCCCCGGCGGTATTGCCGCCCAGGACGACGATGGCCTGGGCGGCCGGCAGTTCCTGGGGCGGGACGTAAGGGTAAAGCTGCTCCAGCCTCCCGCCGGCCCATAGCGACGAAGCCGGCAGCGACCAGAACATTCCCCAACAGATCGACAGGCCGGCCAGCAGGGCGGCGGTTTTGCGGCGCCGGACGATAAAGCACAGGGCCGCCAGCACAAGCAGCGTGATGCACAAATTGAGCGGGATGATCAGGTTGGTGAAGAAGTTGGAAAAATTCATGCAAACCGGTTTGTTGATGGCGTATGCAGGGATGCTTGCCGCAGCACTTCGTCCACGGAGGGCCAGTGGCCTTCGGAGCCCAGGCATATTGCATTTTGCGACCAGGGGCCGGTGCGCTCGCGCCGGGTAACGCCGAAAAGCGTGAGCTGCGCAGCGTTGGCGGCGGCGGCCACGTGCGACACGCCCGAATCATTGCATATTACCAGCGAGGCGGAACGAGTCAGTGTAGCAAATGCGCCCAGCTTCAGGGGAGGCAGGCACAAGGCGTCCGGCGCGTTGCGCCTGGCGTCGTCGGCTTCGGAGGGAGGCGGGCACATGACCACGGTGTGTCCCTGCTGCCGCAGTTCGCGTGTCAGCTCGGCAAAGCCGGGCCAGACTTTGATTTTCCCGTGGTGCAGGCCGGTGGCGGTGGGCGCGATGAGTATGAATTTTCCGGGCTGCAGGCCTGCTTCGGCCATGGCGCGGCGGCCTTCCTCGATGTGCCGGGGGGCAAGCTGCAGGTTCAGCGAGGCGGGAGCCTGGGCGGGAATGGACGACAGGCCCCAGCGCCGCGCGGCTTCGGCGGTGAGGTGGTACCACGATTGCACGGCATGCAGGGACGATGCCGGCTTGGCGACCGGCCAGCGCAGGATCAGGCTGCGGCCGTCGTCCCGATAGCCGCAGCAGGCAAGTCCGGCGAAACGGAAGACCATGGCGCTGGACAATGAGTCCGGCAGCAGCAGGCCGACGGCGCGGCGATGGCGCGAGGCTGTCCTGTGCGCGCTGACCGCCGCGCGGTCGGCGCGCCAGCGGCCCGTCATTTCGACGAATCCGGCCAGGTCGTAGCCGGCCAGCAGGTCTTTGGCCCATGGGCGGGCGCACACGACGATGGGCAGCCCGGTGTCCAGCATGGCATGCAAACTGGGCAAGCTCATGCAGACGTCGCCGATCCAGTTTGGCAGGCGTAGATATATGGCTGAAAAATTAGGCATCGGCGGGTGAAAGATTTGAAATTCGGGCCAGGAGCGTGGGAACGCTAAAATGATGCACTCAATTGTATAAGAGCGAGCTGATTCTTGAATTCCGTTCCACCATCCGGCGCATCGCATCCCGAGTCTACCAAGATCGATTTATGGCGCCGCATCTATTCACGCCTGGGGCCGTACTGGAAAGCCGCCATCGTCGCCGCCATCCTGGTCAGTATCAGCGCGGCGACCCAGCCGACCCTTGCCGTCATCATGAAGCCCCTGCTGGATCAGGGCTTCAATGGCGACAAGCCGTCCTATATGTGGTCGATACCGCTGGCGGTCATCGGCCTGGTGCTGTTGCGCGGCATATGCACATTCGGCAGCAGTTACGTGCTGGCCTGGATCGCCAACAATATGCTGCTGGGCATCCGGCGCGAGATGTTCGAGCGCCTGCTCGGCCTGCCCGACGAAGAGTTCAAGCGTGGCGACACCGGGCGCCTGCTCAACCGTTTCACCATCGACGCCACCAACGTCACCAATCTGGCGACCGAGGTCATTACCGTCATCGTGCGGGAGACGCTGATCGTCGTGGCCTTGCTGGCGGTGCTGCTTTACATGTCCTGGCAGTTGACCTTGATCGTGATCATCATGCTGCCCGCGTCGGTGCTCGTGTCCCGCATATTCATCAAGCGCCTGCGCCGCATCAATCGCGACACCATCAGCATGAACGCCGAGTTGACCCGGGTGGTCGGCGAAGCCATAGACGGGCAGCGCGTCGTCAAGCTTTTCGACGGCTACGAGCGTGAATCGGGCCGGTTCCAGTATGTCAACGGGCGCTTGCGGCGATTCGCCATGCGGGCCGTGTCGGCCGACGCAGCCATGTCGCCGCTCACGCAGTTCTTCGTGGCGTTGTCGGTCGCGGCCGTCATCGCCGTCGCCCTGTATCAGGCCAACCACGGGGGGCTGACCGTGGGCAGCTTCGCCGCCTTCATGGCGGCCCTGGGGCAAATATTCGACCCGCTCAAGCGCCTTACGAACATTGCCGGCGCCATGCAGCGCATGCTGGTCTCGGCCGAAAGCGTGTTCATGCTGGTGGATCATCCGCCCGAAAACGATGCCGGCACCGTCGTGCTGCAGGAGCCCATTGCCGGCAAGGTGGAGTTCAGGAACGTCGTCCATCGCTTCGAAGGAGCGCAAAGCGACACGCTTTCCGATGTTTCCTTCACGGTCGAGCCCGGCCAGACCGTGGCGCTGGTGGGGCGCTCGGGCAGCGGGAAAACCACGCTGGTCAACATGTTGCCGCGCTTTGTCGTGCCGACCGCGGGGCAGGTGCTGATCGACGGGCATTCCGTGGCGGACTGCACCTTGCGCAGCCTGCGCAGCCAGTTGTCGCTGGTCAGCCAGGATGTGGTGCTGTTCGACGGCACCATAGGCGAGAACGTCAGCTATGGGGCCTTGCACGAGGCCAGCACACAAGACATCCACAAGGCGCTCGAGGCGGCCAATCTGCATCACTTCGTGGCCGGTTTGCCGCAAGGACTCGACACGCGGGTCGGCGAAAACGCCAGCAGCCTGTCGGGCGGCCAGCGCCAGCGCCTGGCCATTGCCCGTGCGCTCATCAAGAATGCGCCCATACTGATTCTGGACGAAGCCACGTCCGCGCTGGACAATGAATCCGAGGCGCAGGTTCAGGCATCGCTGGAGCGCCTGATGGTGGGGCGCACGACGCTGGTCATCGCCCATCGTTTATCGACGGTGCAAAAGGCCGATAAAATCGTGGTGCTGGACGCCGGCCGCATCGTCGAGCAGGGGCGCCACGAAGAGCTGCTGGCAAGCGAAGGGCTGTACGCCTCGCTGTACCGCATGCAGTTCAAGGATTGAGTCGGTTCATGGGCGCGCCCGGGCCGATTTCGCATGTGCTTCGGGCCGGCCGGCGGCCGTGAGCGCCTTCCGGGTTTTGGGAATCACTACTGGGCAAAGGAACAAAATGAAGAAGCTGTTGTGGCTGTGCGGTTTGGCGGTGCTGGCGGGGTGCGCCAGCCAAGGCCAGGGCGGGATAGGGCTGAGCGTTCTGGAAACGCAGCCTTATATGCGCGACGAGCGCTGGGTGCCGAGGACTTTCGTGCAGGTTCAAAGAGCGGTTCTCCAGCAGCAGGCCAAGTGCGGATCCAACATCCAGTTCGCCGTCGACAACGATCATCCCAACTACGCGCGCGTTACGCAAAAGCTGGATTCGCTGCCGGGGCAGGACGACGGCGGCTGGGAACGCACGCTGGTGCTGGGCTTGCAAATGATGACGAACATGCAGCTGCGTGGAAATCTGTATAGCTATTACGGAATCGACAAAGCCCAGATACGGGCCATGTACAACGCCATCCTGCACCCCGATGTATGCCCCGGCCAGCCGATTCCCCCCGAGCCGCCCAAGCCCGAGGAAAACGACGCGGAATAGGCTGCTTGCGGCGTTGACTGCCCGGCCGCGGCTTTGGCCTGCCGGTACGCCGGGCGCGCGCGCCCGCCCGGTTTTCTCATGGCCGCCGCCCAATTTTTATAGGCGGCCAAACGGCGCGCTAGATCAGAACGATATCGTATTGTTCCTGGGTGTAGCTGCTTTCGACCTCCAGCGAAACCGGTTTGCCGATAAAGTCGCCCAACATGGCAAGGTGGGGGCTTTCTTCTTCAAGAAAGAGGTCGACAATGGCCTGGGACGCCAGGATGCGGAATTCCTTGGGATTGAATTGCCGTGATTCGCGCAGTATTTCGCGCAGTATCTCGTAGCACAAGGTGCGCGCGGTGCGCACATTGCCGCGCGCCTGGCAGGTGGGGCAGGGCTCGCACAACTGGTGCGCCAGCGAGTCGCGCGTGCGCTTGCGCGTCATTTCCACCAGGCCAAGCTGGCTGAAGCCGCTGACCGTCATGCGCGTGCGGTCTTTGCTCAGCGCTTTTTTCAGTTCGGCCAGCACCGATTCCCGATGTTCGGCATCGTCCATGTCGATGAAGTCCAATATGATGATGCCGCCCAGATTGCGCAGGCGCAGTTGGCGGGCCAGCGCCACGGCCGCTTCCAGATTGGTCTTGAATATGGTGTCGTCGAAATTGCGCCCGCCCACGAAGCCGCCGGTATTGACGTCCACCGTGGTCAGCGCTTCGGTCTGGTCGATGATGAGGTAGCCGCCCGACTTCAGATCCACGCGGCGCGACAGCGCCCGGGCGATTTCCTCGTCGACGTGGGCGGTGTCGAACAATGGCCGCTCTCCGCTGTAGTGCCGGATCCTGTCCAGCACCGAGGGGGTGTATATCTTGGCCCATTCCATGAGCTCCTGTGTGGTGCTGCGCGAGTCCACCAGAATCGAACCGGTATGCGGCCCCACCATGTCGCGCAATACCCGCTGCGCCAGGGTCAGGTCGGCATGCAGCAGGGAGGGTGCGGGCTGGGTCTTGATGCGGTTCTGAAGATTGGCCCACAAGACGCGCAGATAGGATTGGTCGGCGGCCAGTTCTTCGTCGGTGGCGCCCTCGGCCTGGGTGCGCACGATGAAGCCGCCGGTTTCGTCCTTGGGCATCAGGCGTTCCACTCGCTCCCTCAAGGCGATGCGCTCTTCCTCGGATTCGATTTTCTGGGAGATGCCGACATGCGGGTCGAAAGGAAGGTAGACCAGCATGCGTCCCGCAATGCTTATTTGCGTGGAAAGGCGGGCTCCTTTGGTGCCCAGGGGATCCTTGATGACCTGCACCAGCAGCGACTGCCCCTCGAAGAGCAGCTTTTCGATGGGAGTGGCGGGGTTGCCGTTGGTGCGTTCCACTCGGTTCTGACGCAGATCGGCCACATGGATGAAGGCCGCCTTCTCGAGCCCGATATCGACGAAGGCGCTCTGCATGCCGGGCAAGACCCGCACGATCTTGCCCAGATACAGATTGCCGACATGGCCGCGCTGGATGCTGCGTTCGATATGCAGTTCCTGGACGGAACCCTGTTCGACCAGGGCCACTCGGGTTTCGAAGGGAGTAACGTTGATGAGAATGTCTTCTGTCATGGAGTGTTCTTGTCATTGGCGCCGCGAGCGCAGAGGCTGTGCACATAGTATAGCGACGCGGGGCGTCGCCAGTGGCAGTTGCGATAGTGGGCGCGGCCATGGCGTTTTGTAAGCTTCCTCGCGCTGTTTTGCCGTTCGAGGGAAGGCCTTTGGGCGAAACGCTTGAGCGGCTGACCATGGGGCGGGAGGTTTGGGCCACGGCGTTGGCCGGTTCTTGTCGGGGTTTTTGGGGCGGGTATCGAGGGGGCGTGGGGGTCGGGTCAAAAAAATTT
>CALMPB010000164.1 GCA_937871985.1 uncultured Burkholderiaceae bacterium
TTCCCGACGTGTTCTCCAAGATGACCAAAATCGCAGCTTCGGGCCGACTGGGCCGGATTGATCGCTCGACGGTGTTGGAATCCAGCTCGACGCGGCCGTCTTCGAGGAACAGCGACAGCCCGGACCAGCGGGTGAGCGCGTAGCGGATGGCATCGGCGAGCTTGCTCTTGGCGCTAACCTGACGAAGTCGTGCCTCGAGGTAGGTGTGCAGGTCATCCACGATGAGGCGGGCCTGTTCGGCGCGCACGGTGCGGCGCTGCTCCGCCGAGGTGCCGCGAACCTCTTCCTCGATCGCGTAGAGCGTTGCGATCCGGCGCAGCACCTCGGTCGCGACCGGCGAGCTGTCGGCCAGATCGTAGAACTTGCGTCTCACGTGCGCCCAGCAGAAGGCCAAGCTCACTTGCTGCCGGCGCTTGGCCAGAGCAGCGTAGCCGCCAAAGCCATCGACCTGCAGGATGCCGACGAAGTCACCGAGATGGGCTTCGGCCCGCTCACCCTTGCGGTCAGCGGCATAGACGTAGGCCATCATCGGCGGATCTTCGCCGCCCCATGGTCGATCGTCGCGAGCATAGGCCCAGAGCTGGCCCGTCTTGGTCCGACCACGCCCTGGATCGAGCACCGGCGCCGTGGTTTCATCGGCGAACAGCCGCTCGGATCGTCGCAATCGCTCGAGGATGTGATCGCGCAAGGGGCGCAGATACCAGGCTGCCCGGCCGACCCAGTCCGCCAGGGTCGAGCGGTCGAGCTGGACACCTTGCCGCGCGTAGATTTGGGCCTGCCGGTATAGCGGCAGGTGATCGGCGTACTTGGCGACCAGCACCTGCGCGATCAGCGCCTCGGTGGGGATACCGCCCTCGACGATCCGCGCCGGAGCCGGTGCCTGGACGATCGCGCCCTCGCATGACCGGCAGCCATAGCGCGGACGGCGCGTGACCAGGACGCGGAAGGTGGTGGGCACCACGTCAAGACGCTCAGCCACGTCTTCACCGATCTGGTGGAGCGCGCCGCCGCAGCAGGGGCAGGCCTTATCCTCGACTTCGACGACCTGCTCGATCCGCTCGAGATGGGCCGGCAACGAGCCGCGGTTGACCTTGCGCGGGCGATCCGCCGATGCCCGGCTCGCCTTGTCCCCGGCGTGCTGGGCCTGGGCCAGGGCCATCTCGACCTCTTCCAGGGCAAGCTCGAACTGATCGGGATCGAGTTGCTCGGAACGGCGGCCAAACCGGTGCCGCTGCAGGGCCTCAATGATCGCCTTCAGGCGTTCAACCTCGGCCTGGAAAACCTTCAGAACATCAAGCTCGCGGGCCTGCTCGAGGACGAGCGCGCGGAGCGCTTCGACGTCGTTGGGGAGATCCGCTTCCATGAGCATGGAAGGAGTGAATCAGTAGGAGGAGCCATCGTCAACCGGCAATCTGCGGGGCGACCGGGCGGCGTCCGCCATGCACACGGCGCCAGTCCAGACCCTCGAGCAAGGCGCCCAACTGCGCCGCCGTCAGGCGCATCACGCCGTCCTGGATGGCCGGCCACTTGAACCCGCCGGACTCCAGCCTCTTGACCATCAAACATAGCCCCGTGCCATCCCACCAGACAAGCTTGATCCGATCACTGCGCTTGGCCCGGAACACGTAAATTACGCCAGAATAAGGATCACCGCCGTACTCGACACCGACCAGCGCGGCCAACGCGTCGGGCCCCTTGCGGAAATCGACCGGGCGTGTGGCCACCATGACCTTGGCACCTGCGCCGGGTCCGATCATCGGGTAACCCGGAGCGCTTCGATCACCGCGGCAATCACCCCGGCATCGGCGCCGCGGCTGATCTTCACCGCAACGCCGTCGATCTCCAGTTCCACGGCGCTTGCCTTTGAGCGCCGTCGCTTCTTCGGCCGCTGGATCACAGGCGTGAACTCCTCTGCGGCAACGGCATCGACGACGGCGGGAACAAAAGCCGGCACGGCCGCGCCCTGGCTCTCCAACTGCTTGCGGAGCTGCCGGCGCCAGGTGAACAGCTGCGAGGGGCTCATGCCATGCCGCCGCGCAACCGAGCAGACCGTCTCCTGCCCGGAAAAGCTCTCGGCCAGGATCGAAGCCTTGACCTCCGGCGGCCAATCCCGCCGCCGCCCCGCACCGGTGAACACTTCGAAGCGGGTTACCCGGTTAGTGCCAGCATCATCACATGGCATCGTCATAGCACCAGCGCCCTCCATCCGATCAGGGCGCTGAGACTCGGCGCTGTGCTTCAGCCCCGCAAGGTGGGGTCGCGGCCCCGCTTACGCTTTAGCCGCAGCTCAGGCCAAAGGGCGGGAAAGCTTCCTGCGCTCACTCAGCAGCGCATCTGCCATGAAGCGCCAAGTGTTCATCGCATCGTTCTGGTGAGCGATCCCAGCTCGGCCGGACCGACGTTGCGAACGATCTCGGCCCCAGCCTCGGCCATGACTGCATCGGGATCGCGCGGCGCAGCCATAACCGCGTAGATGCCAAAGCAGATTACACCTGAGCTGCTTCTGGGCCAGCACTGCCTGGCCGACAACCTGCATTATTGTCCAAGGTCTTCGACCGCCGACGAAGGCTGTGTCAGTTCTTCACCGCCTGGACGGCAGCCGTCACGCTCAAGAGCGGCGAGAAGAGCTGGCTGACAAGCGCAAGCACTTTGCTAGGCTGGTTGGCGGCCGCGTTGCCAATATAGAGCACATCCTTGTCCCGCATGGCAAAGCGCTGGGCCAAGAAATAACCACCGCTCTTCATCATATTAAGATGATAGACCACCGGCACTTCGGCCCCTTGCTCATCCTTGACGTAGCGGAATACGAAGATCGCGGCAGGATCGCCGAGGCCGGGATTGGATCCGCCCGCGGTTGCAATCGCTTCGGCCAGCGAGACTTTCGATCGAGGGAATGGGATCTGCTGCACCACACTGGGCGCCCCCATTACCGAATATGTGCGCGGATTGTTGATGAGCATTAGCCGGTCGCCAGGATAGGCACGCACGTCGAGCGCCGGTGTGTCGATCAGGTCGTTGATCGGAATATCGACGCTGCCGCTCCTGCGGAATACCCGCAGGCTGAGATCCTTGGCGTTACCTCGGTAGCCGCCGGCAAGGGCTATCACATCGGACAGCGTTTCGCGGTTGGTCTGCAGGACCAGGCGGCCAGGACGCGCGACTTCGCCGCTGACGATGACCGAATTGGTAATCGTCTGACTCAGCGTTATCAGCACCTGCGGGTTCTGTGACAGCCCCCGCAACGACTGACGCACCATCGTTTCGACTTCGCCCACGGTGCGCCCCATGACACGGAGCCGACCGGCATAAGGGATCGAGATATCGCCATTATCGTCTACCCGGCTCGGCGGCAGCTTCTGCGCTTGAACGCCAGGGTTGGCGCCGATTTGGCCCAGCGGACCGGGGGATGCCCCGCTGCCACCGGCGAACAGGGTGACCCCTGCTTCGTAGATGCTGATGTCAAGGACGTCTCCGGGACCGATCATGTCGGTAGGCGGTGGCGCCAGGTCGGCAAGCGCCGCCATTGGCGTCTCGGACACAGGAGCAGGAATGTCGGCGGCAGCCTGAACCTGCACGAGCCGGATCGGCATCTCGTTCTCGGGATCTAGCGCCGAACGCTCCACCTGCTTGCCCGTCGGGCCGCTGTTAGGAAGCGTGGCGCACCCAGCGAGGCCCACAAACAGGGCTAGGGGAACAAACTTTATTACCTGCATCGCTGGATAAACTCGGGAACGCCTGAACTTGCGCGCGGCCTTAGCACTCTGCTTTAAGAATGAACAATAGCGCTGCGGCCCTTTGCGACCAAATACATCCGTCTTGTCACTCAATGCCATCAGCCGGCCTTGCGCCCCGCCCCATGTTCGCCTAGCGCAACGGCCTCGGCCATGGCCGGGCGAACTGCCCTTGAGGTGCTGTAAAAGATATTTATGAACGCCGAGAATTCGTTCCCGTCCGACCCTGTTTCGTCCGACACTGTGGCTCGCCCTTCCGCATTCTCTCAATGGCTGAAGAAGCGGCGCTGGTTCGTCGTCTTCGTGATCGCACCGACGCTGCTGGCTGGAGTGTATTTCGGGCTTTTCGCGTCAGACATCTACACTTCGGAATCCCGGTTCGTCATAAAGAACCCGGACCAGAAGCGTTCGCAGATGTCTTCCCTCGCCAACCTTATCCAGACAACCGGGCTGTCAGGCGGACAGGAGCAAGCCAACGAAGTCCTCGATTACGTACGTTCGCGCGATGCGCTCAAGGCGCTTGAAAAAAGCCCCGGCTTCCGTGCCCGCTACGCCTCGCACGATACCGACTTGTTTTCGCGCTTCCCGCAGCCGCTGCACGACGACACGTTCGAAGACCTATACAAGTTCTACGGCAAGCAGGTCGACGCCCGGCTTGATACCGAAACCGGCACCTCGATCATCACCGTAAAGGGCTTCACCGCCCAAGACGCGTACACGATCAACCTGCGCCTCCTCGAGCTGAGCGAAGGACTGGTCAATCGCCTCAACGACCGCATCCGCAATCGCGCAATATCCGAAGCGCAGCGGCAGGTCGATCTCGCCTCAGCCCGGGCCAAGGCGGCGCGCGTGGCCATCGCCCAGTACCGCAATTCGCAAGAACTGATTGATCCTGCCAAGCAAGCGGTCAGCGTGTTGGAAATCGCCAACGGCCTTGTCGCCCAGCGTGCCGCGCTCCAGACACAACTAGACCAGATGCGGCGCGTCACTCCCGGCAATCCGTCGATTCCGGCTCTACAGAACCGGGTAAACGCAATTTCCGGGCAGATCGCGGCGCAGGACAGCCGCGTGGTCGGGTCACAGGGTGGCATTGCCTCCAAACTAGGTGGCTACGAAAACCTTCTCGTCGAGCAGGAGTTCTCAACCGAGAACCTCAACGTCGCCAATGCCGCGCTGGTCCAGGCGCGTGCGGACTCGCAGCGTCAACAATATTACCTGGAGCGGGTCGTCGAGCCGAACATGCCCGATATGCCGCTGCTGCCGCACCGTCTTCTCAATATTCTCATCGTTGCTGCAGTCGCCACCTGTCTCTACTTCATCGGTTGGATGCTGATTGTCGGCATTCTCGAGCACGCCCCGGACGATTGACCATGTCGCGTTCAGGCCTACGCAAGCTGCAAGAAGGGTGGCGCATTCAGATGCGCGTGATCCACGCGCTGATGATACGCGAACTGACCACGCGCTTCGGGCGTGAGAACATCGGCTTCCTGTGGATCATGGTGGAGCCGCTGCTCTTCGCCGGGTTGGTTTCGTTCCTGTGGCGATTCATGAAGGGCCCCGAGGAACACGGCGTCGGCATCATCGCCTTTGTCGTTTCGGGTTATATCCCACTTACCCTGTTCAGGCATTGCGTTGGTCGGTCTGTCAGTGTCTTCGTGGCAAATGGCAGCATGCTGTACCACCGTCAGGTCAAGGTCACCGATTTCGTCTTCGTGCGATTCCTTATCGAGATGCTGGGTGCCATGATGGCCTATCTTTTTATCGCAATCGTGCTGATTGGGTTCAACGAATTCCCGTTACCCGCCAACCTCGGTATGTTCGTGTCCGGATGGCTGCTCTATTCGCTGTTCACCCTGTCGCTCTGCTTTGTGATCGCGCCGCTGTCCGAGATGTCGGAAGTGCTCGAAAAGTTCATTCCGGTGACCACCTATATCATGATCCCTTTTTCCGGCACGTTCTCGGCTGCCTCGTGGTTGACGCCTACCGTGCGCGAATACCTGCTGATGTCTCCGTTCGTGAACGCGATGGAGATGATGCGTAGCGGCATCTGGGGTGACAAAGTGACACCTTACTACAACGTATGGAATCCGCTTGTCTGTTCGATGGTCGCGCTTGTGATCGGGCTTGCACTATGCCGCCACGTACGCCGTACGCTGGTGATCGAATGATTACCTGTCGCGACCTGAGCAAGAGCTACTCGCACGGCAAATCCCGCAAGGATGTGTTCAAGGATCTGAGCTTCACCATGCAGCAGGGTGACCGAGTGGCTCTTCTGGGCCGCAACGGCGCAGGTAAGAGCACCCTTATCAAGCTCATTGGCGGCGTCGAGATGCCGACTTCGGGCAAGATCGAGCGGGGCATGTCGGTGTCTTGGCCGCTAGGCTTCTCGGGCGGCTTCCAGGGCAGCCTGACCGGGTACGACAATGCACGCTTCATCGCCCGCATCTACGACCGTGACTACGGCGAGATTAAGGACTTCGTCGAGGATTTCACCGAACTTGGGCGCCAGTTGAAGATGCCGGTAAAGGCATATTCATCAGGCATGAGGGCACGCTTGGCCTTCTCACTATCGCTGGCGATTGAATTCGACTGTTACCTGATTGATGAGATTATTCTGGTGGGCGATCAGAATTTCCAACGCAAATGCCATTACGAATTATTCGAAAAACGCGCCGACCGCTCGATGATCCTGGCTTCGCACAGTAACGAGATGGTTCGCGAATACTGCAACCGTGCGGTTGTCATCCATGGCGGCCGAGCAACGACTTACGACGATGTCGATCTGGCGATTGACACATACACCAACCTGTAGATCTGACTGACCTGTCTCGGAAAATGCCTCCAGCGGGAATAAGAGGAATCTGGCAAAATCGAAGCTGAATGGAGCTGGAAAATTTTGCATGAAGAAGTCGAAGTTACGGGCGAGCAGATCGCGTTTGCACTACCCCAGACTGAGGTGAGCCCGGACTTATATCTCGCGGGCGCTCGACCATTGGGCTTCAACCGTGTCACGAGACCCGACCTCACATATCCCTGGGGTTCATGACGCCGGCCGATGAAGCGCCGGATCTCTCGTTCTGGCGTAAGCGGTCAAAATCCCCCACATTTTCAGAAGCTCTGAATTTGGTAGTTTCGTC
>CALMPB010000165.1 GCA_937871985.1 uncultured Burkholderiaceae bacterium
CCGACGGGCCAGGGCAGGTGCCTATCTCACGTTTGACGGCAATACCGGCCTGGTCTCGGAGGCCGACCGGTTCCGGCGTTGGTCAGCGCCTTCTTGCCCGCATTACCCGCCGGCGGCGGTCGGCGATCTGAGCTTCGACATTCGAAGATACGTAGAAAAGAAACCGGAAGCCAAACGGCCTACAGGTTGGATTCGCCAGGTGTCTAGCTGGATTCGGAGGTGTATGCGCAGCGGTTGAATCTGGCCCAATGTCGCCCCGCATAGCAGTTTGCAGGTGACGCCCCCAGGCGAGGGGTATATTGCCGCCCGTAGATGCTTCTCCTCGGACGACGCAGCAGCTTCGGCGTTCACCATCTGTGCTCGAAAAGTCGCATAAAAGGCAGAGTGGAACTTGGTCTCAGGTCTCAGGGAAGTTGTCGCTCGATTGTAAGCGCCCAGCCGCGGCCGTTCAGCTGGGTTGAATGACGGAAGCTGATCGAGACCGTTCCACGCGCTCGGCATAGCCCTCTAGACGTCTCGCCTCAAGGCTTTACGGCCGTTCGACCCTCGCTACCTGGTAGGTATGCATGGCTCCGCTGCGTTTGACCGAAACATATTCACCAGGCACGAAGCGTTCCTCGCCCGAGATAGGAACCGATCTCGTCATCGCGATCACCTTCGGCATAATCGAAATGCCATCGCCCGCCCGGCTTGCGCCGCAAGCGGCCGATCATATCCTCCTCACCCGTGCGAACGACGGACGCGACAGGCGGCCCGATGCTATTTCCACTCAGCCGGTCGATCCGACTCTGCTATTCAAGGGGATGAGGACGTCACAGTCTTCCTCGCGATCCCGCTCCGGATGCGACCTTTCGCGGGCAAGCAGCAGCCGAATGTGCCTGAATTTTGGGGTGAGGTCCTGCAAGCTGGCGAACTCCTTTGAGGCAGTTCATAACGCGACAGCCGGATTTGGCCCTTGATTCGCAATCTTACGCGCTCCTGCACGATCAGAGCCTCAGCAGTAGCATGGCGAGGTAGCCAGCGGTCGCGGCGATCAGGGTGATGCCGGCCAATGGGAACCAAAACCTCACTGGACTGGAAAATACCACTAGCGACAGGCGGCCGATCGCGTTTGCCGCGAGTGCCGCCAGCACCGCCTGCCCGACCGCCTTGACTGAGACCGAATACTTGACCAGGCGCAGCGCACTGAGCACCGACTCATCGACGTCGAATGTACCAGAAAGCGCCGAGCTCGCCAGTAAGCCGCGTCCGCCGAATTGAGCGGCCAAAGCCGCGCTCGCGGTGGAAACGATCGCGAAAAGCAGCGCAAAAAACAGCAGCGGGCCCAACTCAAATGGATTCCGCGCCGGCGTGCCCTTTTCGTGATCCCCTCCGTAGCGGGCCAGCAGGAGCGTTCCGCACATGGCGAATGCTAACGACGCGACAAACGCAGGCATGCCGACCACTACCAATGCGGCTGGCTCGATGGCCAGAACCACAGCGCAAACGCGCAAGATCGAAACCATCGCGGCAAGCGAAGCGGCGCCCGCGAGCGGCAAGGGATTACCTGCGGAAGCGGCTGCGTCGCGAGCAAGTGCCATAGTAACAGCGGTGGAGGAGACGATCGCGCCAGTGAGCGAGCTGACGAGCAGGCCGCGAGTGCTGCCGAGGACGCGAACGGCTACGTAGCCGGCGAACGAAATCGAGGCAATCAGCACCGTGAGAAACCAGACCTCCCAAGGATTGAAACCGCCCCACGGGTCCAGAGTGCGGTCCGGCAGCAAGGGCAGAATGATGGCGGTCATCACCGCCAAGATCAGGGCCGAACGAAGCTCGATCCAGGTCAGGCGCTTCAGGAGGCCATGCAGAATCCCGCGACTGGCGAGGACCGCCGCGAGTGCTGCGCCGCCAGCAGCCGCGGCCCGGTAGTCGCCGGCCACGGAAAACGCTCCAAGCGCGAAAACAGCAAGACCGGCCATGACGCTTGTGACGCTGAAGTCATCGTCACGGGCCGCTTCACGCGCCTTGTACCAGGCGAAGATCGCGGCAAAGGCGATGAAGCCGCCGACCAGCACCGAAGCCGCGCCGAGCGCGTTGGCCAGTGCCGTGACAATGCCGCCGAGCAGGCCGGATATGCCGAACGTTCGAATGCCTGCCGTCCGACTGCGATCGGGTGCGTCCCGCTCCCGCCATCCGCGCTCCAGTCCGACAAGCAGGCCTATTGCCAAGGCTAGTCCGAGCCGGGCGATGAGCGATTCCATGGGACGGCTTTCAGGTCGCGGCCATCGTCAGGTGGTCGCGAACCCACCTGACGATCTGTGCCGCTGTCATCGCGCCGGATGTGCGCGCGACCTCGCGCCCGCCGTTGAATAGGTTCCGTTGATATCTCCTCGCCAGCCGTCGATCAACAGTGCGATCGCGTCCGACAATCTTGCCCCCGTCCCCAAGCCAGCGCATCATATGCAGCCTCTTCTTGTGTATGCGCACCGGCACGCAGCCGTTGTCAGGCGTTGAAGCGGCGGTGGCGGCCCGTGGTCACAGGGCAGCAACCGCGACTTCGCGGACTTCGGATCCGACTGCCAGGCGACCAGGCACGCCGCAGTTCGCCGTATTGCGGGAGCAATTAACCTGATCACCATGACGTTCGCTTTCCTGGCTGCGCCAAATCACTTGGATGCGTGGACCCGGCTACTTCTTTCGATGGGCGACAGTGGCCGGCGGTGGCGGTTCGATCGCACCGGCCCTGATAGTGGCCGGGTTGAGAGCCGCCCCTCTGGCGTCTTTCACGATGTCCAAGGCGCGCGGAAAGAACTGAGGGTTGTGCTGGCCACGGCCGATGTTCAGGATGGTGGCACCGGCGAGACGCTTCTCCAGCATTGACAGGACCTGCCTCAGTGTCGCACCGTCGAACGTATCCAGTGCCTCGTCGATGATTACCCATTTCGGCCGCCGCAAGGCGATCCTGGCAAGGGCAAGCAGACGCTGCTCGTCATCACTCAGTTCATGCTCCCAGCGCGCCGAACGGTCGAGCGAGGACGACAGGCGCTCAAGGCCGATCTCGGCGAGCACCGCCGAAATATCAGCATCGTCGATCTCGGCGGCGCCGTCTGCGTGGTTGAGCAAGTCGCGCAGCGTGCCGAGCGGGAAATAGGGGGTGCGAGGAACAAAGGCAGGCACTTCCCCTCCCGGCATGCCGACGCGCCCACTTCCCCACGGCCACAGACCGGCAATGGCGCGAAAGAACAGCGCCTTGCCGGCGCGCGGCTCTCCCGTGATCATGACCCGCTCGCCGGCGCTGATCTCGACATGTGGTTCCGTAAGCCTCGTACATCCATCCGGCGAGGCCACCTCGAGGCTTTCGAACGTCAGGCTGCCGTCTGGATTTTCGCCGAATTGGATGCGCCTTTCCGTGCAGTGGAGCACATCCATTTCAACAAGTGCGATGCGGAAGTCGGCGACGCGCATCAGCGTGGCGCGCCAATCGGCGATGGCGCCTATGTTGTTGATGAACCAGCGGAGCGATGAGTGGACCTGGTTGAAGGCGCCGACTGCCATCATCAGTCCGCCAAAGCTGATGTCGCCAGCGAAATAGACCGGCGATGCGACGAGGATCGGCGCAACGACGGTGATCCATCCATAGGTGTCGGTGACCCACGAAAGGTTGATCTGGGCGCTGTAGATACGCCGCATGGCGCCCAGCACCGCGACAAGGTCGAGCTCAAGCTGCCGCTTCGCATCGGCCTCGCCATGAGCAAGCGCGATGGCATCGACATTCTCGTTGACGCGGACCACCGAGGAGCGCAGCTCCGCTTCACGCGTGTAGCGATCACTGTTGAGGCGGATGAGCGGCCGCCCGACCCACCAGCTCAGCCCAGAGGCGGTGCCTGCATAAAGTATTGCGGCCCAGACCATGTAGCCCGGTATGGCCAGCGACTTGCCGCCGAAATGGAAGACGAAGCCCGAAGACAGCCCCCACAAGACGCTGACGAAGGAGGCCAGCAGGATGAGCGATTGCATTAGGCCGACGCCGAGATCGGTTGAAAGATCGGAGAGATGCCCGGCATCCTGCTGCATTCGCTGGTCGGGATTGACGCCGATGGCGCCTGCGTTGGCGAGCCTGAAGGCGCGCGCCGGCCGCATCCATTCCTGAATCAGGTCGAGCGTCAGCGCCTCGCGCAGCTTCAGCCGCATCACCTGGTTGAGCCAGGTCTGGCTGACATTGAGCATCAGAAGCCCGCCGGCGATGGCGGCAAAGATCAGAAGCTGGCGCAGGAAGCCCTGCATGTCACGGCGCGCGAGCGCGTCGTAGAAGGGTTGGTTCCAGCGATTGAGCAGAACCTGCCCGATCGAGGTTGCGACAATGATTGCAACGATGCCGATCCAGGCCCAGAACAGCTGCTTGCGCACCGGTGACGTCGTCAGGGCCTGCCCGATTGTCGTTAGCTGGTCGCGAAAGCCGGTGGCCTCGACCGACACGGCAGTCGGCTGGGCGCTAGCCTCGACATCCATATCGTGCGCCATGAGTGGAAGTCCTTGCATTCGGAAATGGTGCAGAACCAGTGACCTGCCCAGCAACCTGGCGGAGATGGAATGTGTCACCATGCAAGCAGGCGCATATAACTCTTCCGGAGATCGATCGCAGCGAGTCTAGCTTCGCCGCGTCTTATTTCGCTAGCAATCCTTTGCTGATTGCATCCTCATGAAAGCTAAAGACAACATTGGGATCCGGAAAACCGGCTTGATGATCTTTCCCTTCGAATTCCAACCGAGTAAGCAGGTCGCGGATAAGGTTGATTCTGGCCAACGGTTTGTCGTCGGCTCTGACGATTATCCAAGGCGCAGCAATCGTGTGGGTTCGCGCCAACATTTCGTTGCGAGCCTCGCTATAGTCCTCCCAGTGCTTTACAGCAGTCTCGTCGATGGGACTGGTCTTCCACTGGCTCAGCGGATCATTGCGGCGTTCTTTAAGTCTTTTCTTCTGCTCCTCCTTCGAAATATCGAGATAGTATTTCACGAGCGTGATGCCGCAGTGCACGAGAAGATCCTCGAACATCGGTGCAGTCTTGAGGAATGTCTCGTATTCCCCTTTCGAGCAAAATCCCATAACGCGCTCGACCCCCGCCCGGTTGTACCAGCTGCGATTGAATAGAACGATCTCGCCACCGACCGGAAAATGTTTGACGTAGCGTTGAAAATACCACGCCTTGCGATTTCGATTGGAAGGTTTTCCAAGGGCGACCA
>CALMPB010000166.1 GCA_937871985.1 uncultured Burkholderiaceae bacterium
TGCAAGGATAGAGCTTGTCGGCATCGACAAACTGAAGCGCCTTGCGCAGGGTGTCGGCAACTTCCTCGGGCGTCTCGATGGTGTTGGTTGCCACATCAATGGCGCCCACCATCACTTTCTTGCCGCGGATGAGTTCGATCAGGTCCATCGGAACGCGCGAGTTCTGGCATTCCAGCGAAACGATATCGATGCTGGATTTCTGCAGCTTGGGGAATGCCTCTTCGTATTGGCGCCACTCCGATCCCAGCGTCTTTTTCCAATCCGTATTGGCTTTGATGCCGTAGCCGTAGCAGATGTGGACCGCGGTTTCGCACTTGAGCCCTTCAATGGCCCGTTCCAGCGTGGCAACGCCCCAATCATTCACCTCGTCAAAGAACACGTTGAAGGCGGGTTCGTCAAACTGGATGATGTCGACGCCGGCGGCTTCCAGCTCCTTGGCTTCCTGGTTGAGGATCTTGGCGAATTCCCAGGCCAGTTTTTCGCGGCTTTGGTAGTGGCTGTCGTAGAGCGTATCGATCATCGTCATGGGGCCAGGCAAGGCCCACTTGATCGGCTGTTTGGTCTGCTGGCGCAGGAACTTGGCATCCTCGACAAACACGGGCTTGCGGCGAGCCACGGCGCCCACGACGGTCGGCACGCTCGCATCATAGCGATCGCGAATCCTGACGGTCTTGCGGTTCTCGAAATCCACGCCGTCCAGGTGTTCGATGAACGTCGTCACGAAATGCTGGCGGGTCTGTTCGCCATCGCTGACGATATCGATACCGGCGTGCTGCTGTTCCTGCAGCGACAGGCGCAGGGCATCGTGCTTGCCCTCGGCCAGGCCCTCATCCTGCAATTTCCAGGGCGACCAGAGTTTCTCGGGTTCAGCAAGCCAGGAGGGTTTGGGCAGGCTGCCGGCGGTCGAGGTGGGGAGCAGTTTCTTCACAATAAATGCCTTGGTGTTTTGATTGGTCAAAGAGCGTAGTTGGCGGACCACTGCTCAAGAATCGCCTGGTATGGTTTGATGAAGTGTTCCTCGACAAACCGTCCCTGCTCGATAGCCAGCTGGCTGCGTTCCTCTCGATCGTAGACAATCCGGGTCAACGAATAATCCTGGTGCTTCAAGCTGGGCTGGTAGGACTTTCCCGCCGCGGAATTCGCGTTGTAGATCTCCGGCCGGTAGATCTTCTGGAAGGTGTCCATCGTGCTGATGGTGCTGATGAGCTCAAGATTGGTGTAATCGCTCAGCAAGTCGCCGGAAAAATAGAAGGCCAACGGCGCGGCGCTGTTCGGCGGCATGAAGTAGCGAACCTTCATTCCCATTTTCTTGAAGTATTCGTCGGTCAGGGAATATTCATCTTGCTGGTATTCAACGCCCAATACGGGGTGCTGGTTTTCAGTCCGATGATAGGTCTTGCTGCTCGACACGCTCAGGCAGATAACGGGCGGCTTGCTGAAGTTTTCCTTGTAAGTGCTTGAATTCACGAAGCACTTGAACAGCTTCCCATGCAGGTCGCCAAAATTCTCAGGCGTGCTGAATCCGGGCTGATTCCTGGTGTGTTCCAGCAGCAGCACGCTGAAGTCATAGTCCCGCACGTAGGAGGAAAAATTATTCCCCACGATGCCTTCGATGCGCTCGTTGGTTTTGCGATCGAGAATGCTCGTCTTCAAGACTTCAATCAAAGGGAGGGCATTGCCGCCGCTTGCGCCGTCTATGCTCATCTCGACCGAAATGATCTCGAGATTGACGGTATAGCGGTCGCCTTTGGGATTGTCCCAATGCGCCAAGGCATTGAAACGGTTGTCAATCATCTTGAGGGTGTTGCGCAGGTTCTCCTGGCGACTCGTTCCCCTCGCGAGATTGGCAAAGTTGGTGGTGATCCGCGTATTGTCTGAAGGACGGTAGTCCTCATCGAAACAAATGCTCTTGATGGCAAATGTGAACTCTTTACTCATGGTGATCTGCTGCCCTAATTCCCGAAATAAAACCCGCGTCTGTTTCTTGCTTTTTTCAGTGCTGCTCTTTTTCTTGTTCTATCCAGCAGCCTTGGCATTGGCGGTACAGGGGGCGTAGTTTATGTTGGGTCATCCATGAATAAAAGTGAATTGATTTCATAAAACCATTAGCTTCATTCATGAGGGAGCTGCGCGGCGGATCTGGCTGCGCGCTTGGCCCTGTGCGCTTGCCGTCCTTTCTCCGGTGACGGCGGCAGCACTCAGCCAGGCAGCGAGCCTGGCGGGGCAGGGTTCTGCTGACGGGATCAGGATTGGAGTGCGGCGCCGCTGTCGCCGCGTGGCATCACGCCGCGGCGGGCCTTTTCGCTTGCTCGATAAATGCGCGCATGTAGTCGATGCCGACGTCCGCCTCGCGAGCGCCCAGGAAGATGTGTTTGGCAATGCCTTTCTTGCCCAGCCGGACGGGCACCACATTCATCGTGTCCGCGTACTCCAGCACCAGCCAGCGCGGCAACGCCGCCACCCCGCGGCCGCTGGCGACCATCTGCATCATGATGTCCGTGGTTTCGATGGCCTTGTGGCGCTTGGGCGTGATGCCGGCCGGCGTCAGGAACATGTTGTAGATGTCGAGCCTGTCGACCGGCACCGGATAGGCCACCAGCACTTCGTTGCCGAGCTGCTTGGGGGTGACGTACTCCTCCTTGGCAAGCGGGTGGTTGCCGGCGACGACCAGCACTTGCTCGTAGTCGAACACCGGCTCGAACACGAGGCCGGGCTTATTCAGCGGGTCGGGCGTGACCAGCAGGTCGATTTCGTAGCCGAACAGCGCCCCGATGCCCCCGAACTGGAATTTCTGCTTCACATCCACGTCCACGTCCGGCCAGGCCGCCAGATAGGGGGACACGATCTTCAGCAGCCACTGGTAGCAGGGATGGCATTCCATGCCGATGCGCAGCGACCCGCGCTCTCCCTGGGCGAACTGGCGCAGACGCTCTTCGGCCAGGTTCAGCTGCGGCAACACCCGGTTGGCCACCGCCAACAGGTATTGACCGGCTTGCGTGAGTCTCAGGCTGCGGCCTTCGCGCAGCCAGATGTCGGTGCCCAGTTGCTGCTCCAGCTTCTTCATGCTGTGGCTGAGGGCCGACTGCGTCACGTGCAGGACGCCCGCGGCCGCAGTCAGCGAGCCCTGTTTTTCCACTTCCTGCACGATGGATAAATGAATGCGGTCAAGCATGATCAATGAGTGAAATTCATAATTTGTTCTGATAAACAAATTTTAATTCACTGTCATGCACAATATTTTTCCCTGCCCTCCTGGCCACCGAGCTCGGAGAGGCCGTGCACGGCGCCGCCAGGCGCCACACCCGAAACCGTGCAGTTCCGTCCTCGCCGCTTCGCCGCGTAGAGCAAGTCGTCTGCGCGCTTCAATGCGTTGGCGAAAGGTTCGCCCGCCTGCGCCAGGGTCACCCCCATGCTGGCCGTGAAACGCGAATTGGGAGCGTGCGGGGCCCAGCGCTGCGCCACGAAATTCGCGCGGAGCGCCTCGGCGACTGCGGTAGCGCTTTCTAGATCTGCTCCGGGCAGCAGCAGCAGGAATTCTTCTCCTCCCAGCCGGGCGGCACGAAGGTGCACGCCGGCTTCCGGCCGGAGCAGGGCGCCGAATCGCGCCAGCACCATGTCGCCGAAGGCGTGGCCGAAGACGTCGTTAATGCGTTTGAAATTGTCGATATCGGCCATGATCACCCCGGTCGGCGTCGCGGCATCCGGAAAGGGGCGGCTGGAAATGGAAGCGAGAAGATTATCGAGGCCTTGCCGGTTCAACAGGCCCGTCAAGGCGTCGGTATGGGCCTGGCGGCGGTACTTCTCTATGGCGTCGCAGCTCGTCGCGATGAACACCGCGAAGGTCAGGACGATGCTTCCGAGCAGCCCGGTGTATTGGATCAAGGTCCCCCAGACGGAGACTCTCCATTCTCCCACTGCGAGAGGCGGCGTCGGGGCGGCAATATACAAGACGCATTGGCCCGTCAACACCAGCGCGATGAAGAGAAACGCGGCGGTGAGCACCTTGTCCGACAGGGTGACCGCCTGCTTTGCAAAGGAAAGCGTGGTCCGCCAGATCACGAGCGCGCAACAGGCCTGGACGAAAAACGTCTCCAGTTTTGCGCTGGAAAACAGGACGACCGAGACGACTACCATTGCCGTCGAGGCCAGCAGGATCGCTGCATCGATGTAGCGGGGAGTCTGCCTGCGGCGCCGGCTCAGCAGCGCGCGGCAGGCCAAAATGACGCCGCCCAGGATGAAAGCGTCCTCGACGGCTTGTTTGTAAGGGGAGAGCCCGCTGGCCTGCACGAGCATCAGGGCATAGCCGGCGCCCAGGCTGCCCAGGGCGTAGCCCCAGCGGAGCGTGTTGAAGCCGACGAAGCGCGCGGCGCATAGTCCGGTGGCGCACAACAGGATCGCCGCGGGCACAGACCATTCAAGCAAGGTTGCAGGCATAGACAGGCGAGTACATGGAACAGGAGGAGACGCAGCGGTGTTTGCCGATTCAAGAAAGCCTGCCAAGCCTGTGCGCCGTTTTGTCTGGTGTCCGGCGCCGGCCTGTGCGACACAGCGTGTGTTGGAAAATATTACGATGTGTCGCAATGTATCGCCAGGACTCAACCGTCAAGGAATGTCAAGCGGCGCAGGGCGGGCGGCCGGGAGGCGCGCCGAAGGACGCCAGGCCCCGGCCAAGGTCCGGCATTGCGTGTACCGTATGGGTGGAAGGCTTTGATTTCCCGGCACTCCGGCCCGTGCCGCCAGCGGGAACCACAACATGATGAATGCTCTTGATTCAACACTGCGACCCATTCTGCTCGCCGTCGCATGCGCGTCGCTTGCTGCCTGCGCAAACAATCCGCCCCAGCGAACCGACCTGGACTATCGCAGCCGTCCTCCGTCCACCGGACAGGAGGCGCCCGCCGCTCCCGGTTCCTCGGATCAGCGCCTGACCATACAGTCAGGCGAGGGGGAAAGGCTGAATCTGCCCTGGTTCGTGCGGGATACGCAGGAGTGGATCAACAACAACTGATTTCCGCAACCCGGCGGCGTTCCGCGCGATGCCGCGCGGCATTGGCCAGGTCGGCAATCGGCGCCAGCAGCCCGCGATCGAAGTCTTGCAGCGTCTCGCCGGCTTGCAGCTTCGCCGGCCAGTCGGGATGCGTAAGCGCGCCGCGGCCTAAAGAGACGAATTCCGCCTCCTGCCTTGCCAGCATCCCGCCGGCCTGCGCCGG
>CALMPB010000167.1 GCA_937871985.1 uncultured Burkholderiaceae bacterium
CTCCAGCCACGACCGCAACACGGCCCCCTGGGAGGCATCCTTGCGTTCAACCGACAAAACGCCAAGCTCCAGTTCCATGATGGTGATGGCCGATACGAAGAGGTCGGCTGCATCAACGCTTTCCGTCCATGCCGCCACATTCGAATCGGCCTTGCCTGGCCGTACCTTGCGCAGTTCGGACAGCACGTTGGTATCGAGCACGTACATCATGAAAGATCAGCCGGCCGGGATCCAATAGTCACGCGCGGCGGCTCGAACTCGATATCCTCGACACCCGGCATCGCCAGCGCGTCGGCAATATTGCGCCGCTGCTTCGTAAGCCGCTGATAGTCCTCGAAGCTCAACAGCACATGCGCGGGCTTGCCGCGATCCGTGATGAACACCGGACCGCTCTTGGTGGCCTTTTTTGCTCGCGTTACATCCTGGTTCAGTTCTCGACTGGATAAGGTCGTGATGGTCATGCGAGACCTCCTGAACAAGACGGAAAATGTAGGTACGTTACTACAAAATTACCTGAAAAGCAAGAGCTTACGGACCTCCGGGCTTGTGGCCGGCTCGATGAATGACGCACCAAGACCCTGCGCTTCGGATTCCCTGCGCTTCGGATTTCGTCTGGACTTCCGGCAGCTTCGCGATTTCGCGCAACTCCCTGGTCAGTCACTCGGTGATTGCGGGATAAGTCTTCTTCGCGGACCTCTGCATCTGCCTGGACGGCGCCGTCGCCCAGCCGAACTGAGTTCTTGTTGCCAACAGCCCCTTACCCCCCAGGGCCCCGGCACCGCACCTCAGATGATTGCAGCTAGCGGCTACGCACGTGCAAGTGGGTGATGCCGCCAGGCTCCCCCGTCTCTTTGACCTCAACATAAGACTGACCACGTACCAGCTCCCCCAGCTTGGGGAACCCGTAGTTTCGGGGGTCAAAGGAGGCGTTGTTTTTGCCAATGTAGCTACCGACCGCCGCTAGCGACGCCCATCCCGTTTCGCGGGCAGTGCTTTGAATCGCCTGGATAAGCAAGGGCTTCAAGTCCGGCAGCCTGTCCCCCCCCGCTTCGTTCTCGATTGCTTTGGGCGACTCCCGCAACACTTCGAAGAAAATGAATTTGTCGCACGCGGCAATGAAGGCCTCAGGGGTCTTCTTCTCCCCTAGTCCGTAAACTACCTTTCCTGCTTCCCGCAACCTGGTCGCCAACCTGGTGAAGTCACTGTCCGAGGACACCAAGCAGAAGCCATCGACGTTGCCGGCATAGAGCAAATCCATCGCGTCGATGATAAACGCCGAATCGGTCGAGTTCTTTCCCTGGGTGTAGGCGAACTGCTGAATCGGCTGCACCGCATGCCGAGGGAGCTGCGCTTTCCAGCCGACAAGGTTTTGTGTTGTCCAGTCGCCGTACGCCCGCTTCACCGTCGCGGTGCCGTACTTGGCCACTTCTTCAAGCAGCTCTTTCAGTACCTTCGACGAGGCATTGTCTGCATCGATGAGCAGAGCGAGCCGCAGGGAATCAGCAATTGCCATTGCACTTCCTTGAGGTGTCCATCAGTTGAACTTCATGGAATGCGATCGGCCCGCGATAAGCCTTTTTTATGGATTAGGTTCAAGCAAGTCGGCTTTTGCTTCTCTCCGTCGCCAGAGCAGTTGAATAGCGATGAAATGTGCGGCCCCGATCGCGGCAGGAAGTCCGAACAGTCCGCCCTCTCCAAACGTCGCCATCAGTGCCGTCGAGCCGACTGCCGCAAGCCAGAACCCCAGCCCGAAATGATAGGGGCGACGCTTTGCGGTCGCCACCGCAAGAATCCAATACTGGATCAGAGACCAAACCGTGACAAGGGCGACCAAGATGACGCTGCCGATGAACCCGGGGTCTTCGTCGCGAACCCCGAGCAATGCGTAGGCGCCGAACACTACCTCGGCGGCCGCCATCGGCAGGAAGCTAAGCGTTAGCGCCATTGGCACCACAGCAAGCAACGCCGCCTCAAGCCCTATACCAAGCGCCCACCAGTTGAACCTTGTAGACATCTCCGCCCCCGTGATGGGCTGAACAGTACGCCGACGTTGCCTGGTAGCCCGACCTACCGTCTAGCGCATTTAGGTACGACAGCGCGGCACGCCGCTGCTGGTGCTCAAGAAGCTAGGCGGTTGGGAACGGATGGAGATGGTGCAGAAGTACGTGCACCTGGCCGCACACGCAGAGAATGTCAATTTTTAGTCAAACCGCATCGCACAAAAAGAAACGCCACCAGCAAGGGTGGCGCTAAGTGCTTGATACCTAAGTAATTCTTTGGTGGGCCTCCTCGGAGTCGAACCGAGCACCAACGGATTATGAGTCCGCTGCTCTAACCAGGCATGAGCTAGAGGCCCGAGGGCGCAATTCTACACCGAGTTGCGCCCACGACCTGGGACCGGTCAGATCACGTACAGATCCACGTACTCATGCACCGGCATGGCTTCCAGTGCTTCCTGGTCCAGCGACACGCCCAGGATGGTGTCCTGCTGCTTGGTCGGGAAGCGGCGGGCCAGGTTGGTCCGGAACTTTGCTTCCAGCAGCGGAATGCCGTCCTTGCGGCGGCGCTTGTGG
>CALMPB010000168.1 GCA_937871985.1 uncultured Burkholderiaceae bacterium
AAGGCATTGGCTATACGTTCATGGAAGCAAGCGCCGCCGTTACAGACATCGCGCGTGGAGAATTGGCCGTGGTTACCACCCCGAGCATCGATTTGCGCATGCCCGTTTACTTAGCCGTGCTCAGGGACAAGGTCTTGTCCCCGATGCATATGCGGCTGATGGATTTCATTCGCCAGGGCGGGACACTCTAATTGTTTGCCGGCTGGCTAGACGATCGATGACTTCGTCCGTATTTAGGACGTCTCCGAAAAACAGCATCCAATTATGCAGTGAATGGATGTGTTCCTGCTGCGTGAAGGCAGACAGCGCGTCGTCGATCATGATGGTGGTGTAGTCCATCATCATGGCGTCGCGTGCCGTGGATTCGCAGCAGACGTTGGTGACGGTGCCTCCGATCAGCAGTGTGGTGATGCCCTTTTCCTGCAGGATTTCATGCAATGTCGACGAGCCGGGAGTCAGCGCGCTGTAACAGCGCTTGATGACCTGGGTATCCAGTGGATCGACGTCGAGCCCGGGCGCGATTTGAAAACCGGCATGGTCGGCTGATAACTCGTTCAGGCGACGCTGGCTACGCTGGGGAGTAAGCATGTAGCGGTGATGGTGGGACCAGAATTGATCCGCACCATCGGAACAGGTTTTGACCCAGATTATATGACTGCCGGCGGAGCGCAACGTCCGCGTCAATTTGTTGATGGTGCCGAATGTGGAGCGAGCCGGCGCGCACTCTCCCTGGAAGCCCGGCTGCGTATAGTAGTTTTGCAGATCGATGGCAACGAACGCAGTACGTTGGGCGTCTAGCTGACCGTAAGGATGCAGGCAGCCTTGGCGCGCTATGACCCGTTCGACTATCGTTTGAGGAAACTCCATGAGGCCTCCTTTACAGGTAACGGCGTGTCGTAATGGCTTCCAGGCGTGCCACGGCAAGGTACATAAGGCCTGAAAGCACACCAAGCACCACGATGGACGTCATGACGATGTTCAGCTTGAACACCTGGCTGCCGTTGATTATAAGAAACCCCAACCCTTCGTTGGCCGATTGGAACTCGCCGACGATGACCCCCACCAGAGCCAGACCGATATTCATCTTGAGCGCGGCCAATAGTGTGGGTACACTGCCGGGCAGCACGACCATGGTAAGAATCTGCCAGCGGTTTGCTCCTAGAGTGAGGGCCAGCTTTATCTTGTTATGGTCGATGCCGCGAAAACCTTCATATACGACCATGATGGTTATGAACACCGAGATGGCGACGGCCATGCCGTACACCGAGTATTCCGATCCCAGCCAAATGTAGAAAATGGGTACAAAGGCAATTTTCGGCATGGCGTTGGTGATGACCAGAAAAGGGTCGAGCACCTTGTTGACAAAGTCAGACCACCAGAGCGAGGCTGCGATGGTAATGCCTATGACCATGCTCAGGAAGAATCCGACAATGGTGGCTTTAAAGGTCGCCCAGGTGTGCATAAGCAGGTTGCCGTTGTGCAGCAGATCGAGGAAGGTCGGCCAGATCGCGCTGGGGTAGCTGGTCAGCATAGGATTGACGATTTGCGTCTTGGCGGCAACTTCCCAGATGATCAGAAAGGCGATGAGCAGGGTAAGGCGGCTCGTGGAGATGAGGGTTTGCCTGCGGCTTTGCCTCTTGAGGTAATCGGCATACGCGGGGCTGGGCGCAGTGTCTGGCTGCTGACTCATCGCGGCTACTGGAGAAGTGGTTGAATTAATGCTCATCATGATGCTCCTGGTCTAACCTTCCACATGTACGTCGAGTTCACCCCAAAGCCGGTTGAAGTACATATTGAATTCCGGCAGCGCGCGTATCTGAAATGGAGTGGGCCGATCGGCGCCATGGCTCGGGAACTCCATGAGATGTTCGGACTTGATGCGGCCTGGCCGGCGCGAAAGGACAACGACTCTATCCGTCATGGAAATGGCCTCGCCGATGTCGTGCGTGACCAGGACTACGGATTTGCCTTCTTCGCGCAATACATCGACGACTTCATCGGCGATGGCCAGGCGGGTCTGGGAGTCCAGGGCCGAGAAAGGTTCGTCCAGCAACACGACGTCGGGGTTGGTGACCAGGGTTCTCGCCAGGGCGACGCGCTGGCGCATACCTCCGGAAAGCGAACGGGGATAGTGATGCAGAAAGTCGCCCATGCCGCATTTTTCCAGGAGGTGGATGGCCCTTTCCCGGGCTTCCTTGAGGTTGCGCTTTTGGATTTCGGCGCCGAGCATGGCGTTGTCCAGTATGGTGCGCCATTCATACAGGTAGTCCTGCTGCAGCATATAGCCGATGCGCTGCGATGGAGCGGTGACAGGATTGCCGTTGACGCGGATGCAGCCTGCGGAGGGTTCGAGGATGCCGGCAATGATAGACAGCAGGGTGCTCTTCCCGCATCCTGATTGCCCAATAATGCTTACGAATTCGCCGGGGGCGATATTCATGGATATGCCCGCTAAGGCAAGTGTTTCGCCCTGTTTGGTGAAATAGCGCAGAGAAACGTTGTCGATTTCGATGCCTGCCTGATCGGCAACCGCGGCATGTTGAGTTGGTTCAAGCCGCTCGATAAACTGTGTCGTAGACATTATTTGGCCTCGTTGGCGAAGTTCGAAACGACGAATTGCTCGTACTTTACGCGTTTTTCGGGCTCAAGCACACCACTGGCGATCAGCATGTTCTGCAGGGTTTGCATGGCATCGGGCCGTACAAGCGGAGTTTTCTTCCAGATATCGTACTTGCGGTAGCGCTCTATGGTGGAAATTAGGTCGGCTTGGGGTACTCCGGGAAAATACGTGCTGATATCCTTGGCCAAATCCTTTGCCGGCGCTGTTTGGACGTACTTCTGGGCGCGCAGAATGGCATTTGTCCATGCCTGCACTATTTTGGGATGTTTCTTGATATAGGCGTCGGTGGTGGTGAAAGATGTGAAATCAACCTGACCGACTTCCTGGCCGATCGAGGCTACGACGTAACCTTTACCGCTCTTTTCTAGACTGCCGGCTTCGGGTTCCAGGAATATGGCATAGTCGTTTTGCCCCGATACCCAGGCGCCTGCGCGTGCGGCGGGACTGACGTTGCTGACTATGTGAACGTCCGATTTAGGGTTGATCTTGTGTTTGCGCAATGCGGCTTCAAGGAAAATATCGGGATTGGAGCCAGGACGGAAAGACATGATTTTCTTGCCCCGGAGATTTTCCCAGTGAAATTTTTCCGCCGGCTCGCGGGAAAGCAGCAGAAAGCCATCAGTGGCGGTCAGGCCGGCGAAAACCTTTGGCTTGACAGGTGATTCGCTATTGGCAACGTAGATGGAGGCCTCGGGCCCGATCAATACGATGTCGGCACTGCCCGAAAGCAGGGCCGTCATGCCTTTGTCGGTGCCTTGCGATGTTTTCATGCTGACATCCAGGCCGACGTCCTTGAAATAGCCTTGGCTCAGCGCAACGTACATGGGTGTGTATAAAACGGATCGAACAACCTCTTCGTAGCGGATCTTGGTGGGCGAGTCAGCGAGAGCGTGGCTGCTGAAGATAACGGCAGCTACGGCGAGCATAAGTCTTTTGGCGTTAAAGCAATGAGTGAATACGCTTGGCATATTAATATTCCTTATCAGATGAGCCTGAGGTAACGGTATGCTATTGCCCGTCTTAATGTATACAATATTCATTAAGACTGAAAGCGAAGATAGCATGGAATTCCGGAGTTAAAAATCCGGGGTTATCCCTAGACTACTGAATAGCAGGCCAGCAGTGGCTGGAAATCATTGTTAGCTTATTGTTTTTAATTTAGAAATTTACAAATCGCCTATCTAAAAAGACGTACTGCAATTCGGGAATGGCGCTCGCTCTGTATTCTTATTCAGTCATGCGTGTTTTCGACGCATTTATTCCACGCATCATTTTTTTGGCTATTATTGTATTTTGTATTCAAATAGATGATTGGAACAACGCAACAGAAACCCGCGAATCGAAGATCCGCTGGGTGAGGCGCGTAGGGCTTGAGGAAGAAGGTGCGGAGGGCTGGCCGGTATCGCGACCGGCGATTAAGGCGTGTTTTGCTTTGCTTCGGAATAGGCCTTGGCAGCGTTGTGCACATGCTGTGTAGCCAGCAGACTGGCGAGCTCGCCGTTGCCGGTGATGACGGCATTGAGAATCTGTGAATGTTCTTCCCAGTTTTGTCGAGCCCGGCGTACGTTGCTGGGGGCGAACAACAAGGCGGTGCGATCCCGCAGCGAGCGCATGATTTCAGCTAGAACGACATTGCCGGCGATGCCAGCCAGGGTTTCATGGAATTTGGAGTTCAGTATTTGTATCTGATCCGTATCGTCCTTGGCTATGGCGGCAGTGCCCTCGTTCAGGATGTTTTTGAGGTGGTTGACCGTATCGTCGTTGCGGTGTTGAGCGGCAAGTTTTGCGTTCAAGCCTTCCAGAGTGGCTCGAACCTCTACCATGTCGTAGGCTAATTCGTCGGACAGAATCGATACATAAGCACCGCGCCGGGGTTCGATGGTAACCAGTCCTTCGGATGCCAGGGCGCGCAACGCCTCGCGTACCGGGATTCGGGACACCGCCATTTCGAGGGAAAGCTTGTCTTCGACCAGGCGATCCCCAGGATGGAAATCACCCTTGAGAATGCGTTCGCGCAGAGTATCGCGGATGACGGCGAACAGTGGCGAATGCTGATTGCCGATTTTTTGCGATGCGGATTGGGAAGTAAGGCCGGTAACGTTCATGATAGTGGAGTTTGGCGCGTCGCATAGTGAAGATGTCTCTATTATAAGTATAAGTTTTTCCTGTATCTAGTATCCAATATTCATTGAAAAATATAATTATAGAATTTTCACAATAAGCCCAATGGCACTGGCGGAGCAGACTGTAAGGAGCAACCGTCGTACAGCGGCTGGACGGACATGCCGGCGCACTCGGCTTGACAAGGTAAAGCCCAATACCATGAACGGAGCAAGAGCGAGGCCAAGGAAAAATTGCTGCTGGCTATAGTGACCTGTAAGAGCCAACAGAGACAATGAGAAGATGGAGCCAACGAACAAGGTGGCACCGAGCGTGGCGCGCAGTCCTGGTGGTGGAGAGTGCTGAAAGGCGATCGCCAAGGGAGGGGCGCCGACCGATGTCAAGGTACCCATCAATCCCGAAACGATGCCGGCGATTGTGACATTTCTATTGGTTGCCATAATGCGCCAGCCTGCCAGACTAAGGGCGACGGCAAGGAGGATGAGCGCGGCAAATAACAGGTTCACCAGTTTCGGAGACAACTGGGTCATGGCGGAAATGGCGATGACCGTGCCAATCAGCCTCCCGATCAAGGCCCTTTTGGTCCCCGGCCAGATAATGTCTTGCCGTTCACGCCACGCCGTCAATAAAGACACTAGGCCGCCCAGGGTAAGCAACGTTGCGGGCACCATCTGTGGCACGAAAATAGCGGCTATCGGCGCGGCGAACATGGAAAACCCCACGCCGCCAAGCCCTTGCATAAAGGCAGAGAGCGCAATTAGTAGAGCCATGCCTGCATAAATCCAGATATCTTGAAACGCAATGAATTGGTGCATAGAATACCTTTATATAAGAATTTTTGTATACTATATCCTATTTCGTCGATGAGTAGAAAATATAGCGAGGTAAGCAAGAAATGTGTTTCTTGCCGAGTCGAGGTATCAATCGCAAATCAGCCGGCATGGCACGAGCGCTTAGCTGCTCGGGTGGATCTCTATGTAATTGCGCCATATACAGGGAGTTGGGATATGAATAAGCATGCGGTAGGACGGACCAGCATGATTTCGACCGGTAATCCGCTGGCCGCCGAGGCGGCCAGCCATATTCTTGGCATGGGCGGTAGCGCTGTCGATGCCGCCATTGCCGCAGATGCCGTGCTTGGCGTGGTCGAGCCTATGGCGACTGGCGTGGGTGGCGACCTGCTGGCCATGATCGTGTCGCCTCGCGGCGAGGTGGTCAGCTATAACGGAACGGGGCGGGCACCAGCGGCGCTATCGCTGGCCGACATTGAAAAGCTGCCAGGGCGTCGGATATCCGAGCGTCACCCTTTGTCCGTCACTGTGCCTGGAGCAGTGCGTAGCTGGCAGGATCTGCATGTCCGTTATGGCCGAATCGAATGGAGCCTTCTGTTTGAAAAGGCGATCTCCATCGCACGCCATGGATTCGCCGTGGCGCCGGTGGCTGCCCGCGAGTGGCTCATCTTCGAGGACGTGTTGCGCGACGACCCGTGCTGCGCCCGATTGTATATGGCGGGCCGCATACCTAAAGCGGGCGGGCAATTCTCCAATCCCGAATTGGCAATGGTGCTGGAAAGTATTGCCTATGAGGGAGTCGGAAGCTTTTACCAGGGAAAGCCAGCCAGAGCGGCGGCGCAGGCCGTCCAGGAGAAAGGAGGGGTGTTGGCCGAAGAGGATTTTCGAAGCCATGAAGGCAATTACTGCTCACCTGTTTCTACATTCTACCGGGGGGTACAAGTGCATCAATGCCCACCGAATTCGCATGGAGTGGCGGTTCTGGACGCCTTGGCGCAAGTGGAGCTTGATGATGTCGAACCTGGCAGTCCGGATGAGGCCGTCTGTATGGTGAACGCCATGTCGAATGCCATGGAGCGCGCCAGTCGTACGGTAGCCGATCCCTCCGGCAATACTGTATGCACGGTCATTGTCGACGCTCAAGGGCTGGCCATTACGCTGATGACCAGCATATTCAAGCGGTTTGGCTCGGGAATTGCCGTTCCAGGCTCGGGCTTTGTGTTGCAGAACAGAGGATTTGGATTTGCCGTGCCTGGGCACGTCAATGCTCCAGCGCCGGGCAAGCGTCCCTATCACACGGTCATCCCGGGGGCGGCTACGTGCAACGGCAGGTTTCTGCTGGGCCTGGGGGTGGTGGGAGGGCTGATGCAGCCGCAAGGGCAACTGCAGGTTCTCACCCGTTTGCTGGCGGGCCGGCAACCATTGCAGAAGGCGCTTGATGCACCCCGATGGAGATTGGAAGCGGGAAATGCATTGGCCATCGAGGCGGGCATGCCTGTCGCTGTAGAACGCGCTTTGCGCGCTGCGGGCTACCCTGCGCCGGCTACGAACGTTGGCGAACTGGCTGGCCGCAGCGATTTCGGCGGAGCCCAGGTTGTCATGAGGAATGGGGCGGGGCTTCTCGAGGGGGCGTCGGATCGGCGCAAAGATGGAGTATCGCGCGGGGAATAGATGGCTACGGGTTTCTACTTATTCTTGCTTTATTAGATACTGTATACAATGTACATAAATATAAAGTTTGAGCCGCAAAATTAGTTGATATGCCGATATGGCAGATCATCCGCGCCGATAGGCGCTTCTTTCTAGATAGGACAAGTCATGGCTGCATTGATGAACCAAAATGAATTCCGTACTGCACTGGAAAATGCCATTAAGGGTAAAACCGCCAATGCCTCTCCCTTTAGCCTGGCGTGGGCCAATGGCAAACTGAGCCGCGATCACTTGGCGCGTTGGGCCGAAAACCATTACCACTATGTTGGGCCATTTGCCGATTATCTGGCTTATGTCTATGCCAGAACTCCAGACCACTATACCGATGCGAAGGATTTTCTATTGGCCAATATGTATGAAGAAGAAATTGGCGGTGATCGTCATACGGATTTGCTGATTCGATTTGCCGAGGCTTGCGGCACCACGCGCGAGCGTGTCGTCAATCCCGATAATATGTCGCCCACCACACGAGCCCTGCAGTCGTGGTGTTATGCGGTGGCCATGCGAGAAGATCCTGTCGTGGCGGTGGCGGGCTTGGTTGTCGGTTTGGAGTCGCAGGTGCCGTCCATTTACCGCAAGCAGACACCAACCTTGCGTGAGAAATACGGTTTTACCGATGAAGAGGTTGAATTCTTCGATCTGCATATCGTCTCCGACGAAATTCATGGCGAACGTGGCTACCAGATTGTGCTCGAGCATGCCAAAACCGTCGAGATGCAGCAGCGTTGCCTGAGAATTTGCGAAATCGGCGCTGAAATGCGCTTGCTGTACACCACAGCGTTGTATACCGACTACGTGCAGACGGAGCTTGCATTGGTCGCCTGATTCCTTGGTTTCGTATTACCCATGGCCGTGGCTGCGAAGCCGGCCATGGCCGAGTGTCGCCAATCAAAAGAGGCATGACAGCGTGCATGAATTATCAAAGCAGGTGTACCAGAACTATATCGGCGGTAAATGGGTTGCCAGTGTTACAGGCAAAACTTACCCGAACATCAACCCTGCCGATACACGGGAGGTAGTCGGCAACTTTCAGGACTCCAGTGCCGAGGATGCGATGGCTGCTGTTCAGGCTGCGCAAGAGGCGTTTGAAAGTTGGAGGAAAACCCCGATTTCTCAGAGGGCAAAAATCCTGTTGGCAGCTGCCGACCACCTCGAGGTTCACGCTTCGGACATTGCGAAGGAACTTACCCTCGAAGAGGGAAAGGGGCTCGGCCTGGCTCGGGACGAGGTGTTGCGGTCAGCTCAGACCCTGCGTTTTTATGCTATCGAAGGCCAGTCATTCACCGGGGAAACCTTTCCCAACGATGATGACGACATGTTGGTGTACACACGGCGCGAGCCGCTGGGCGTCGTAACTGTCATCTCGCCCTGGAATTTTCCCGTGTCTATTCCTGCGCGCAAGATCGCTCCCGCCTTGATCACCGGAAATACTGTGGTGTTCAAGCCGTCCACCGATACCCCTTTGAGTGCTTATCGGCTGGTCGAGGCCTTTGCGCAGGCGGGTATTCCCGCAGGAGTTCTCAACTTCATTACGGGCCGGGCTTCCGCCGTGGGTAAGACAATTACAGAGTCTGCGCAGATCCGGGCTGTTTCGTTCACTGGTTCCACATCCGCAGGCCAGCAGATTCATCGCTCGGTAGCCATGACGACACGCACGCAAATGGAACTGGGTGGCAAGAACCCATTGATCGTTCTGGCCGATGCCGACCTGGATAAAGCAGTGGATTTGGCCATCAAAGGCGGATATTCATTAAGCGGTCAGGCTTGCACGGGAACCAGCCGGGTCCTGGTCGAATCGTCTGTCATGGCCTTGTTCACAGAGAAATTGCTGAGTAGAGTCAAGAATCTGAAAATAGGCAGCGGCCTGCAGCCCGAAAACAATCTGGGGCCACTGGCGACGCAGAGCCAATTGGAAACCGTGCTCGATTACGTCGAGATCGGCAAGCGTGAAGCCACGCACTTGATCGGTGGTGATCGGCTTCGTGGCGAACCCTTCGAACATGGTTATTACGTCACACCGGCAGTATTTGCCGGCGTGACGCAGGCTATGCGCATTGCCCAGGAAGAGATATTCGGCCCGGTGCTTGCCCTGATCGAGGTGGACGATTATGAAGATGCCGTCGTCAAGGCAAACGATACCGTTTACGGTCTGTCCGCTGCGATAGCCACTACCAATTCCGTATATGCCCATCGCTTTGCTCAGGATATCCAGTCCGGCACGGTCAAGATCAATCGCACCACGACGGGCAATCTGATCAATGCTCCGTTCGGAGGGATGAAGCAGTCCAGCACGTCCACGTTTCGTGAGTCGGGACGTGTGGGGTTGGAGTTCTATACGCAGACTAAAACGGTTTACCGGGCAGGTTGAGCGAGTAGCGGGTTTTTGGCCGGGATGGGCAAAGCCGGCTGCCATAACAGAGCAGAAACAGGAAGGAGGAATCTATGAAGAAAATCGTTCGTATCGAGCAGGAAGAGGCACGTTTGATGGTGGATGCGGCGGTGGCCAAGTCCGCGGAAATCGGCGTGCTGGAAACAGTATGCGTAGTGGATGACGGGGGATTTCCCATTGTCCTGGAGCGGATGAATGGCGCGCGCATTACCGGCCCCCAGATCGCGTGGAACAAAGCGTTTACCGCTGCGGGGCACAAGCGCTCAACCCATCTTTTTACAGCTTCGCCCAATGGCCCCGCCTTGCCGGGCAATGAAGCCTTCGGCATCCAGCTTAGCTTTGAAGGGCGATTTGCGGCGTTTGTCGGCGGCTTTCCCATTGTGGTCGACGATGAA
The DNA here is from genome assembly GCA_937871985.1 of uncultured Burkholderiaceae bacterium. The sequence continues at coordinate 10,027 of CALMPB010000168.1, forward strand.
GTCGTTGGCGGCATCGGGCTGAGCGGAGGTAACGGCGAGCAGGACACCAAGGCTGCGCTGGCAGGACTTCAGGCTTTATGCGACGCCCTCGCCCCGAAAGGCATGAAGGTGCTGGTTCAGGCCGATATCAAGAAATAAAAATCATGGCATACCAAGTACGTATTGTGGGCATGGATCAGGTGTTTTCTGTGCGGGACGGAGAGTCCATACTGGATGGCGCTTTGCGCGCTGGCGCTTCCATGCCGCACGATTGTCAATTCGGGGGCTGCGGTACTTGCCGTATCAAGGTGGAGTCGGGCGTGATCCGATATGACGAGCTTCCGATGGCGCTGGCGCCTGAGGAAGCCGCCCAAGGATACGCACTGGCGTGCCAGGCTAAACCGACCGAGGATCTGGTCGTCAACATAGCACGCAAGACAATACCGTTCGCGGCGCCCCGGCGTGTCACCGCCAGGGTGGTGCATATCCGGAACTTGACGCCAGGTATCAGGCACCTTTCACTTGAGCTTCCCGAAGGAATCGACCTTGATTATCGTCCTGGCCAGTACATGAATGTCTTGCTTGGACAGGATGCGTTTCGCAGTTTTTCAATGGCATCGCCGCCTGTGCCGGGCGGGAATCAGGTGGATTTCCATGTGCGCAGGATAGCGGGCGGATATTTCACAGATCGGGTGCTTTCCAGTTTGAATCCCGGTCAAGAGCTTCAAATTGAGATTCCCCTGGGAGAGTTCTGCTACCACGAGGAAGACTGGCGCCCATTGCTTATGGTGGCGACTGGAACAGGTGTTGCCCCGATCAAGGCCATTCTGCAGTCCTTGCTGGACCGGGGAGATTGCCCGCCTGTATCGCTATATTGGGGAATGCGCACCGAATCCGATTTGTATCTCCTGGAGGAAATAGCGTCCTGGAAAGACAGGCTGTGCGACTTTAGTTTTGTGCCGGTACTGTCCCAAGCGGAGGTGTCGTGGCAAGGTCGAACCGGTTATGTGCAGCAGGCCGTGTGCGACGATTTTCCCGATCTGTCCGAACATGCCGTGTATTTGTGTGGTTCTCCGTCGATGATAGGAGATGCGAAATCTCTGTTCCTCCAGCAAGGCGCGGAGCCTGCTTATATTTATGCCGATGGCTTTAGCTTTCAGCACCAATCCGCTTTTGCGGATTAGCCCAGAGGACGGTTGAACCATGCTTACCATTGTGTTTCACAAAGCAGGCCAGATATTCACGGATGTCGTTCAGGAAAACAGCAATCTGGTCGTACGAGCCGGCATTAAGCAGTTTCCTTATCCAAACCTAACCTACGAGTGCGGCATGGGGAAATGCGCTAAATGCGCTTGCCGCATCATTGCTGGTGCGGAAAATTTGCCTGTGGCCAACTGGAAAGAAAAAAAACAGTTGGGCGAACGCCTGACGCAAGGGTATCGCCTGGCGTGCCAACTTTGGCTGACGCATGATATCGAGTTGAGCCAGGACGCGTAGGAGGTATTTGGCATGTATGTGATTCTTACCAGCAAACCAGGCGTATTTCATTCGGAGGTAAAGGCGCCTTTCCGAATAGTCGAGTCCTACGAATACCGGTTGTACGGGATATTGAAGGCGATCTTCCATATTTCGGTTATTGAGGGTGATGCAAAAGTACGCATTATCGAAGATGAGCCGCCGTATATCGTCAATGATGTGCCTTCGAAGTTCCTTGAAAAATTCGATTCGATCGAACTGGCAAGAAATGAACTGCGGCATTTGACGACGTTCGGCAGCATTGAAGCGGAATTGGTTCTGTGCATGGGGGCGATAGGGACGACGACGTCATGATAGAAATTACTTTCATCAATAATTGCGGTCTGGTCGTCAATGTGCCCGAGAACAGCAATTTACTACGTGTATCGCTGCGCGAAAAAGGAGGTATCCCTTTTAAATGTGGTGGTGGTTTATGCGGAACCTGCAAGTGCTTGATTGAGGAAGGGCTGGAGAATACGGATTCAATCAAGCCCAAAGAACGCCGGCACCTGACTTCCGCCGACTTCGAGAAAGGCTACCGAATGGCTTGCCAGACTTTTGTCAAGGGCAATATTAAAGTATCTTGGTAAGAGTGGCGCGAGCGATGCTGCATATTTCTGATGCATTAGTGGATGAGTTGGTTACGGCGCCTCAAGCACAGCAGGTGCTCCAAGCAGCCTTTGCGGCGTTTGGGCGAGGACGGGCGGCCGTTCAAAAGCGCACACGCATCGACGCCGGCGGCGTCAAACTATCCACGCTGGGGGCCGTCATTCCAGAGCAATCGATTTCGGGAGCCAAGGTATATACGACGATAAAAGGCCAGTTTTCGTTTGTGATCTTGCTTTTTTCCGCAGTTGACGGCCATCCTCTGGCTACTCTGGATGCAACTGCCATTACTCGAATCCGAACTGCAGCTTGCAGCGTGCTTATGACGCGCAAATTGGCTCGAGCCAACGCCAAGGTGTTGGGGTTGTTCGGCACAGGCATGCAGGGCCTGGAGCATGCCGTGCAATTGGCGGCGGCATTTCGCCTCGAGCGTATCCTGCTCGATCAGTCGCGTGCCGGTGCTGCGGCATTGGCGCAAGTGGCTGCGGCGACTGGTGTGGAAACATGCGCTGTTCTGCCAAGCGAATTGGCGCAAGAGTCGGATATCGTGGTTACGGCAACGCGTTCTGTAACCCCACTGTTCGACGGAAAATTATTGCGGCCGGGAGCTTTTGTCGCGGCTATTGGATCCAGTCTGCCTCATACTCGCGAACTCGATGACAATGTGCTCGTGCGTTCCAAAGCGATAGTCGTCGAGTGGAGGGAACAGGTTCTGGAGGAGGCCGGCGATCTCGTTCTGGCCGCGCCCATCGCTGGAGTCGAGGCCAAACTGGTCGAGCTTGCCGATGTCGTGAATGGCCGGTTTCCTGGACGTGGATCGGAGGACGATATCTTTGTCTATAAAGCTGTCGGGATTGGCCTGGAGGACATTGCCATCGCGGGCCTTGCCTACAAACTGATCCAGGGCGACCCAAGCTAAGTGCATATGTGGCGCTAAGAGCGGGCAAGAGCCGCCCCTTAGAACTTGGGAAACAATTGCTTGTCGGCCAGCCAGCGGGACATCTGCAT
>CALMPB010000169.1 GCA_937871985.1 uncultured Burkholderiaceae bacterium
CTGCAGATTGTTGGCGGGCAGGTCGGCGCGGGCGAATAGCACGAATGGCGCATATCCCACGACGGCCAGGGGCGTGAAGTCGCGCTCCGGATCGTAGGGCGTTTCGGCCAGCATCAAGGGCGCGACCACGTGCGTGGATCCGGTGCCAAAGAACAGGGTATAGCCATCGGCGGGCGCGCGCGCGACAACCGCCGCGCCGATGGTGCCGGATGCGCCGGTTTTGTTTTCGACCACCACGGATTGTTTCCACAATGACTGCAAGCCGTCGGCCAGAACCCTTGCCGAGGTGTCGCTGGCCCCGCCTGGTGGCGTCGACACGACAATCCTGATGGGCAAGGCTGGAAATTGGTCCGCGCTCCAAGCGGTCGTACTGGCGCACAGCATGGCGGCGCCCAATGCAAGCAATCTACAGTTCAACATCATGTCTCCTTCGCCGGCGCTTCAATGCGCCTGTCAGATGATGCGGGTTTCCAGAACGCCTATCTGGTCCACGCCTGCGTGGACAATATCGCCGGGCTTCAAGAAAAACGGCCGGGGATCGGGCTTGCGATGTACGGCCACGCCTTCCGGGGTGCCGCTGCTGATGATGTCGCCCGGTTCCAGGCCGACGCGCGACCAGAACGCCACCAGTTCGTCGAACTGGAAGATCAGGTCCGAGCAGTCGGACTGCTGGCGGAGTTCGCCGTTGACCTTCAACCACAGCCGTAGCGCGGTGGGATCGGGAACCTCGTCGGCCGTCAGGATGCAAGGGCCGAGAGGGCCGAAACCCGGGAAATTCTTGCCCATCATGACCAGCAGGTTGCGCATTTCGGCGAACTGCCATTCGCGTGCCGACAGGTCGTTCATGATCGTGTAGCCGAAGATGGCCTGTTTCGCCTGATCGCGCGTGGCATTGAGCAGCGGCTGACCGACGACCACCGCGACTTCGGCTTCGTAGTCCATCTGCTCGACGTCGTCCGGACGCTTGACTTCGGCCTTGTGTCCAACCAGATTGCGGCCCAATTTGATGAATCCGGTTGGGAAGTCGATCTGAAATCCGGCGCCAGCCTGGGGATTTCCACGGATGCTCTCCATCCGGTGTGCGCCGAAGTTGCGGCCGGCCGCGATGCAGGACCGGGGCGGCACCGGCGTCAGCCATCGGACGTCGTCGCCGTGATGGAACCAGGCCGGGTCGGCGTAGCGCGCCGCGTAGTCGCGGGCGCCCTCCAGGGCAGAGAGCCCCGCCTGGCCTGCCTGGATGGCCTGCATCATCGTTCGCGGCAGGAGCCTGCCGGCGTTGCCGCCAGGCAGCGCGGCCACGTCCAGAAGACGCGCGCGACCGTCCGCATCCATTACGATTCCCAGCCGTTCGGTGGTTTCGTCATGCAAAGAAAACCGTGCCAGCTTCATGATCAGACGGGCTCCAACTCGCGGGCCGAGCACCATCGGAGTTCCCGGCGGTATTTCTGGTCGTCGAATGGGGTTGATCGATGCAGAGTGCAGCTGTCGTCCCACACCAGCAGATCATGAGGCTGCCACTTGTGCGCGTAGCGGAACTGAGGCTGCGTGCTGAACTCGGTCAGCGTTTCAAGCAGCGCTTTGCCTTCGGCCTCGTCCATGCCCGCAATATGCGAGGCGTGCGCACCGATGTACAGATTCTTGCGCCCGGAGCCGGCATGCGTGCGCACCAGCGGGTGCTCAGTGGGCGGCAGGAGTTGGCGTGTTTCTTCGTTGAAGTTGGTGTAACCGACCTTGGACCGCGACGCATACACGCTATGGACAACGCGCAGCGGTTCAAGCGTCTGTTTCCTATCGGGCGGCAATGCCTCCCAGGCCGCGCGCATGTCGGCAAATTCGGTGTCCGGCGGGTCGGTCTCGGGGAGCACGATTGCGTTCAGCGCCGTGACCCGGGCCGGCGGCTGGCGCATCGACATGTCCGTGTGCCAGAACATGTTCGCCTTCAGGTACAGCCTGCGTTCGTGGTCTTCCATCATGATGTTGCCGTCTTCATCGACGTTGGATACGTCGTAGAAGTAGGGGTTCTTCATCCGTGAGTTGTTCAACTGACGCGCAAGCGCATTGGGAGGGCCGAACCAGCGGATGAAGGCTTCCTGCTGCGCTTCGTTCAGCGGCTGGTCTCGAAAGTAGATGACGCCGTGACGCGACAGCGCGCTCTCGATTTCGGTGTAGGTTTCAGCGTTCAGCGGCTGCCGCAGATCCACGCTCGAGATCTCTGCGCCGAAGCCCGAGGCTTGCGGTTTGACGGTGATGCTCATCGACCTGTCTCCTGGTAGGTACGACATGCCCTTTCAGAGGCGAATCCGTGCCTTTCTCGAAAAGGCATCGTCAACAAAGTCTACGAATGGACTTTCCGTTACGCCAATCTCATCTTTTTATGGTTGCCTATAACCCGGCTTGATGCGTCGGGACGGCACTACTGGCTTTGATAGGCGAGATCCAATTGCCGGATGGGACGGCCTTGCAGCCAGGCCAGTATGTCTTCGACCGTCTCCTGATAGAACTGCCGGTACGTCCGATGCGTGACGTAGCCCAGGTGCGGAGTAATCAGCGCGTTCGGAAGATGCAGGACGGGATGGTGTGGCGGCAGCGGTTCGGTCTCGAAGACATCCAGGCCCGCGCCAGCGATTCGATCCTCGCGCAACGCGCCTATTAGGGCCTCCTCATCCACCAGGCCCGCACGCGACGTATTGATCAGAAACGCGGTGGATTTCATGCAGGCAAGTTCCGCCTGCCCTACAAGCCCCCGCGTGCTGTCCCGCAGTTGCATCGCGATTACGACGAAGTCAGAGCGCGAGAACAGGTCCTCCTTGCTTGCCCATCGCGCTCCGCAGGCATCGGCGCGTGCCTGGGTCAGGTTCGGACTCCACGCCAGCATGTCCATGCCGAAGGCATTTGCCACGCGCGCGACCTGCTGCCCGATGCGCCCCAGTCCCACGAGCCCCAGGGTTGCCCCTTGCAGGTCCTGGCCCACCGAGACCTGCCAGCGCCCCTGGCGCAGTCCGGCGCGTTCGCGTTCGGCGTTGCGGGCCAGCGTGAGGATATGCAGCCATATCAACTCAGGCGTGCCGTTCTGCGGAGCCCCCGTGCCGCAGACAATGATTCCTCTGCGCCGGGCCTCGGCGACGTCCAGCGCCGCGTTGCGCATCGCCGTCGTGACGATGAGCTTCAGGTTTGGCAGCCTGGCCAGCATGGTGGCGTCCAGGCGCGTGCGCTCGCGCATCAAGCAGACCACGTCAAAAGGCCGCAGACGCTTGGCCAAGGCGCACGGATCGGCGAGGTGGTCCCGATAGATGGTCACTTCCGCTTGAGGAAGACCGGCCCAGTCGGCATACCGTGCCGCGGCATCCTGGTAGTCGTCCAGCACGGCAATCTTCACTGTCGATGCGTTCAAGGCGGCCCCTTTCTTTGAATGGACTGGATTCCTGCCGGGCGGCAGGGCCGACGCGCTAGGGCACCCGGCCGCAGTCAGTGTAGGAACGGACTCGATCGAAATGCCAATCATCGATTTTTATGGTCAGCGATCACCGTGGCTGATGTCGCCGACGCACTGTACGCCGGATAGCGGCGTGAGTCTTTTGCGAGCGGCTTCGAGTTGCTTGCCCCAGTCCATGCCCGTTCCCGGCCAGGAGCCGTCGTTTGACATCGAAGCCACGGATTGCGTGCAGGAGTCCAATGCACAGGTTCGGGTTCGGCAGCAGCCGAAAGGACTCGTCAACCGCCTTCTCTCTGAAGGAGCGCGGGATGCCGTCGGCATCAAGAAAGACGACGGGAGCGAAGAAGCCGCGGGGAGGGGGGATCATCCGATCTATCGGAGCGCAAACCGATCCCCCCGGCGAGGGCGTTCAGGCGGTCAGGAAGCGCGTGACTTCGGCCCAGTCGTTAGTCGACAGGGCGACGTCCTCGAAGTCACCCGCTTCTTCGTCGTAGCGCGAAACGCAGAAGCGCTGGCTCCTGCCGGATTCGCGGTCGGCATAGTTGGCGTAGTCGACATACACTTTCAAGCTGCGCTCCTCGTTCTCGAATGAAGGCGCTGCATCGATGTAGCTCGACGCATCGAAATACCCTTCGGGCAGGGGCGGCAAGGTTGTTATGTCGAAGTCGGGAAATTCGCGACGCAGTCGTTCAAGGTTCATAAGGGAAGCATGTTGAGGCTGGAGACCCGACATTTTACGTTGCTCGGCGTCAGCCGCCACGAAGTCCCGGAAACAGCGTCTGGGTTAGCACTGCGCGAATCGGGCATTGCCATGCAAAGAGACCTGCACGTTGCGCATGCGTATCGCGGAATCACTGCCGCGCCATGCGCAGGTCTTGTTTCTGACTAAATAGGGTCAATGCTCTTCCGGCGAAGACCGGACGTCCGTTCTAGGTCTCGACGAAAGATTGCTATGGGTTGAGAGGGGCCAGACGCGATTGACGCGTTCCGACCCACACCGGCCGTTCGTAGCCGTGAGGATCTTCGAAGCAAATCTTGAGTTGATCTACTTTGCTGGCACCACCGCCGGAGGGCTCCATTGTCCGCCGGTTGTTGCCGCCTTCGGCCAGTAGGCCCGGATATAAAGCGAGAAGTCCCCCTCCTTCGGGGCCGGTAACCAATTGGCTCGGCGGTTCGAATCTGACGGTGCATCGGCCTGCACGTAGATCGTCAATGTGCCATCCTCGTTTAGTTTTAGATCCTTGTTCTTTGTGCCCACCGAATAGCGCTTAATTTCGTTCGCAACGAAGAAATGTTTGTCGTTGTACAGAGTGAGCGACCAGAAGCCATAAACTGGCGGCGTCTGGTCTTTGGCGAAGGTCAGGGTGTACCTATTGGCACCGTTCAAGCGTGCTCCTCCCTGGTCAAGATCTTGGTAAAAGTACTTTGTCTCGTTGGGCGCGTTGACGAAGATGTTCGATTTTGCCACTGCGGTTCGCGTGAAATAGTCCGCGCCAAAGGCGGCTGTATTCGTCGTCGTTGTCCAGTGGTGCCGTAATTCCAATCCGAAATTTCGGAATTGGAACAGCGGTGCAATAAGTTCGGTGTCCGCCTTTCTGGCTTCATCCACCGCTGCCTTGCGTAGCTCAGGGTCGGACTTCAGTGCGTCCAGCACCGACAGGACCTGTGCATACCGGGCCTCTTCGCCAGGCAGCGGCGGGGCGTCCGCCAATGCCGCGGGCAGCAGATCTAGGAAATTATCTGGGGTTACCCACTGAGTTTCTGCCTCCCCCGCGTCATTTTGTGGCACATGCTTAAGGCTCTTCCAGTCCACAGACTTCATGGTGCCGTCGAACTGTGCGGCCGGGTACATGACGATGCCCTTGAGAACCTCTTGGATTGCGGCCCTATCTTTGGGCGTGTCGTCCATGAACACTCTAGGAACGATGTTGCCAGTGTTCGTAGTTGATCTGAAAACCCGTGTGATGCCTTTGGGTATCTCACCCGACCAGTTAGGGCCGACAAGCAGATAGAAGCCCGGCTGTGTACCGTACATCTTGCCGAGTTGCGCAAAGCCATCTGTGCGCGAATCAACTGCCTGATACACCCAGAAGCGGTCGCCGAAGTCCGGTACCTGAATGACGACCGGAGATTGATCTAATGCGACCAATCCCCCGCCGTAGACCACATCCTGGTTTGGGCTCGCAACAAGCCGCACTTCGGGAGGGAAATAATCGGTCAACATAGCCAGGTGGTTCAAGGGCGCTGTCGGCGCAGCGCCCAGGTACATCATCTCGGGGACTTTGGCATAAGAGGCCCGACGTGCCGCCATGTTCACGAGAGGCCATGCCCAGAAGTATGCATCCCTCACAACGAGTCGCGCATACGACTCAGTGATCTTCGAACCTTTGATCGGACCCGCGGGCATGGTCCGTGAAAATGCCGGAGAAATCTCGACGGGTTGGGCGGACGCAACCGCGGCACATGCCGCACTCAAGATCAGAAGGGTAAAAGTTCTGGCTGACGGCATCGTCGTTCCTTTACGCTGTTTATTTCGAGTCAGAGCTTGGTGACAGGCGGCGGCGTCCATGCTCCGGTTTTCACCGCTTCTTTTGGAACATAAGTGCGGAACGTCAGCGAGAACGGTTTGCCGTCAGGCGCAGGCAGCCAGTTCGTTTCACTCACCCCGGCGACCGGTTTTGGGCCGATGGCAATCTTCAGAGAGCCATCTGGCTCGAGCTTGAGATTCGAGTGGTTGTTGAAGTTGTAGCGCTTCAGATCGTTAGGCACTACGCGATAGTCCGGCACGCTCACAAGAATGACCGACCAATAGCCATCGACCACGGACTGCGGCAGCTTGTCGGCGGGAAAATGCAGGACATAGCTGTTTGAGCCGTTGAAAGGGGCCTCGTTGGCATCGCGCGTCGCTACGAAATAGATCACCTCATCGCGCGTGTTGGCCCAGATGCCCGCGTAGTTGACCACGGTACGGAGCAAATAGTCGCTGCCGTAATTGCCGGTAGGAGATCCGCCCACCCAGTGGTTGCGATATGGGGCGCTCTTTGTGAAGGCATATTCGATGAACTGCGGGACCACCTGTTCACGCAACTGCTTGTCAACCGCGGAACGCGCCTCGACGGACGACGACGCATACCTGGCCACCGCGCGCACCCGTTGCTGCATTTGTGCGGCCACTGGAGACACGTCAAACGCGCTGCCAATCCGAGCATCGACATCGTCGAATATCGCCACGCCCAACAAGTCCTTGTTGGTGAACTGGGGTACGACTGGCGGCGGAAGAATGACAGGGATGCCCAGCGTCTTCAGTTCGAAGGCCTGTTGCAGCTTTACTGCACCCTCAGGGTCGTCCTTCAACTCTACGCGGCCAAGCAACTTGGCTTTGCGGGAATGCAGCTCTATCCGAGCTGCGCCGGTAGGCAGGTCACCTTGCCAGCCAGGAGCCACCAGTGCATAGGTTCCGAACGGTTGAGAGGGAAACGTACGCTCGTTGATGTTGGCAATGACTTCGCCCCATTCGTCCAGGATCTGAGCGGTGTAATAACGGCCCTCGATCCGCGGCACGGTCAGCAGGACGGGCGTCCGGTCATCCACTGCTACCCAGGCTTCCAGATACGCCACGTCGAAATTGGGATTGACGAAATCCGCCGAGCCTAGCGGGTTGTATTTGATCTGGTTATACGAAAATGAAGCCCCGGCGCGGTCCGTGTGCTCTTGCCGCAGTACCAGCAGCCGGCCGAGCAGATACAGATATGCCTGTTCGATTTGTTCAGCGTTGGGGCTGAATTGCGACGCTGCTGTCCAATTGGGAGTGTAAGCGGCCAACGATGTCAGAAACGCCAGGAAACCGCGTCGATTTAGATGCATAGCAGCCACTCTCCAAAATACAGCCAAGAAACGTACTAGCGTTTGCGTCTGGCGTGGGCCGATTCGAGCCCCTTGCACACAGGAGGGATAAAGCACATGCGTCAACTTGCGCTGGATGGTTGTAGCGCAACGAAAACGAGTTTCCTGAATAAGATCCAGATTGTCAACGAAGAAGCTTCATTCGACCAGTGACACCTCACAACGACGGCTGGCGGATCCGGCCATGCGTCGATTAAGAAGGCGAGCGGCATGTCCGTTTTTGGCCGGAGCGGCCACTGACCACAGGGGGCCCGGGCCTTCCAGACAAGGCACGGCATTCTTCTCTTGCAACTTCCAACTTATAGCTGAGAGATCGAGACGTCCGTGTCTCTTCCCCAATGCCCGTACGGGCATGCCCCAAAGCTGCCGGCTTGGACTGTCGCGCTGATTTAATCGCGTTTATTGCGAAGTTCGCCTTTTTTGACGGCGCCGACCGATCCATACAGCATGTCGGCTGGCGACTTGCTTGGCGTTGACTATGTCCGTTCCCGGCCTGCGCCCGACATTCGCGATTGGCGCCGCATCGACATTCGAACGGCAACTTCGTCGCGGAAGGCGCCAGTCGTGTCTGGCCGCTCTCGGCCCTGAACAGTCATTGAGGTGGAGTTGCATGCAAATGGTGCTCCGCTAGGAGCGGGCTGCATATAAACTCGTTGATCATCGGTTGCCTGAACCACTGGCTATTGCGCTGCCCATAAGGTCCAGCGGTCTTTTTCGATGATCGGGCCTCGTTCGGGTAAATGGCTTCGGATGTAGTCAATCAAAGCCATCAATTCTTCATCTGACAGATCATGGAGAATGGACCGGCCTGTTCTCGCAGCCAGGTCGCTGGACAGCGCTTCAATGCCTTCATAAGTTTTACGCGTCTCCCATAGTGAAGTGCTGGAGACCTCCAAGAAGCCATTGGCCCTCAAGGCTGTGATCACCTTCTCAGGCGCAGGCCTGCGTGCTGCTTCGATAGCTCTGAGCTTGGGAAAGCGGTCGAAAAAGTAGCCACGCAAATGCTCCTTGGAGCCCGCGACATTGACATCCTCCACCGTGCGGTCCTGGATGATCAACATGCCCCCGGGAGCCAGCAAGCGGCGAGCTTCTGCGAAGCAGGCGTCATAGCTCGCGAGGTGATGGATCAGTGCACGCTGAAACACAATATCGTAACTGCCCGACGGCAACCCAGTCTGGATTGCATCGCCCTGCACGAATCGGAGGTTTTCCATGCCTGCTGCGCGCTCTTGGCTGGCTGCCACCATCTCGGCCGAGAAGTCGACTCCTGTCACCTTTGCTGCCCCCAATACGTGCCAGGCAAGCGAGTAAATTCCACCACCACAGCCAATATCCGCCACACGCTTGCCATGAGGGACAACGATTGCCTTGATGGCGTGCGCCCAGGCATTGTCGGCGTCTCGACCAGAGTAGGTGTAGCGATTTTGTTTGGCGTGAAAATCAATCGGCATCGTTCATTCCTTGCTTTTCAGTCGAATGTGAACGAATGCTAGGCCTCGGCGAAGAAAATGTAAAATATCTGCTTGATACCAAAAGAAGATGTTTTAAGTCTTCAAAAATGGGCCCTCTGTGGAACTACGTCACCTTCGCTATTTCGTTGCCGTTGCCGAGGAGCAAAGCGTCACCGAGGCGGCCGAACGACTGGGAATCAACCAGCCCCCGCTCAGTCAGCAAATTCGCGATCTCGAACGCGAGTTGGGCGTGGAATTGTTCGAGCGCACCCCGCGCAGTGTTCGCCTCAACGCAGCGGGAGAGATATTTCTCCAGGACGCCCGAAAGATCCTGGCGGCGGCACAAGACTCCGTCGTCAGAGTCAAACATGCAGCTCGCGGGTACTTGGGAGATTTGAAAGTTGCTTACACGAGTTCGGCAGCCCTCCATCCATTCGTTCCTCGCGTGCTGCGGGTGTTTGGCGAGAGCTATCCGCATGTGACATTGGATGTGCGTGAAGACACCACTGACGCACTCTTTCGGGCCGTCAAAGGCGCAGAAATAGATGCTGCATTCGTGCGTGCGCCAGCGGCCAGTTTCCTGCCGCTGAAAGCCATGGTGGTGGATGAAGAAGCGGTGGTGGTTGCCTTGCCCCGAGGCCACAGGCTGAGTGATACCAGCACCCCGCTCGCATTGAAAGACCTGGCAACGGAACCCTTCGTGCTGTACCGAAGCCCGGATGGCCCCGGCGTGCTGGACGTATTGTCCGCCGCTTGTCATAAGCAGGGATTCAGTCCCAGAGCAACGGCGACCGTTCCGCGATTGCTCTCCGCTGCCACCATGGTCGCCGCTGGACACGGAATTACCATTTTGCCGGCAGCGCTGCAAGCCCTGCACCAAGACAGCGTGGTTTACCGGGAGCTGGACGAAGCATCGGCGTTCACCATTCCGCTGACTTTGATCTGGCGCGAAACAGCGGAGAACACTCCACTGGCACGTTTTGTGTCCTCCGTGACGGCGTTTTAGCCAGCATCACCGTCGCTTGATAGATTCGTATGTCTGCTTCTGGCCGGAAGCGGCCACTGACCACAATGCGGCAATGCCCAACTCCAAAAGCGCGGCATCAACCATGTTGGGGGTTGTGTTGAAAATGAGCTGTCCGTCCACTCGAACGTTCAGCTGCTGACCGCGGCGTAAGAGGTCCCAGACATAGATCCCCGCTGGTCTGCAGGCGCATGTTGATGCAATTCAGGCCCGGAAAATCATGTGGTTCCTTCGGTTTTGGGCAGGCGTCGAAGTATTCGGGCGACGCGGCAATCGTCATGCGTAACGGTGGCCCGATGGGCGCGGCTATCATGTTTGTCGATGGTGGCGCCCAGACGTGCGCCCGCGTCGAAGCGGTCGGCTACGATGTCCCGAAAACCGTAATTCACGTCGAACTCCATCTTGATGTGGGGATACTCACGCAGCAGCGGCGCAAGCTTCGGTAGGATGGTGGTTCGAAGAATGTGATCACCGCAGGCGATGCGGACCGTTCCTCCAGGTTTGTCCCTCAGTTGGGTCAGCTCATCCAGTTCGGACTCGATTTCGTCGAAACGATGCCTGATGGCATTCAGCAGGTCGTGTGCGTTCACCTTGGGTACCCGCGCCGAAATCAACAAGCGCGAAGCTGAGCAGATGAACCGATCCAGCGATTGGTTCGCGAAGCATCATCCAGGACTCGACTCTCCGGCACGCACTCGCGCGGCACCGGCGTCGCTGTGACAGGACTGAATCTTACATATCCGCGCCACGCAGATATGCCTTGCCCTCGGCCAGGCGACGTGCGGTGCGCAGTATTCCGGCGCGTTCGACATGCCAGTCTCCGTCAAGCCTTTTGACGCTTGCGTCGACGTGGATGAGGCCCGAAGGATGACCGAATGCGAGAGGGCGGGCGACATTGCCGCCGCACAACTGCGCGGGTATCGTGCCCTGCAGATTGCAGGCAATTCCAGTCGTGGCGGTAACGGTGCCCGCCAGGGTCTTGCTTGCCGAGCCGGATGCGTACTGGCGGCAGAGCAGGTCGTGAGAATCGCCGCTGATGCGTTTGCCGTCGGTACAGGTCAAATATTCCCGAGGGCGCTGGAGCAATACGAGCATGGGAGTCGAAGGGGCGCTTCGGGCGTTCCAGTAATCCGCCAGACCGAGCCGGTACGCTACTGCCTTGCGGACCAAATCCATTTTCGCCTTGAGGTCGGCGTCGCCATCGATCCGCTGAGGATCCTCCATGCCTGTCAATCCGAAAGCGCCGGCGTGGGCGTAGATAACCAGGTTTGCGCCATCCACGACCGACACCTCGATGCTGCCAACGCCAGCAACGTCCAGCCGGGTTAGGGGTTCTCCAAAGGGTAGCAGCCTGCCTGTGATGGCGCCGACGGCCCGTGAAAAGTCCAGTTCAATTGGGGCGCCAGTGCCAGGCACGCCGCCGATCTCGAGGTCCCCCTTGGTTTGTACTTTTCCGCCGGACGTAGGCACGCGAACGTGAACCATGCAATCGGTGTTCAGATTGTGCACGCGCACCAAGGTGCGACCTTCTTCGGGGGCGACAAGACCTTGCTCTACCGCGTAGACGCCAACCGCGGCGGTCAGATTCCCGCAATTCAAATTGAAGTCAACCTCGGGCGCGACCGTTCCCACTTGGCCAAACAGGTACGTGACGTCGCTGTCGGGTCGTTTCGCCTTGCCGATGATCGCGGCCTTGCTCGTCAGTTTGTCGGCCCCGCCCAGTCCGTCGATCTGACGCCGGTCGGGACTGCCGAACAGATCGAGCAGCAAACGGGTCAACGCCTGGCGGTCCTCGGGGACGTCTTGCTCGCGAAGGAATACTCCCTTGCTCGTCCCGCCTCGCATCAGCACGAAGTCGATGGTGTCTTTCGATAGGGGCATGGTGGACCTCACTCTGATGAACTGTTTTTACGTTTGATCCGGCGCGCGGTGCGGACCGGAGCGAGGCAAGTCCGTATCGGCCTTGAGCAGGTTCCGCTGCGACCGATGCCCTGGTCGCCAAACGTCCCGGCCAAACCGACATGCGCCATGTCACGGGTGAAGCTTCGCTCGCCTTTGTTGGAACTGGCGAAGGCTGTACTCTAAGCGCCAGAGAGCTGCTTGAATACCGATTTGCAGCGCTTTTCGATCCACATAGTGAGACATCAACGCGGTCAGCGCGCGCCGAGACGCGTTCCAGACTGCAAGTCCTGCGCCGTGCCTTGATGTTGCTGCGGCTCAGCACCCGGCACAACAGAACTGTCTTGAGGTCGACTGATCCGCGCCCGAAGAGCGGAATTGAAAACTCCGCGGTGCGTTAGATCCCGCCCGGTGCACGAGCGCCTGGCATCGGCTGGCGTCCGCCGTCGAGGTCGACTTCAATGAAGACTCTTGGGGCCGCGTTCGCAGCGGTCAGCGCCATCACGGATTCCCCAACGCTCATGATCTGCGCCGGGTCGCGCGTCTACGTGACCCCCTCATGCCCGGATATTGCGACACGCGAATGTGTTAGCGCTCGCCGAGCGGGCGGTCGAGTTTGGCAGCTTTCCCGGTATGAGAAGCCGCGCATGATCAGCAGCGGACTTATCTCTTCCAAACTCGTGCTTTCGCCGCTGTAACGGAACGCCCACGGGGGCGGCCCAATTGGGTTTCAACGACATCTTCCATCGCCTCGGGTCCAAACTATTTCACTATATGGACGCCGGAGGGGCGCGAGTTTCATGATCTCCCGCTAGCATTTGGGCGGCGTGTAATCCTAATCAAAACACGGCCGTCCAAATTATGGACTATTGAAAAAACAAGGGAAGTCGTATGACGCCGTCTGAACAGATCGGGACATTTTCCGCTGCATTTAACCTCGACTCCTTGACTCCCGCGCTGCGCCATCAATGCGCGCGCTCCCTATTGGATACCTATGCGGTGGGTGTGGCTGGCAAGAGCGAACCGGCATCGTTGCGCGCAATGGCCTATCTGGCGACGCTGGGCGCCGGGGGCGACGCATCGCTGTGGGGCTGCCCCGGACGCGCGACTGCGGAAGCCGCGGCGTTCTACAACGGCGTCGCCGCGCACGTGCTGGACTACGACGATGTGACTTCGCCGTTGCGCGGCCATCCCAGTGTGGTGCTGTGGCCCGCGCTGATTGCGCTGGGCGAGGCGGAATCCATC
>CALMPB010000170.1 GCA_937871985.1 uncultured Burkholderiaceae bacterium
CCGGTGCCCTGCCACCCCTTGCCGGAAATGTCGAAGATGATGCCGTCGGGATCCTTGAACTTGAGCTCGAAATTCTGCTTGGCCGGGTCGCCAAGGGTGAAGAAGAACGAGCCGCCGTTTTCTTCGATGGCTTTTCTCATGGCCTCGGTATCGTCGACGATGAAGCCGAAGTGGTGCGCGCCGACGAAGTCGCTGCTGCTGGCTCCCGGGGTGCCCTTGAGCAGGGCCAGGTTGACGACGCCGTCGCTCAGGTAGATGCCCGAGCCGATGTCCAGGGTTTCTTCGCCGACGCGCTCCAGTCCGAAAACCGTTTGATAGAAGCGGGCCGCCGCTTCGAGGTCGCTGACGCAAATTGCAAAATGCCGCAGGCGTGCCATGGTGAATGCTCCTGAAATGTGGTGGATGGGGTCAAGGCCTTTCGGCGTTGGCAAAGCCCGGCGCGAATGCGCGGCATGTTTGCGCAAGCGATGCCAGCCGACCGATGATTTCGTAATGGTTGGTGTCGGGAACCTGGATCAGTTCGCAGGGTTGCCGGGCGGCAGCCAGGACGTCAGCGAATTGCCGGGCCTGGCGGATGAATTCCGGGCTGTCGTTCTGGGCGTAGGCAATGCTGACCGGGCAGTGGATGGCCTTGTGCATTGCCACGGGGCTGAGCGTGCGCGCTTCCTGGGGATCGAGCTCGACATACGAACGCCGCGCGCTCAGCAGTACCGGTTCCATGTCGTACATGCCGCTGATGCACAGACCGCCCTTTATGACGTCCGGCGGCAGGCCGTATTTCGACCAGTCCAAGGTCAGGAGCACGGCGCATACGTGCCCGCCGGAGGAGTGGCCTGAAATGAAAATGCGGTCGGGGTCGATGTTCAGTTCCCGGGCGTGCTGGTGAACCCATGCCACGGCCCGCGCCGACTGGTCGACGACTTCCGGCAGGCGCCGGCTGGGCAGGGCGCTGAAGTCCGGCGCGACGTAATGCATGCCTGTCTGGGTGATGGCGGCTGCGGCGTGCGAGGCGTCTTCCTTGCGCAGCAGGCGCCAGCCGCCGCCGTGGATGTGGATGTGCACGGGGGCGATGGCCGGGCCGGCGGGGAACATATCGAGAAACTCGTCGGGGCCGTTGCCGTATTGGAGATTCAGCTTGCAGGGAAGGCTGGCCCGCGCCTGTTCGCCCAGGGCTTTGTAGTGCTCGAGATTCTTGGCGCCGTCGGGCGCCCATACTTTTTGATCGAACGCCCGATCCAGCGCTTCTTGGTCGTAGTCCAGAAATACTTTGGCAGCCATGTCTCGCCCTCGATGGTGTTTATGTGTTTACATCCATTCTAGCAACTGCTGGGAGCGAGCGTTGATAATCCGGGCGACGTGCTGCCTTTGCGGGGTACGCCGTGGCTGGATTTGGGGAGAAGTCGTGGAGGGGCGGGGCGTTCAGGGAGTGCCCAGGGAACCGATATTGTCGTAGATTTGCACGAGCAGCCGTTTGAGCGTGGCGATTTCGTCGGCCGAGATGTTGGCAAGGGCTACGCGTTCGTACAGGTCGGCAAGCGGGGCGACGCGCATGGCCAGATCCCTGCCGGTTTCCTCCAGCATGACATGCACCGATCGTTTGTCCGTTTCGCCGGGCTGCCTGCGAACCAGGTTTTTTCTTTCCATGGAGGCGACGAGCCGGGAAAGCGTGGAGATGTCGATGGACGTGTATTCGGCCAGGTGGGTCATGCGCTGGGCGTCGATGCGCAGCAGCGAAGCCAGCACCCGGTACATGGGCAGGGTGAGGTTGAATTTGACCAGCTCTTTGGAAAACGTTTCGCCGATGCGCACGCCGGCCCGATTGAGCAAATAGGGTACGGCCTTTTCAAGGGCGTATTCGTCTAGCTTGAATTCGCTTTCGGTTTTCATGCGGGTGGTCTTATAAAATTCGGCTTGCCCCGGATTTTACCGGTATCCCGATGTGGCGGCGGCCGGCCGGCGTCGGCGCGCGTTGCGGCGCCGGGATTCAAACGCTCAGGTGCCGTTGGCTGAGTTCGGGGTGGGACTGCAGTTGCTCGCTGGTTCCGTGCCAGATGACTTGCCCTTTTTCGATGATGTAGTGCCGGTCGGCGATTTGCGTCAGCGCGTCGATGTTCTTGTCGATGATGAGTATGGACTGGCCCTTTTTCTTGAGTTCCCAGATGCATTGCCATATTTCCTCGCGGATGAGGGGGGCGAGCCCTTCGGTGGCTTCGTCCAGGATGAGCAGCCGCGGATTGGTGAGCAGCGCCCGTGAAATGGCCAGCATTTGCTGCTCGCCGCCCGAAAGCTGCCCGCCCATGAAGCGCCGGCGTTCGTGCAGGCGCGGGAACATGCGGTAGGCCTCCGCGAGGTTCCAGGGGCCCGGCCCGCGCGCCGTGGCGACGAGGTTTTCCTCGACGGTGAGATTGGGCGTGACGTGCCGGCCTTCGGGAACGAGCCCGATGCCCAGGCGGCAGATGCGAAAGGGCGGCAGGCCAGCTATGGACTGCCCGTCGAACAGGATGGTTCCGGCGGTGGGCTGGACGATGCCCAGCAGCGTGTGGATGGTCGTGGTCTTGCCCATGCCGTTGCGGCCCAGCATGGTGACGACTTCGCCCCGTTCCACCGCCAGGGAGATGCCGAACAGCACGCGGCTTCTGCCATAGCCCGATTGCAGGTCTTCGACTTTAAGCATTCTGGAACCTTTGCCCTTCCTGTTTCGTACCCAGATAGGCTTTCTGGACTTCGGCGCTGGCCCGGATTTCGTCGACCGAGCCCGTTGCAATGACCGTGCCGTACACCAGGACGGACACCCGGTCGGCAAGGCTGAAAATGGCGTTCATGTCGTGTTCGATGAGCAGGATGGTGTGGTCTTTTTTGAGCGTTTCCAGCAACTGGATGATTTGGACGCTGTCTTCGACGCCCATGCCGGCCAGGGGCTCGTCCAGCAAGAGCAGTTCGGGCTCCGAGGCCAGGGCCATGGCGAGCTCGAGCTGCCGCTGCTCGCCGTGGGCCAGGCCGCCGGCTACGACATTGGCCCGCTCCTGCAGGCCGACGCGGGCCAGGAGCTCGGCGGCGGGTTCCCGCAGCTGCCGCTCTTTGCGTGCATTGGACCAGAAGCGGAAGTTGTGGCCCTGGTGGGCCTGAACCGCCAGCATGACGTTCTCGAGGGCCGAAAAGCCATTGAAGATGGTCGTAAGCTGGTAGGAGCGCGCGATTCCCAGCGCCGTGCGTTCGTATACGGGCAGGCTGGTGATGTTTTGGCCTTTGAAGAAGATATTGCCCTCGCTGGGGGCGATTTCGCCCGACAGTTGATTCATGAGGGTGGACTTGCCGGCCCCATTGGGGCCGATGAGGGCATGGGTTTCGCCCTGGGCCACCTGAAGGTTGAGCGCGTTGCTGGCCAGCAGGCCGCCGAAGCGCTTGGACAGGTTGTCTACCCGCAGCAGGTCAGTCATTGTCGCCCCCGCGTCCGGTAAGAATGCCGTACAGCCCGCGCCGCGCGAAGAGGACGCAGATGAGCAGCAATGGGCCGTACACGAGCTGCCAGTGCTCGGTGTAGCTGGACAGCACGTCTTCGAGCCCCAGGATCGCCGCCGCGCCCAGCACGGGGCCCATGAGGTTGCCGGTTCCCCCGAGAACCACCATGGCGATGATGTCGCTGGACCGGACCCAGTGCATGAAGGCGGGGCTGATGAACTTGCCGTGGTTGATCATGAGCGCGCCGGCCAGGCC
Source organism: uncultured Burkholderiaceae bacterium (assembly GCA_937871985.1). The sequence goes on from CALMPB010000170.1 coordinate 3,715, forward strand.
GGCGATGGCGCCCGAGATGACGAAGGCCGTAAGCCTGTATTTGAAGCAGGAGAAGCCCAGCGCGGCCATTCTGCGTTCGTTTTGCCGGTTGCCGCGCAGGACGAGGCCGAAGCGAGAGTCGACCAGCCGCCGCAGGAAAATATAGACGAGCGCCAGGATGACGAAGGTGACATAGTAGAAGACGACGTGGTTGTCCAGGTTGAGCAGCCCCGCCGTGCTGGAGCGGTCGTGCAGGCGCATGCCGTCTTCGCCGCCGTAGGCGTCCAGGTTGACGAAGAAGAAGTAGATCATTTGGGCGAAGGCCAGGGTCAGCATGATGAAATACACGCCCCGGGTGCGCAGGGCGATCAGGCCGATGACCAGGGCCGCGAACGCGGAGACGAACATGGCGGCCGGCCAGGTGATGAATGCGCTGGCGCTGCTGGGTATGGTGAATGGCCAGGAGAGGAGCGGCACGCCGTTCCGGGCATGGTCGGACATGATGAGCACCACGTAGGCGCCGATTCCCGCAAAGGCGGCCTGACCAAAGCACACCAGCCCCGCGAACCCCAGGATGAAGCCCAGGCTTATGGCTATGATGGCGAAGATCATGATGCGCGTGAGCAGCGTTACATAGAACGGGGTGTCGAGGTAGTACGCCAGGACGGGGAACAGCGCGAGAGTCAGGGTTATGACGGCAAGCAGGATTCCCGGAGGAATCCGGGGGATGGCGGCAAGCCGGTTCGACGGCTTGGGAAGTGGTAGTTGCATCGACTTATCCATTGGCGGGAAACAGGCCTTGGGGGCGCCATGACAGGATGACCGCCATCAGCAGGTATACGGAAATGTCGCCGAGCAGCGGAGAGAGCAGCAGGCGGCCGAAGGTGTCGATGAGGCCGACCAGGATGGCCGCCGCGAAGGCGCCGCGAAAGGACCCGATGCCTCCGATGACCACGACGATGAGCGCGAAGATGAGCACGCTTTCGCCCATGCCGGCTTCGACGGCCAGGATGGGCGCGGCCAGGGCGCCCGCCAGGCCGGCAAGCGCCGCGCCGACGCTGAACGCGCAGGAGAAAACCGTGTTGACGTTGATGCCCAGCGCGCCGATGAAGGTGCGGTTGCTGGCGCCGGCCCGCACCAGCATGCCCATGCGTGTTTTGGCGACGATAAGGTAGAGAAGCAGCGCGACGAGGACGCCGATGGCCAGGATGACGAGCCTGATGGTGGGGTAGGAAAGGGTGCCGATGATGGGCACCGAGGTGGCCAGCGCCGCGGGCAGCGGGACGCTGAGCGGCTGGGCCCCCCAGATGACGCGGGTAAGCTCGTTGAAGAACAGGATGAGCCCCAGCGTTGCCAGCACCTGGTCCAGATAGGGCCTGCGATAGAAGGGCTTGAGCGCCACCCGCTCGAGCAGCGCTCCGACGAATCCGGTAAGCACGACCGCCAGCGCCACGCTGACCCAGAAGGCGCCGATTCTTTGCAGAATGGTGGCGAACAGGTAGGCCCCGATCATGTAGAAGGAGCCGTGCGCAAGGTTCACCAGGTTCATGATGCCGAACACCAGGGTGAACCCCGCGGCGATCAGGAACAGCATGACTCCGAATTGCAAGCCATTGAGCGCTTGTTCGATGAACAGGGAGAGGGTCATGATATCGGTTCGCTATCTGTTCGCGTCGTGGATCAGGGCTTTGGCATTTTGCACTGGCCTACGTAGGAATCCGCGTAGGCGGTGGCGACGGTCTTGACCACGGCATTCACCAATTGACCCTTGTCGTTCTTTTCGACCTTGAACAGGTAGAAGTTCTGGATGGGGAAGTTATTGGTGTTGAATTTCAGGCTGCCGCGCACGGACTTGAAGTCGATGCTGTGCATGGCCTTGGCGAAGGCGTCCGCCGAGCCGAATTTGCCGCCGTTTTCCTTCAGGGCCGCATCGATGATGCGCGCGCCGTCATAGCCTACGGCGGCCCGGGTCGAGGGGATCCTGTTGTAGGCTTTCTCGAAATCGGCCACGAATTGCTTGTTCAGGGGGTTGTCGAGCTTGACGCTCCAGTAGCCGGTCGATTCCATGCCCAGCGCGGCATCGCCCATGGCGGGCAGGGAGTCCTGGTCGGGCAGGAAGGAGGAATACACGGGGATCTTGCCTTTCAGGCCGGCTTGATCCATTTGCTTGGCGAAGTTGACGCCCATGCCGCCTGGATAGAACGTGAACAAGGCCTTGGGATCGACGCTGCGCAGTTTGGCCAGTTCGGCCGAATAATCGAGCTGCCCGAATTGCGTGTAGACCGTGGCGTCGACCTTGCCCTTGTAGGTTCGTTCGAGCCCGGAGACCATGTCTTTGCCCGCGGCGAAGTTGGCCGACATGATGTATAGGTTCTTGACGTCGATGCTGTTCAGGTAGAGGCCCAGGGTTTCGGGCCCGGTGTCGTTCTGGTGCGCGATGCTGAAGAAATGGGGCGAGCAGTCGCGGCCGGCCAGTTCGGATGGCCCGGCATTGAGGCTGATATAGATTTTGCCGGCATCGAGCACCTTGGGCACGGCGGCGAGCAGCACGTTGGAGAGGTTGATACCCGTCACGATGGGAACGCGGTCGCGCTCGACGAGTTTTTGCGCCGCCTGGGCGCCGACGTCCGGCTTGCCCTGGTCGTCCATGACGATGACCTCGGCGGTATGCCCGCCCAGCTTGCCGCCCAATGATTTAAGGCCAAGATTGAAGCCATCGAGCAGATCTCTTCCGAGTACGGCCTGGCTGCCCGACAGGCTGGCGACGAAGCCGATCTTGATGGAGTCGTCGGCCTGGGCCGTGCCTTGCACGAGGGCCAGGCCGAACAGTGCGGTTGTTATTGCCTTCAACATGTTGGTCTCCTTGAGCGGATATTCCGCAAAAATGCGTTGCGTTTTATTGGGCCGCCGCGGCTGTCGACGGGACGGTTCGCGATGGCGTGCACGACTTTTTTCTTGTATCTGTAGATGCTATTGGCTATCTGTTTATTTGTAAATGAAATTTTATTGGGGAATTCACTTAGCCGGTTACAGGAATGGTTTGGGCGTATTATCCTTTTAAATAAAGGGAGGAATTGGAAATCGAAAGGGGTTTTATGCGCTTCCTGGATGAAATTTCTTTGATAAATTTATTTGAAAATACACATAAATTTGGCCCGTATAGATAATGCTTGCGCTGCGCGGCCGGCGAGCCGGACGGCAGCTCAATCGGACAAAGGCTGCACGGTTGTGTAGGCGCCCGAATGGAATGCCAGCGGCGTGGCTTGCGAATAGGTGTACCGCTTTACCGCGCCGTAAAAAACGATGTGGTCGCCGACGGAATGGTGTTCGAGCTGTTCGCATTCGAACGTGGCGAGAGAGTTCTTGAGGGCGGGTATGCCTTGCAGGCCTTCGGTGAATTCGTCCGCCACGCCGTCGAACTTATTCAATTGGGGGCTGCAGAAATGCCGGGACATGCCGACCTGGCGTGCGTGCAGGACGTTGATGCAAAAGTGGGAGGCTTCCTGGAAGGTCGACAGGCTGCCGGCGTCTTTGCGCAGGCTCCACAACACGATGGGAGGGTCGAGGGAAATGGAGCAAAAGGAATTTGCCGTAAGGCCTTCGAGCTTGCCGTCCGGGCCGCGGGTCGTGATGACACAGACGCCGGTTGCGAATTTTCCCAGGGCGTTGCGTAGGTCGCGCGGGTCGTGCATGGCCGCCGGATCGCCGCCGGGAGCGGGTGGAACGGGAGCGATAGCCGTATGCGTTGCTGGAGTCATGACTTTCTCCGTGATTTTCATCGACCAAGGCTATGAAGCCCCAGGCTTTGCAAGATAAATATTTATTGATAACGCAAATTGTTTTTTTAGTTTATTCCAAACCAAAGAAAGAGTCATGGCTTTGTTTCATGGGGTTTACCCTGGCCTGATAAATGGTGCAGTGCATTGAGAATACAAGGGTTTATAGTGGGCTGCAAAGCTATGGGAGCATGCCCGCGAATCCTTCAGGGTTTACACTGAATTTGCGATGAAACTATAATTTTTATTTGAAAATACAAATAAAAAGAGCTAGATTAGCTGGACAGATTCATTCCTAAAACATCGAGGCAACCCATGAATCACTCAGAAATCTGCGATTTCACTCCTCCGGAAGCGGCGTGGTTTGATACGCCGGCGCGGCGCACGTCCGTCCCGGGCGCTCCCGATTGCGCGACGCTGTTGGGCCGGGCGCGTGATCTGGCCGATGGCTATCTGAAGGAGAACGCGCGCCGCACGGAGGCGGAGCGCCGCGTGTCCGAGCAGGCCACGGCCTTGTTCCGCGAAGCGGGCTTCTTCCGGGTAATGCAGCCGTCCCGGTTCGGCGGGTATGAATACGGCTTCACCCCTTTCATCGACATCATCAGCGAGCTGGCCCGCGGCTGCCCCTCGTCGTCCTGGGGCTGCTCACTGGGCATGGTGCACCAGTGGCTGCTGGGTACTTGTTCCTTGCAGGCGCAGGAGGATGTCTGGGGCGAGAATCCGGATGCCATCTTGTGCGGTTCGTATGCGCCGGTGACCGATGCCCAGAAGGTCGACGGCGGCTACATGGTGTCGGGAAAATGGCATTGGTCGTCCAACATCGATAATTCCTCATGGGCGTTCATTGGCGTATTCTTCCCGCCGGACGACGAAATACCGGAAAAGCACGCGGGATTCCTGCTGGTGCCCAGATCCGACTGGGAGATCGACGACGACTGGTTTACCGCCGGCCAGGCGGGCACGGGTTCCAAGACGGTATGGATCGAAAAGCCGGTGTTCGTGCCGGGCCATCGCAAACTGACCTTCGCCCAGGCTTCGTCCAACCACCCGCCCGGCTCGTTGACCAACGATAATCCGATATACCGGATACCGTTTCTTTCGGCCGTGCCGGTATGTTTGGTGGCGCCCATTCTGGGCGCCGCGCAAGGCGCCATCGACGAGTTCATGCATATAGCGGGCGTCAGGGTGACGCGCGGCGCCGTGGCGGGCGGAGGCGGCAAGCTGCGCGAGTTCTTCCCGGTTCAGTCCCGTGTGGCGGAAGCGACAGCCCTGCTGGATGCCGCGCGCCTGCTTGTCTACCGCGATACGGCGCAGGTCGAGCAAATGGCGGCGCAGGGGCTCCCCATCGACGTTGCCACCCGGATCCGGAACCGGCGCGATCACGCGTTTGCCGCCCGCATGGCCCGCGACGCCATCAACGCGGTGTTCGACAATGTGGGTGGAAACGGGTTGGCGCTGGACCAGCCTATCCAGCGCTTCTGGCGCGACGGCAATGCCATTGCCAAGCACATAAGCCTCAACTGGGACGCGGTATCGTCCATGGTGGGCCAGCAAATGCTTGGCCTGGAGCCCAAGGGGCAGTATTAGCATCCGGTTTTTATTTGCGGCGGCGGAATCCGGCAGCGGCATCCGCCGAAAATTTTGGTAGCACTATCCGAACTCAAAGGAGAGCTGGTCATGCAAGGAAAAATAGGTCTGGAGGAACACTTTGCCATTCCCGAAACATTGAACGATTCGGCCGGATTCCTTCCGGACAACAGTTGGCAAGAGCTGAGCAAGCGTTTGCTCGACATTCAGGAATACCGCTTGCGGCTGATGGACGAATACGGCATGGAAATGATGCTGCTTTCGTTGAATGCGCCGGCGGTTCAAGCCATACACGACACGGCCAAGGCTTGCGAGATCGCCACGCGGGCCAATGACTTTCTTGCCGAGCAGGTGGCCAAGCGCCCCGACCGGTTCCAGGGCCTGGCGGCGCTGCCGTTGCAGGATCCCGACCGGGCCACCCGGGAACTGGAGCGCTGCGTCAAGGATCTGGGATTTCGCGGCACGCTGGTCAACGGCTTTTCGCAAGTGGATACCCCGGAGAACGTGGTGTATTACGACGCCCCGCAGTTCGACGGCTTCTGGAAAACCGTGCAGGAACTGGATGTGCCGTTTTATTTGCACCCCCGCAATCCCCTTCTGTCGCGGGCCAAAATCTACGAGGGGCATCCCTGGCTGCTGGGCCCGACCTGGGCGTTTGGCCAGGAAACGGCTGTTCATGCCTTGCGCCTGATGGGCTCGGGCTTGTTCGACCGTTATCCGCGCCTGAGGATCATTCTGGGCCATATGGGCGAGGGCCTGCCGTACAGCATGTGGCGTATCGACAATCGCAATGGCTGGACCGATGCGCCCAAGGGCTACCCGGCCAAACGGACGTTCGCCGAATACTTCCAGGAAAACTTCTATCTGACGACCTCGGGGAATTTCCGCACGCAGACGCTTATCGACGCCATTCTTGAAATCGGCGCCGACCGCATCCTGTTTTCCACGGACTGGCCGTTCGAGAACATCGATCATGCGGCGAACTGGTTCGACGCGACTTCGATCAGCGAGGCCGACAGGCTAAAGATTGGGCGAACCAATGCCGTAAACCTGTTCAAGCTGTAAAGTCGAACGGCGTGCTTCCTTTTTCCGGCCGGCTTGCGCTTGCGTAAAACACGAACCGCGGTTCGCGCTTTACGCGGTTCCCGGCCGGAAGGCTTCGCCGGGCCCGGACGCATGCATCGTCATGCATACAGCAAGGAAACATGAAATGGTATCGGCAATCAGTTCGGCCGCGGCGTCGGTGGGCAGCACGGGCGGCGACAACAGCTCGCAAATAGCGGCGCTGCAAAAGCAGATCAGCGCGCTCGAGAAAAAACTGGCCGGCTTGCAGAAAGACTCGTCGCAGGCCAGCCAGGACCAAGCCCAGCTCATCCAGGCGCAAATCACCATGCTGCAGGCCCAGCTTGCGCAGTTGCAGACCGAGCAGGCCAAGAGCGCGGTCAGTTCCGCGGCGCAAAGCGTGTCCGAGGCGTCGGCAAGCTCCTCTTCCAGCCGCTCGCCGAATGGCATGCTGGGCGGCAACGTCGACGAATTCGTCTGACCCGCACACTGCAAGCACAATAAAA